>DATIUS010000178.1:0-11592 GCA_035466655.1 Candidatus Sulfomarinibacteraceae bacterium
GCCGGCGGGCGGCTACCCACGATCGCCATCGCCACCTTCGGCCCCACCCCGGTGACGGTCAGCAGCAGGTTGAAGAACCCGAGCTCGTCGGCCGTCCGGAAGCCGTAAAGGGCCTGGAGATCCTCGCGGACGAGGTGATGCGTGTGCAATTTGAGGCGGCCGCCGGCGGTGGCGGAGGCAAGCACGCCGGGCGCCGCGAAGACCCGGTAGCCGATTCCGCCGACCTCGAGCACGAGCGAATCGAAGGCGATTGCACCCACCGTCCCGTCGAGCGAGGCGATCACGAGCGGGTCGCGGTCTTGCGCGAACGGGCAGCGCCCGCCCGGTCGCGCACGAGCGCCTCGCGGACCGCTCGCGCGTAGCTCGTCTCGCCCTGCACCATCGGATCGACCGACGCGCGGTCCAGGACCGGTGCGCCGGCGGCCGAGGGTCCGTCCGACCGCTCGGAGTTCGCTGCCCAGATCGCGACCGCCAGGGCGTCCGCCGCGTCGTCCGGGCGCGGCGGTTCGGAAAGGCCGAGGCAGACGGCGACCATCCGGCCGACCTGCGTCTTGTCGGCGCTGCCCGACCCGGTGACCGCCATCTTGACCTCGTTCGGCGTCGCCTCCCGGACGGCTCGGCCCGATTCCGCGGCCGCCAGCAGGACCACGCCCCGGGCCTGCCCCACGGCGAACGCGGTCTGGGCGTTGCGCGAGAAGAAGAGCCGTTCGACCGCGACGACCGCCGGGTCGTGCCGCGCGATCAGCTGTCCGAGGAACCGGTGGATGGCGAGGAGCCGGTCCGGGAGGCCGAGCTCAGCGCTCGTCTCGAAGCACCCGGCATCCAGCAGGCGGAGGTTCCCGCCCGACCGTTCGATGATCCCCCAGCCGAGGGCTGCCGTCCCTGGGTCGATGCCCAGGACGATCATCGGGCGGCTGAGCCGGACCAGCCGGGCCTTGTCGTCTGCGGTCCTCGCATCCTCGGACCGATGGCTAGCAGGGGCGTCGCCTCGGTCCTCGGAGGGCCAACGCTCCGGTCCTCGGCTCCGCCTTCGGCTGTCCTCGGCTGAGCCGCCCGCTTCACCCGGCGACCTCGGCGAAGACGTCCTCGGGGATGTCGAAGTTCGCCGTCACGCGCTGGACGTCGTCGAGGTCCTCGAGGAGCTCGATGAGCCGCAGGTTCTGGCGGGCTCGGTGAGCGTCCAGCTCGACCGTGGTCCTGGCGATCATCGTGGCCTCGGCGGACTCGACATGGATTCCGGCAGCCTCGAGCGCCTTGCGGACGTGCTCCAGGTCCGCGGGCTCGGTGTAGACCTCGATGAGATCCGGATCGGACGTGTCGACGTCCGCCGCGCCCGCGTCGATGGCCGTCAGGGCGACATCGTCCGCGTCCCGCCCTGCCGCCGGAATGGAGATGAGCCCGCGCGGCTCGAACTGCCACGCGACCGCCCCGCTGCCCGCCAGCTGCCCGCCGGCCTTCGTGAACATCGAGCGCACGTCCGAGGCCGTCCGGTTCCGGTTGTCCGTGGCCGCCTCGACGAGGATCGCGACCCCACCCGGCCCGTAGCCCTCGTAGGCGATCTCCTCGAACTGCTCGCCCTCGCCGGCTCCGGTCGCCCGCTCGATCGCCCGCTTGATGTTGTCCATGGGCATGTTGACCGCACGCGCCTTGTCGATCGCGAGCCGAAGGCGGTAGTTGGCCTCGGCGTCCCCGCCGCCGGTGCGCGCCGCGACCATGATCTCGCGGGCGACCTTCGTGAAGAGTGCCCCGCGCTTCGCGTCGTTGGCACCCTTCTGGCGCTTGATCGTGGACCACTTGGAATGTCCCGACATCGGGCGGGAGTATACCGGACTATCATGGCCGGACCGCCGCGGCAGGCTCCGTCCCGGCCGGTTCAGAGCTTCGCATCGCCCCTCGCACCACCCCTCCGCATCGCGTTCCGACAGCAGAGAGGACCGACCGCCCGATGACGATGAAGAACGTCGACCTGCCCCACCTCCGGAGCGTCGTCCTGGCCGGGCATGCCGGCTCCGGCAAGACGACGCTCGGCGAGCAGCTCCTGGTTCGTGCCGGGGCGGTCCCCCGCCTCGGGCGCGTGGACGACGGCACGTCCCACCTGGACTTCGAGCCCGAGGAGCAGAAGCGGCGCGAGTCGCTCAGCCTCGCGGTGGCGACCTTCGAGACCGACGGCACCCGGATCACGATCGTGGATACGCCGGGCTATCTCGATTTCGCAGCCGAGGTCGTGTCAGGGTTCCACGCCACGGACGGCGCGCTGCTGGTCATGGATGCGGTCGGCGGCGTCGAGGCGGGCCTGGAGAATGCCGTTGCCCTCGCCCGTGCAACGAACACCGCGACCTGCTTCTTCATCAACAAGTGCGACCGCGAGAACGCCGATCCTGCCCGCGCCCTCGACGCCCTGCGCGCCTCGTTCGGCAACAAGATCGCGCCGCTCCAGCTTGCCATCGGCGCCGCGGAGTCGTTCACGGGGTATGTGGACCTCGTCCACCGCAAGGCCTATCGCTCCGAGGGCGGCAAGGACGTCGAGGTGCCGATCCCAGCCGAGCTGGCGGCCGAGGTGGACCGTCGGCGGGACCAGCTGCTCGAGGCGGCGTCCGAGGCGGACGACGAGGTCCTGACGAAGTACCTCGAGGGCGAGGAGATCTCCGACGCGGAGCTCGAGGCCTGCCTGCGCAAGGGCGTCAAGGAATCCGTGCTCGCTCCGGTCCTCGTCGGTAGCGCCGCCAGCGGCATCGGGCTGCGCGCCCTCCTCGACGCCTTCATCCGGTACCTGCCGTCGCCCGCGGACGAACCGCCGGCGCGCACGACCGATCGCTCCGGGGCCGAGGTCCTCGTGGCGCCGGACCCGGCCGGGCCGCTGCTCGTTCGCGTGTTCAAGACCTCGGCCGACCCGTTCGTCGGGCGACTCACATACCTCCGGGTCCTGTCCGGGACGCTCCGGTCCCAGGGCCACGTCTGGAACTCGACACGGAACGAGGATGAGCGGGTCGGCCAGCTCCTCCTGCTCCACGGGAAGGAGCAGGAGGCAATCGGCGAGCTGAAGGCCGGCGAGATCGGCGCGATCGCCAAGCTCAGTGTCACCGCGACCGGCGACACGCTCTCGACAAAGGAGCGTCCGCTCAGCCTTCCGCGGCTCGAATTCCCGATCCCGACGCTCATGGTGGCGATCGAGCCGCAGTCGAAGTCGGACCTGGACAAGATGGGCCCGGCCCTCCAGCGGATGCTCGAGGAGGAGACGACCGCCCGGGTCGAGCGAACCGAGACCGGCGAACAGGTGCTGGTCACGATGGGCGAGGCGCACACCGCGGTCATCATCGAGCGCCTCAAGCGCAAGTTCGGGTCGGCGATCGTGACGAAGACGCCGCGGGTGCCGTACAAGGAGACGATCCGGGGCAAGACCCAGGTGCACGGTCGGTACAAGAAGCAGACCGGCGGTCACGGGATGTTCGGCGACGTCTGGCTGGAGCTCGAGCCGAACCCCGGGGGCGGGGTCGAGTTCGCCGAGCGGGTCGTCGGGGGATCGGTGCCCAAGCAGTTCTTTCCCGGCATCGAGAAGGGGATCCGCGAAACGGCCGCCGAGGGCGTCGTGGCCGGCTACCCGCTCTCCGACATCAAGGCGACGCTCTACGACGGCTCGTTCCACAACGTCGACTCCAACGAGCTGTCGTTCAAGATCGCGGCGTCGATGGCGCTCAAGGACGGCGTCCACAACGCCAAGCCCGTGCTCCTCGAGCCGATCATGACGGTCGCGATCCGCGTTCCCGAGGCGTTCATGGGTGAGGTCAACCGCGACCTCAACGGGCGCCGCGGTAGGGTTCTCGGAATGGACACGGATGGTGGGATGCAGGTCATCAACGCCAACGTGCCCCAGGCGGAGCTGTTCTCGTACGCGACCGAGCTGCGCTCGATCACGGGCGGCCGGGGGACGTTCAGCGCGACCCTCGACCGCTACGAGGAAGTCCCGGCCCACCTGGCCGAGAAGGTCATCGAGGCCCATCGAAAGGAAGGGGCGGACGCCGCGGGTCACTGACCGGGCGCCGCTCCTTCACGTCATTCCATCGCCCGGACCGCACGGCCCAGCTCGAGCGTCCCCTCGTAGATCGCTCGACCCACGATCGCGCCGGCGCAGCCGACATTCCGCGTCGCGAGCAGATCCTCGACGGTACGGATCCCGCCCGATGCGATCACCGTGGTCTCGCCGGTTCGGGGCACGACCGAGGCGAGGAGCTCGAGGTCCGGGCCCTCCAGGGAGCCGTCCCGCTTGATCGAGGTGACCTCGAGGCAGCCGATGCCGGCATCGATGAGGACGGCAATTGCCCGGACCACGGGCGTGCCGGGAGCGCCGGCCACCCACCCGCGTCCCACGGCCAGGCCGTCCCTGACATCGAGGCTGGCGACAATCCGGCTCGCACCATGCGCCTTCACGAGCGCGGCGGCGACGGCGGGATCGGCCAGGGCGGCCGTGCCGACGACTGCCCGAGCGGCTCCGGCTTCGAGCGCCGCACGAACAGCCGCCTGGCTCCGCAGTCCGCCCGCGACTTCGACCGAGGCTCGCTCCCCTATGGCCTCCACGATCCGACGGATGACCGGGGCGTGGGCCGAGTTGCCGTCCCGTGCCCCGTCGAGGTCGACGACATGGAGCCACCTCGCACCCGCATCGACGAACCGCTCCGCAACCTCCACCGGGTCGTCCGAGTAGACGGTCTCGCGCGCAAAGTCGCCCTCCCGAAGGCGGACGACTCGTCCGCCACGAAGGTCGATCGCGGCAAGCAGATCGAAGGTTGCCATCCGCTCCAGGCCGTGTTACCGTTTTACTACGTTACTATGGTAGCATAGCAAGATGGCACCTGGGCGGTCCGGACCCGAAGGCGGAGGCAGAGGGCAACAACCATGGTCGCAGACGACTCCTGGCGCACGGATGACACACTGGCGCTGTTCGACGCGATCCTCTCACTCGAGGACCGGGGCGAAGCGGAGCGGTTCTTTCGGGATCTCCTGACCCTCGGCGAGCTTCATGATCTCGCGCTGCGCTGGTCTGTCGCTCGCCTCCTCGACGGCGGGATGCACTACGCCGAGATCTCCCGGCGAACCGGGGCGAGCACGGCGACGATCACCAGGATCGCCTCGTGGCTCCGCCATGGTGAAGGCGGATACCGCCTGCTCCTTGACCGGCTCCGCGGCACGGGCGCCCTCACCTACCCTGCCGCCGGGACCGAGCGCTGATGCGCGACCGCATGCGGCTCGCCGTCCCGAACAAGGGGCGGCTGGTCGAGCCGACGCTCGCGCTGCTCCACGGCGCCGGGCTCGTCTTCGAGGAGCACGATCGAAGCCTCGTCGCGAGGGTCCAGAACTTCGGTCTCGACATCCTCTTCGTCCGAACCTCGGACGTGGTCGAGTTCGTCGGTGACGGCGTCGCCGACGCCGGGATCACCGGGGGGGACCTCCTGGCCGAGACGGGCGTCAAGCTTCCCATCGCTCGCTCACTCGGGTACGGACGTTGCCGCCTCGCCGCGGCCGTGCCGACCGACACGCCGTACCAGGCGGTGGACGATCTTGCCGGTCTCCGGGTGGCGACCGCCCACCCGAACGTGACGCGAGGGTTCTTCCGCGAGCGGAGCATCCCTGTTGAGGTCATCGCGCTGTCGGGGGCCGTCGAGGTGGCGCCTCGTCTCGGGCTCGCGGAGGCCATCGTCGACCTCGTGTCCACGGGCTCCACGCTCGCGATGAACGGCCTGCGGGCGATCGGCGACGTCATGGCGTCCGAAGCGATCCTGGTCGCCAACCCCACCGCGTTGATCGAGCGCCCGGCCGACCTCGCGGCGCTGGACACGATGATCGGTGCCGTCATCGCCGCCCGGGACCGGAAGTACGTGATGATGAACGCCCCGGCAGACCATCTCCCCGAGCTGGAGGCGCTGCTGCCCGGCCTCGAATCGCCTTCGGTCATCCCGCTCGCGCACCACGGCATGATCGCCATCCACTCGGTCGTCGGCGCCGACGACGTCTGGTCGCTCCTGCCCCGCCTCAAGGCGGCCGGCGCCTCCGGCATCCTCGTCCTGCCGATCGAGAAGATCGTCCCGTGAGCGCCCGCGACATGACCACGGCGCTCAACCTGACCCGCCTCGATCTCCGGTCGAGCGGGCCGGGCGCCGCCACGGACCCGGCCGTCGCAGCCCTGGCTCGGCGGGGTGCCGTCCCCGACCCCGAGATCCGTGCCGCGGCTCGCGTGATCCTCGCGGCCGTTGAGCGGGGCGGAAGCGCCGCCATGGCCGAAGCTGGTCGCCGCTACGGTGGCAGCCTCTCCGAAGGACGGCTCGTGCTTCGGCATGACGAGCTGGCGGCAGCTGCCGAATCGCTCGACGAGCCCACGCGGGGCGCCCTGACGGCGGCGATCGCGAACATCCGGCGATTTGCCGAGCGCCAGCGCCCGGCCTCGACGATCACGCGGATCGTCCCGGGGGTGGAGATCCAGCGGCGCTGGCAGCCGGTGGAACGCGTGGGCGCCTACGTCCCTGGTGGGGCCGCCGCCTATCCGTCCTCGCTCCTCATGACGGTCGTCCCGGCGCGGGTCGCGGGGGTCGGCACGATCGTCGTCGCCTCCCCGGCCGGGCCGGATGGCACGTTGAACGCCGTCCTCCTCGGCGCGGCGGGCCTGCTCGGGGTGAACGCCCTGATCGTCGCCGGCGGGGCGCAGGCGATCGGCGCGCTTGCCTACGGTCTCCCTGACCTCGGCATCGAGGCGGCCGATCTCGTCGTCGGGCCGGGCAACGCCTGGGTGACCGCCGCGAAGCTCGAGCTCGCCGGCGCCACCGCGATCGACCTTCCAGCCGGACCGTCCGAGGGCATGGTGATCGCCGGACCGCCGGCTGACCCCCTTCGGGTGGCTGCCGACCTCATCACCCAGGCCGAGCACGGTCCGGATTCGCCCGCCCTCCTCGTGACCACGTCGCCGGCGTTCGCCGATGCGGTCGAGGCACGGGTCGCGGAGCTCCTGGCAGCCGCACCGCGGAGCGCGATCCTCGCCCGCTCGCTCGGCGAGCACGGCCGGATCATCCTGGTGGCCGATCTCGAGGCGGCGGTCGCCGTTGCCAACGCGTATGCCCCGGAACACCTCTCGATCGACGTGGAGGATCCCGAGCCCGTGGTCGCTGCGATCCGGAATGCGGGGTCGGTCTTCGTGGGGCCGTGGGCACCCGAATCGGCCGGCGACTACGCGACCGGCGCGAACCACGTCCTGCCCACCGGCGGCCTCGCGCGTGGCTGCGGCGCGCTTGCCGTGGAGACCTTCGGCAAGTACCTCCAGATCCAGCGGATCACCCGCGACGGCCTGCGGACGTTGCGGCCAACGATCCGGACGCTCGCAGAGGCGGAGGGGCTGGCCGCGCACGCCGCCGCCGTGGAGGTCAGATTCCGCGACGAGCCGGCGCCCTCCACAGAACCGTCCCGAGCGGAGACGAGGACGCCGGCGTGAACCCCACACCGGTCACCTTCACGTCGCCGACGACGCCGATCGCGTACGCCTGGGAGGCCACGGACGAGGAAGTCGCTGCGCGGTACGGCGTCTCGATCGAGCGGGTGGCCCGGTTCGACCTGAACACATCGCCGGCCCCGCCGGAGCTTGCGGTCCGGCTGCTGGCCGCGAACGCCTTCGACCGACCGATCTCCGAGTACCCCCCGTCGGACTACCGCCGGCTCGTCGCTGCGGCCGCCGCGCGCTACGGCGTCGGCACGGACGAGGTCCTCGTGGGTGCCGGCGCCGACGAGATCCTCGACCTCATCGCGAAGGCATTCCTGCCGCCCGGGGGAGGCGCGGTCATCCCGACGCCCTCCTACGCGATGTACCGCGTCGACACCGAGCAGCGCGGCGCCACCGTCCGGGCCGTCCCGCGCCTGGGCCCCGAGGCGGGGTTCGCGATGGACCCCGGCGGCGTCCGTGCTGCCGCCCGGGGTGCGAACGTCGTCTGGCTCTGCAGCCCGAACAACCCGACCGCCCTTCCCGAGCCCGACGGAGCGATCGAGCGACTGCTCCGTGACCTCGCCGTCGACGCGGAGGCCGACGGGTCGGAGATGCCGGTCGTGGTCCTCGACGAGGCGTACGCGGAATTCGTCGGTCGCTCGCTCGTCGGCCTTCGCGGGGCGTACCGTCGGCTCATCGTCATCCGGACCGCGAGCAAGGCCTATGCACTGGCCGGATTGCGGGTCGGGTTCGCCCTGGCCCGACCCGAGGTGATCGCCCGGCTGGCGCCGTACCGCCCACCCGGCTCCGTCGCCGTGCCGTCGGTGGCGATCGTGACCGAGGCGCTCCTCGACGACGGGATCCTGGCCGAGAACCTGTCGCGCGTGGAACGCGAACGCGCCCGGCTGACGAGGGAGCTCGGGGCGGCAGGCTGGCACGTCGGGCCGTCCGTCACGAACTTCGTGCTCATCGATTTCGGGACGGCCGAGGCGGCTGCGAGCACCGCCGAGCGACTCCTGGCCCGCGGGCTCGTCCCCCGAACCTTCGGGCCCGGCCATCCGCTCGCCCACTGCCTCCGGATCACCGTCCGGAGCGAGGCCGAGAACGACCGCCTGATCGACGCCGCAGGCGAGCTGCAGCAGGAGGACGCCCGATGACGACGCCCCTCGGCACGATCGAGACCCTGGAGTCCGGGGCGCGGCTGGCCGCGCTTCGCCGGCGGACCCGCGAGACCGACGTCACCGTTCGCGTCGCCCTCGACGGGAGCGGCGAGGCGTCGATCTCGACCGGCGTCGGGTTCTACGACCATCTCCTGGCCTCGCTCGCCCACCATTCGCTGATCGACCTCCGGATCGAGGCGACCGGCGACCTCGAGGTCGACGACCACCACACGGTCGAGGACGTCGCGCTGGTGCTCGGCTCTGCGTGGGCGACCGCGCTGGGCGAGCGTGCCGAAATCCGACGCTTCGGCGACGCTTCCGTGCCGATGGACGAGGCTCTCGCGACGGCCGTCGTCGATGTCGGCGGCCGACCCTACGCCGTCGTCGATCTGCCGTTCCGCGCCGAGCGGATCGGGACGCTCTCGACCCAGCTCATCGAACACGCGCTGGAGGCGTTCGCGCGGACCTCCGGAACCACGCTCCACCTCCGCGGCACCGGACGGAACGACCACCACCTCGCCGAGGCCGCCTTCAAGGCGCTTGCCCGCGCCCTCCGCGCCGCCTGCGAGCCGGATCCGCGCCGGGCGGGCGTCGCCTCGACGAAGGGAACGCTCGGGTGAACCGCGGCGGCCCGCGTGGCGGGCTCCGGGTCGCGATCGTGGACTACGGCGCGGGGAACCTCGTCAGCATCGAGCAGGCCATGACCTCCGTCGGCGCCGAGGTCCGCGTGGCGACGGGCCCGGGCGACCTTGAGGGCGCGGAAGCGGTCATCGTCCCGGGCGTCGGGGCTGCCGCGCCGGCGATGCGACGCCTGGCACGGGCCGGACTCGTGGACCCGCTCCTGCGCTGGATTGCGCTCGGCCGTCCGTATCTCGGGATCTGCCTCGGGCTCCAGCTGCTCTTCGACGGCAGCGACGAGGACGGTGCCGCGACGTTCGGGGTCATCCCCGGTCGCACCGTGCAACTGGAGCGAACGCCGACGCTCCCGCACATCGGCTGGAACCAGGTCGAACAGCGCCGCGAGCACGCCATCTTCTCGGGGATCGCCGACGGGACCGATCTCTACTTCGTCCACTCGTACGCCGGCCGCCCCGAGGGCGTGTCGGCCGACGCCGTGACCCTCGCGGAGACGGAGCACGGCGGGCGGTTCGTGTCGGCCGTGGACCGTGGCAACGTCCTGGGCGTCCAGTTTCACCCTGAGCGGAGCGGCGGTGCCGGTCTCCGCCTCCTCGCCAACTTCACGCGCTGGGCGACGGCCCTCGCCGCCGGCTCCGGAGCCGAGCGCAGCCCCGTCGGCGCGGGCGGCACGAGCGGAGGCGATTGAGGTGCTCCGGCGCCGGGTCATTCCCTGTCTCGACGTGGCGAACGGCCGCGTCGTAAAGGGCACGAAGTTCGTCGACCTCGTGGACGAGGGCGATCCGCCGGAGCTCGCCGCGCGCTATGCCGACGAGGGCGCGGACGAGCTGGTCTTCCTCGACATCACGGCCGCCCCCGAGGGCCGCGGGACGCTCCTCGACATCGTCGAGCGAACGGCTCGCCGAGCCTTCATTCCCCTGACCGTCGGGGGCGGCGTGCGAACCGTCCGGGACATGCGGGACGTGCTCCGGGCGGGCGCGGACAAGGTGTCGCTCAACACGCGCGCCGTCGCCGAGCCCGATCTCGTCGCCCGCTGCGCCCGCCGGTTCGGCCGCCAGGCCGTGGTCGTCGCGGTCGACGCGCGCCGGCGCGAGGGGCCGCCCTGGCGATCTGGTCTGCCCGACGAGATGCCGGCATGGGAGGTCCTCGTTCGGGGCGGGCGCGACACGACCGGTCTCGATGCCGTGGCCTGGGCCGTTCGAGCCGCCGAGCTGGGCGCCGGCGAGCTGCTCGTCACCTCGATCGACCGCGACGGGACCCAGTCGGGCTACGACACCGCGCTGCTGCGGGCGATCACCTCGCGCGTGTCCGTCCCGGTCATCGCCTCGGGCGGGGCTGCGGGCCCGGCGGACTTCGTGGCCGCGGTCACCGACGGCGGCGCGGACGCGATCCTCGCGGCCTCGATCTTCCATCGCCGCATCCACACGATCGCGGACGTCAAACGCGCACTGCTCGCCGCCGGGATCCCGGTCCGGGCAACCCCGGGGGTGGCGGCATGATCGGAGAGCCGAACTGGGGCCCCGACGGGCTCGTGCCGGTCGTCGTCCAGGACGAAGCGGATGGCAGGGTGCTGATGGTGGCCTACACCGACGTCGAGGCGCTCGCCCTGACGCTGGCCACGGCCCAACTCCACTTCTACTCGCGCTCACGCCGGACGCTGTGGCGGAAGGGCGAGACGAGCGGCAACACCCTGCGGGTCGTCAGGCTCGACCTCGACTGTGACCGGGACGCCATCCTCGCCACCGTCCGACCGGCCGGGCCGACCTGCCATCGCGGGACCCGGAGCTGCTTCGACCCTGAGCCTGCGGACGCCGAGATGGACCGCGGTGCCGATGACGCCACTCCCCCGCCTGAACCCCAGGGATTCGCCTGGCTCGAGTCGCTCTGGCAGACGATCGACGAGCGCCGGCGGACCCGCCCGGCGGGATCGCACACGACCGCGCTGCTCGACGGCGGCGTCGACGCCGCCGGGCGGAAGGTCACCGAGGAGGCAACCGAGGTTCTCATGGCTGCCAAGGACGACGCCGCGGCCGAAGCCGCCGATCGCGACCGCTCCGCGACACAGGCCGCGCTGGCCGGCGAAGCCGCCGACCTCCTCTACCACGCCCTCGTGCTCCTGGCGGAGCGTGGTCAGCAGCCCCGGTCAGTCCTCGAGATCCTGCGCACTCGCCATCGGCCCTAGCGCGTCAGCCGGCCCAGCTCACGGCGGCGCCTGCCGATCCGGACCTCCCACCAGGTGCCGTCGATCGGAGGCGGCAGCGGTGCCGCCGCGTCGCGGATCGGCTCACCGTTGACCGTGAGGCCCCCGTTCTGGATCATCCGGCGGGCCTCGCCATTCGA
>DATIUS010000179.1:0-8094 GCA_035466655.1 Candidatus Sulfomarinibacteraceae bacterium
AGGTGATCGTCTTGCTCGCGGAGGTCGTCCCGAAGTCGGCGGTCGCAACGACGACCGTGGCGAGCCCGGCCCCCACGGTCACGCCCGCCGGAAGCGTCGTCGTGAAGGTGGCCCGGCCGTCTCCTCCGGTGACGGCCTCGGTCGCGACGGGCGGGATCGCGGGGACCGTCAGGTTGAACGTGACGATCGCGCCCTCGAGCGGCCGGCCGTCCGGATCGGTGACGAGGACGTTCAACTGGAGCGAGACCGGCATCGACGCCACGGAGACGCGATAGGCGGAGGCGGTGAGCGTGGCGGTCAGGCTGCCGCTCCCGCGGACCACGGAGAAGATCAGCTCGCCCTCGTTGCCGGCCGGGTCCCGGCCGGTCAGCCGGATCCCGTTGGGCCCGGTCTCGATCGGGAGATCGAGGCTGAACGTGCCGTCGGCGCTGGCCTGCCCGGAGATCGATGTCCCGTTCGCCTCGTTGCGTGCAAGGAGGGTGGTTCGCGGCTGGGTCGTGCCGATGATCGCCACGTCCGGCCGGTTGACCGTCACCCCGTCCTTGGGCGAGCTCAGGACGAACGCCGGCGGCTCCGTGTCGAGGACGTACGTGACGATCGGCGACGCCTCCGACTCGATGCCCGCCTCGACGATCGTGGCCGACAGGTCGTTGCGACCCGGGGTGAGCTCGACCGGGACGATCAGCCGGATCGTCGAGCCCACGGTGGTCTCGGTGATCGGTGCCGGCTCCTGGCCCTCGAGGGCCAGGTAGACGCGGACGCGAACGGCCGGGTCGCCCACGTACTCGTCCGGGATCGTGACCTCGAGGTCGACGAGCGGCTGGTTGGTGTAGGGCTCGGTCGGCGAGGCGATGACCGGCGCGTCGGCGATCACGATCGCGCTCGACGACGGGACGGGGGTCGCGCTGATGTCGTCGACGAATCCCACGAGCGAGGTCCCGAGGGCGCCGACGAGTGACCCGATCCCACCTGTGGCCGTCACGAAGACGGCGCCACCGAGGACCACGACGGCGACGACGAGGAGCAGTCGGGCCGGCAACGGGAGGCCGCGCCGGCGTCGATCGAGACCGCGGGCCTGCTTCAGTCGGTAGGCGTCGGGAGCCGGCACGCGGGCTCGCTGCGGCGCGGGGCGGCCCGTGCTCGGGGGGCGGGGACGAACGTGCGAGGCGCGCTCGTCGCGACGGGTCGGCATCGGGACGTATGGTCGCACGGATGTGATCGCACGGATGCGAGCGGGCAGGATCGCGCCCCGCGGTCGCGCCACACCCGGCCGGACCGGCCGGGAACCGGCGTCCGTCGGGCGGACCGGTGTACGCTGGTGCGGTCCTGTCACGTCCGGGCGTGCATGAACCGGGCGTGCGTTGAATCCGATGGAGGATTGGTGGATCCTCGCACTACCAGGCCCCAGCGCGCGGTCCGGCGAGACGGGCGACCGGCATTCGGCCTCGGCCCGATCTCCAGGGTTCCGCCGGGGGCCGCCGGATCCGGGCCGGGTCTGCCCTACGGCGCCCGAAGCGGCACCGGCCTGCCGGCGTCCGGCCAGCCGGCGTCCGGCCAGGCTTCCGCCGTCGCCGTCGGATCACGCGGCATGCCGGCTCGGCCCGGAGCGGAGATCGCCCGGGCGCGGGCCTTCGGGCTGCCGAACCTCCGGCGCAACGTCTGCGCGCACTTCTTCATGACCGGGGCCCGGGGCGCCATCCCGATCCACGCACCACATCTCCTGAAGGCCCTGGTGCGCCAGGACGCCACCACGTCACGCTGCCAGCTGCGTGGGGGCGTCCACCTCGAGCAGGGATACGTCAACGACGTCTGCCTCTCGCCGCGCTTCAACCAGTGCGTCTTCTACGAGGAAGACCTGACCGACCGTTGAGCACCGCCGGGTACGGCTGGGCGGTCCGCGCGCTCGAGTCGAGGGGTCGGTTCGGCATCCGGCTGGGTCTCGCCCGGACCCGGGCGCTGCTGCGGGCGCTCGGCGACCCCCAGCACGAGTTCCGGGGCGCGCTCGTCGCCGGCACGAACGGCAAGGGGAGCGTCCTGGCCCTCGCCGGGAGCGCCCTCCGAGCGGCCGGGATCCGTGCCGGGGAGACGCCGAAGCCCCATCTCGTGAGCTACCGGGAGCGGCTCGCCATCGATGGGCGGCCGGTGGATCCGGCGACCTTCGCCCGGCTCGTGGCGGAGGTCCTGCCGGTCGCCGACCGGGTGGCGCGGCGCCACGGCGAGCCAACGGAGTTCGAGCTCCTGACCGCGGTCGTCTTCCGATGGTTCGCCGAGGCCGGCATCCGGGTCGCGCTCGTCGAGGTGGGCCTGGGCGGGCGCCTCGACGCCACCCATGCCTGGGATGGCGGCGTCGCCGCGATCACGAACGTGGCGCTGGACCACATGGACCGGCTGGGCCCCACGATCGCCCGGATCGCCCGGGAGAAGGCCGCGATCATCGAGCGCGGCGACCTCGCCGTGACCGGCGCCGACGGCGACGGGCTCACGGTGATCCGGCGCCGCGCGGGCCGGCTCGGCGTCCCGCTGCGGGTGACCGCCCCGGCGCCGCTGCTCGGCTGGGACCGGGACGGAATCGACGTCGAGCTGCCACGGCTCGGGCGAACGCGGATCGGGCTCCGGGGTCGTCACCAGGCCGCGAACGTTGCCGTCGCGGATGCGCTGCTCGACGCGCTCGCCGAGGCCGGCATCGCGGAGACGGACGATGGCGCCCGCCGTCGCGGCTACGCGGCGGCGACCTGGCCGGGCCGGCTGGAGCTGGTTCGCGCAGGCGGTCGGGACGTCCTCCTCGACGGCGCCCACAACCCCGCCGGAGCGGCCGCGCTCGCCCGGGCCCTCGACGACCTCCGACCCCACATGGAGGGTGGCCGAGCATCCGTCCCACCACCGCTCACCCTCGTCGTGGCTGCGATGGCCGACAAGGACGTGGACGGGCTGATCCGCGCCCTCGCCGCGTGCTCCGCGCTGCGAGGCGCCACCGTGATTGCCACCTCCCTGGACCTGCCGCGGGCACTCCCCGCCGGGGCCATGGCCGGACGTTGGCTGGAGCTCGGCGTCCCAGCCGGGATCGCCAGCGTGGAGGCGATCGAGGACCCGGGCGCGGCGGTGGGCGCGGCGCTCGCCCGCGCGAGGGGGCCCATCGTCGTGGCCGGGTCGCTGTACCTTGTCGGCGAGGCGCGCCGGCGGATCGTGGACGACCCGCAGCTGCGCGACCCGGAGGACGACGGCGAATGAGCGACGGCGCCTCGAACGGCCTCCCGACCGGCCTTGGCGCGACCCTGATCGGGCCGCAGACGTTCGCGTGGGGCAGCCGAACCTTCGTGATGGGAATCGTCAACGTCACGCCCGATTCGTTCTCCGGGGACGGCCTCCTCGCCGGCAGCGGGGCGGAGGAGCGCGTCGGGGAGGCCGTGGCGCTCGCCACGGCCATGGTGGAGGCGGGCGCCGACATCCTCGACATCGGCGGCGAATCCACCAGACCCGGCCACACGGCCGTGCCCGCCGACGAGGAGATCGCCCGGGTCGTCCCGGTCGTCCGGGCCGTGCGCGCCGCGCTGCCCGGCATGCCCGTCTCGATCGACACGACGAAGCCGGCCGTGGCCGAGGCTGCGCTCGACGCCGGTGCCCACCTCGTCAACGACATCTGGGGCGTGGCCGAGGACGACGCCCTCCCCCGGCTCGCCGCCGAGCGCGGCGTCCCGATCGTCCTCATGCACAACCGGGCGGAGGCGCACTACACGACGCTCCTGCCCGAGATCGTCGCGGACCTCCAGCGAGCGATCGAGCGCGCGCTGCGCGTGGGCGTCGCGTGGGAGGACATCATCGTCGACCCCGGGTTCGGGTTCGGCAAGACCGCCGAGCACAACGTGGCGGTCCTGCGCGACCTCGCGAGCCTGACGATCCTGGGCCGCCCCATCCTCCTGGGGGCCTCGCGCAAGTCGACCCTCGGCCGGATCCTGGACCTGCCGGCCGACGAGCGCCTCGAGGCGACCCTCGCGACGACCGTCCTCGCGATCGCGTCCGGCGTGGACATCGTCCGCGTCCACGACGTCCGCGAGAACGTCCGGGCCGCGCGCGTGGCCGACGCGGTCGTGCGCGACACCTGGCGGGTGGGAGACGCTTGATGGCGGATCACATCGCCCTGGCCGGGATGGTCTTCCAGGCGCGCCACGGCGTCCACGAGCGAGAGAAGGTCACCGCCCAGCGGTTCGAGGTGGACGCAGAGCTCCTGTTCGACCTCCAGCCGGCCGGCCTCGAGGACGACCTGGAGCGAACGATCGACTACTCGCGGGTCTACGACACGATCCGGACGATCGTGGAATCGACGACCTTCAACCTCATCGAGGCGCTCGCCGAGGCGATCGCCCACGAGCTGCTCGCCGACTTCGCCGTTCTCGACGAGGTCGTCGTGCGCGTGCGGAAGCCGGAGGTCGACCTCGGTGGGCCGCTCGACTTCGCCGGCGTGCAGATCCGCCGGCGCCGCTCACCGTAGGCCCGGCCGGCCCGACGCGTGCCTACAGGTCGCTCGGGCGAGTCCCGAGCGTGACCGTGAGCGTCAGCGTCCGCTCGCCGCGCACGACCTCGAGGTCCACGGACTGACCCGGCGCGAAGCCGGCCAGGACGAGGTCCAGCGGGTGTTCGGCGTCGACCGGATGCTCGCCGACCGAGATGATGATGTCGCCCTCCCGGACCCCGGCCCGATCGGCCGGGCCGTTCGGAATGACGCCGTCCTGGGAGGCACCCGTCCCGTCCTGGGTGCGACGGACGAGCGCCCCGTGGTCCACGGTGAGGCCCTCCTCGTCCATGACCTGGCGGTCCACGGCGAGGTAGCGGACGCCGAGATATGGGCGCGACAGTTCCTGGCCGGCGAGGGCCTGCTGCATGATCGGCCGGGCGATGTCGATCGGGATGGCGAACCCGATGCCGTTCGAGTCCGTCGCGACCGCGGTATTGATCCCGATGACCTCCCCGAGGGCGTCGAGGAGCGGGCCACCGCTGTTGCCGGGGTTGATCGCGGCGTCGGTCTGGATGAGGTTGCTCAGGCGATCGCCGTTCTGGACGGTCACCGTCCGGCCCGTCGCCGAGATGATCCCGCTCGTCACCGAGTTCGAGTACGTGCCGAGCGGGCTCCCGATCGCGATGGCCAGCTGTCCGACTTCCAGGTCGGCGGACGAGCCGATGGCGGCGGCGGTGAGATCGGTCGTCGCGATCTTCACGATCGCGAGGTCGGTGAGCGTGTCGATGCCGTAGACCGTGCCATCGAACTGGCGCCCGTCCTTCAGCTCCACGGTGAGCGAGCTGGCCACATCGCCGCTCCCGCCGGTGACGACGTGGCGGTTGGTGAGGATCCATCCACCCGCGTCGAAGATGATCCCGGAGCCCACGCCCTCCTCGGGAATGGACCCGCCGAAGATGTCCGTCGCCGTACCCGTGACGAAGATCCGGACGACAGCCGGTCCAGCCTTCGCCACGGCGTCGATGACGGCCGACGATTCGTCGATCGTGATCGGCAGGCGAGCACCCGCCGTGACCGCGGCGCCGGCTTCCGCCACCGGCGCCCCCGGATCGAGCGCGCCGCTGCCCTTGAGCACGAGGAACGTCCCTCCGGACGCGAGGGTCGCCGACAGGAGGGCGACCGCGATGACGGTCCCCTGGCCGCCGCCGGCCCGCCGGGTCGTGGCCGCGGCAGCTGTCGTGCTCGCCGCGGCAGTCGCGACCACCGGGTTCGCGCCCGCGGTCGTCGGGTCCGGCGCCGCCGGATCGTGACCCGCGGGCACGTCCGCCCAGCCCGCCATCGCCCAGTTCGGCCGGGGCTCGTGCTGCGGGGTGTACGCAACGGTCGGCGAATCGCCGGCCGAGTCGAGGGCATCGACGGGGTCGACCGCGCGGCCGAGGTCGGCGGGTCGGCCGGACTCGACGGCGTCGTTCGAGCCCGTCAGGTGATCGGACTCGTCCGGGTCGGGGGGCGTGGCGGGGTCGTCGGTCTGGTGTGTCATTCGTTGGGATCGATCCGAGTGCCGAAGGTGGAGCGCCCGGGACGCCGTGAAGGCGGCCGGGGCGCGTGGACAGCCATCATGCTGCGGCATCCGGGTTCAGCCCGGGTGCGGCGTTCGATGAAGAATCCGCCATGGCGGCCCGCTCGGACTCGCTGGCGTCGGCGCCGGTCGAGCGGCTGCCGTCCGCGATCCGGGGATCACGCGGGAGCGTCACGGTGAAGGTCGAACCACGCCCGAGGCGGCTCTCGACCGATACGGACCCGCCGTGCATCTCGACGATGCTCCGCACGATCGCCAGGCCGAGGCCGCTTCCGCTCCCGCGCGCCTCGCTCGCCCGCGTGCCGCGGTAGAAGCGTTCGAAGATCCGCGGCAGCTCGTCGGGAGAGATCCCGACCCCGCTGTCGGTGACGACGATCCGGGCTCCGTCGCCGGTCGGTGCCACGTCCACGACGATCCGGCCGCCGCGGGGCGTGAACTTGATCGCGTTGCCGACGAGGTTCGCCACGACCTGCCCCACGCGGACCGGATCGTGGCGGATCCGGAGCGGGTGGTCCGGCATCTGGATCGCGAGGTCCACGCCGCGCCGCCGCGCCGCCGGCTCCGCCTGCTCGACGGCCTGCTCCGCGGTCGCCCGCAGGTCGTCGGGGCGGAGGTCGAGAAGAACGAGCCCCGAATCGAGCTTGGACAGCTCCAGGAGGTTCTGGGCCAGCCAGTCCAACCGTTCCAGCTGGACACCGCTCGACTCGAGGAATTCGACCCGGGCCACCGGATCCTCGCCGGCCCGCTCGAGGAGGAGCTCGTTGAAGGTCCGGAGCGCCGCGATCGGGGTTCGCAGCTCGTGGGAGACGTCGGCCAGGAAGTCCCGGGAGCGGTCGCGGTCGCGGCGGATGATCTCCACGCTCTCCTGGACGCGGTCGGCCATCGCGTTGAACTGGAGGGCCAACTCCGTCAGCTCCTCGGAGCCGGCCGAGGCCGCATCCGTCGGCACGCGACGGGCGAGGTCGCCCTCGGCCAGGCCGCGGCTCGCCTCGGTCAGGCGCCGGAGCGGGGTCGTGAAGCGGCGTGCGAGCGCCGCCGCGGCCACGACGGACAGGGCGAGGGCCACGATCCCGATGATCGCCAGGAGGCCGGTCGTCGTTCCGATCGCGGTCGCTCGGTAGGTGAACGGGTTCGAGAGGGTCACCTCGACCACGTACGGCAGGAGCGTGCCGGCGACGGTGTAGTAGATCGCGTCGCTCGTGATCGGCTCGCGCCGCTGGCCGGCGAGCGCACCGGCTTCGAGGAGGGCGGTGAACTCCCCGTTCGAGGCCGGGATGAAGACGCCGCCCGACGCCGCCCCGAGCCGGATCCGGACGTCCGCCTTCGCCAGCCGATCGGCGAGGATCCGCTGCTGGCTGGTCCGGTTGAGCTCGAGGACGACCGCCCCGTCGAGCAGGCCAGAGCCGTCGACCACCGGCCGCAGACCACTCGCGCCCTCGGCGACAAGGGCGACGTATTGGGCGACCCCGAGGGACCGAGCCGTCAGGTCCTCGCGCTGCTGCTGGTCGAAGTAGTCACCCAACCGGTTCAGGACGAGGGTGGTGACGAGGATCAGGGTCAGGGCGAGGATTGCCACGAACGCGAGCGTCATTCGGCCCTGGAAGGTGTGGGGCATCATCCGCTGCGCGAGGCTCGCGGGATTCGCGGTGCCCGGACTTGCGCCGTCCGGCCTCCCGTCCGCCGGCCTCCCGTCCGCCGGCTTCGCGTCCGCCGGCGTCGCCGCCGTGTCGGTCAGGGGAGCGGGCGCACCGTCCGCCACGTGCCGGTTGTCCTAGCGCTCGGCGAACGCGTAGCCGACGCCCCGGATCGTCTGGACGAACACGGGCTGGGACGGGTCATCCTCGATCTTGTCGCGCAGGTGGCTGACGTGGACGTTGATCGTCTTCTCGTCCTGGTCCAGAGCCTCGTAGTCGCGGAGCAGCTCCAGCAGCTCCGCTCGGGTGTAGACCCGCCCGGGTCGGCTGGCGAGGTGGCGCAGGATCTCGAACTCGGTCGGGGTGAGGCTGATCCGTCGCTTCCCGCGCTTGACGCGCCGCCGCTCGAGATCGATCACCAGGTCTTCGTG
>DATIUS010000180.1:0-1585 GCA_035466655.1 Candidatus Sulfomarinibacteraceae bacterium
CGGTCCGCCCGCGGGACCTGGCCGGCAAGACCCGGCGACGGCTCGCGGCCGAGCAGTTGACCGAGCTGGTCGAGGTCGACAAGAAGACCAAGGCCCTGAGCAAGGGGGCCTTGACCCCTGATCTTGGACACGCTGAATCCAGCATTGTGCTGGGGAAGCGAGAAGATCCATCCCATGGCCAGGAAGAGCTACACCGACGAGTTCCGTCGGCAGGCCGTTGATCTGTACGAGTCCACCCCTGGTGCCACGTTGCGGGGCATCGCCGACGACCTGGGGATCGCCCGGGGCACCTTGTCGGACTGGGTCAGGACGTTCGGCACGGGTTCGACGACCGCTGCGATCACGACCCCGAACCCGCCTACCGGGAGGCAGGAGACGGCCGCGGAGAAGGTCGCCCGGCTCGAGGCCGAGGTTGCCCAGTTGCGGGCGGAGAAGGCGAAGATCGAGTCCGAGAAGTCGATCCTGCGTCAGGCGGCCAAGTATTTCGCTGGGGAGACGAACTGGTGACCCGCTTCCAGTTCGTCGCCGACCACCGAGACGCCTTCGAGGTGAAGCGGATGTGTGAGGTCATCGAGGTCAACCGGTCCTCGTTCTACGCCTGGGACGCCGCCGCCGGAGCGCGGGCCGAACGGGCTGCCGAGGACGCGCAGCTCGCCGATCGGATCCGGATCGTGCACCAGGACGACAAGGCCTACGGCGCGCCGCGGATCACCGCCGAGCTCAACGACGCAGTCCCGGCCCCGGAGCGGGTCAACCACAAGCGGGTTGCCCGGGTCATGGCCGAGCACGGTATCGCCGGGGTTCGGCTACGGCGCCGGGTGCGCACCACGATCCCCGAACCCTCCGATGAGAAGGTGCCTGACTTGCTCAAGCGGGACTTCACCGCCGAGGCCCCGAACCGCAAGTACGTCGGGGACATCACCTACCTGCCGCTCGCCAACGGCAGCAACCTGTACCTGGCCACGGTCATCGACTGCTGCTCGCGCAAGCTCGCCGGCTGGGCTGTCGCCGACCACATGCGCACCGACCTGGTCGCCGATGCCCTCAAGGCCGCCCTCGCCGAGCGAGGATCGCTGCGCGGGGCGATCTTCCACGCCGACCACGGAGCCCAGTACACCTCCAAGGACCTGGCCCGCCTCTGCGGCCAGCTCGGCGTCACCCAGTCCCTCGGCGGCGTCGGCACGAGCGCCGACAACGCGCTGGCCGAGTCGTTCAACGCCACCCTCAAACGAGAGACCCTCGCCGGCGCCGCGACGTACGCCGACGAGGCTTCATGTCGCCGCCAGATCTTCCGCTGGGCGGTCCGCTACAACACGAAGAGGCGGCACTCCTACCTCGGCCATCAGGCCCCGAACACCTACGAGAACACGCTCACGGCTACCCTTCCGGAAGCCGCGTAATCAAACACACCCCGTGTCCAAGATCCCGGGGCAAGGCCCATCCACGCTGGTGATCACCGGATCCAGCGCACGTGCGAATTCGTTCCGTAGGTCGATCCAGCGCGCGATCCCCGCGGGCCCGAGGTCTGGGTATTCGATCAGGTGCGGGCGGTAGCCGGTGGGCGGCAATTCTCTTTCATCGTCAG
>DATIUS010000181.1:0-15878 GCA_035466655.1 Candidatus Sulfomarinibacteraceae bacterium
CCTTCGGGTCGACGAAGCGGCAGCGGGCGCGGAGCGGGCAGATCTCGTGCTCGGGGTTGCGGGCGTGGCAGATCACGCGGCCGTGGCGGATGAGGTTCACGTGGGCCTCGTACATCGACTCGGGCGCCAGCATCGCGAGGAAGTAGTCGTGGGCCTCGTCGGCACTTGCCCTGGGTGGGATGAGCCCGACGCGGTGGGACACGCGCTCGACGTGCCGGTCCACGGCAAAGAGCGGCATCCCGAACGAGAACGCCAGCAGGATGGACGCCGTCTTCTTGCCGATCCCGTCGATCGCGGTCAGCCAGGCCCGCGCCTCGAGGGGCGCCATCTCCGCGAGGAATTCGAGGGAGTAGTCCCCGCGCGCCTCGCGGATCGTCCGGAGCGTTGCCTGGAGCCGGGGCGCCTTCTGGTTCGCCAGGCCGCCCGGACGGATCACGTCGACGAGCTCCTCGATCGGTGCGCGCTCGACCGCGCCCCAGTCCGGCGGCGCGCCGTCCGGCAGGCCCTCGCCGCCCCAGCCGGGACCGGCGTTGTGCCGCTCGGCCGGGAGGTCCGTGGGGTAGGCCGTCCGGAGCGCCTCGAACGCCTTCTCGGCATTGGTGTCCGCGCTGTTCTGGGTCAGGATCGTGAGGATCAGCTCGCTCGTGGGGTCGAGGCGCCGCTCCCAGGCCTGGTGGCCGTAGCGCTCGGCCAGCCCGTCCAGGACGTCGCGAACCAGGTTCGGACGGGTCCGCTCGAGGCGGCGCGTCCAGGTCTTGATGGGGTCCGGGGCGCGGCGCTTCCTCGGCTTCGGCTTCGCCGGCGGTTCGCTCCTGGGACGCGCGGCGGACTTCGCGGCCATCGTCACCAGATGACCTCGACGTCGTACTGCGCGATTGCCGGGTCCGCGGTGATGATCTGCAGTCCTTCGAGCTGTGCCTGGGCCACGAGCAGCCGGTCGAACGGGTCTCGATGGACGAGCGGGAGCGCACCGGCGCGGAGGACGTGAGGCAGCTCGATCGAGAGTGCCGCAAAACCGTGACGGACGAGGCGGTCGGGCACGTATCGGGAGGGATCCGTGGGGAGCTCCAGCGTCCCCCGAGCGACCTTCATGGCGATCTCGTAGACCGAGACGGCGCTCACGAACCCATCGGTGGCGGGATCCTCCAGAGCCTCGCGTGCTCGGGTCGAGAGCCTGGAGCCCTGGCTAAGATTCCACCAGAGGAACGCGTGCGTATCCAGCAAGACCCTCACTTGATGAGGTCGCGCATTGGATCGCCCGGATGCATGTAGTCCGGATCCCACTCGGGGATCGGGTCGTCGAAATCCGGATGGATCACGATCCGATCGTTTCCGGGCTTGCGCCGCGGCCGCGCTGCCGCGAGCCGTTCGAGACGTGCGATCGGCCGACCGGCGCGGGCAATGATGATCTCCTCGCCCGACTCGACACGCGCGAGCAGTCGGGACAGATGCGTCTTCGCCTCGTGGACGTTGACGGTGGCCATGCCGCGAGTATGGACTTAGTCCAATGACTTAGTCAACTCGCTGTACTCGCCTACCCTTGCGATGCGCCGGCCGCACTCGACGAGCGGGGCGGCACCGGCGGCCATCGCCTCGGCGAGGGGCACCGGCCGCTCCCAGACCGGCACGACGGTGACGCCCAGTCGGCCGAGCGCCTCCACCCCCTCCGGCTCCACGCCCCCGCCGACGGCGATGCAGCGGACGCCGGCGTCATGCGCCCGACGGGCGACCCCCAGGGCCGTCTTCCCGAAGGCGGTCTGGGCGTCGATCCGGCCCTCGCCGGTGATCACGAGGTCGGCACGCGCGAGGCGCCCGGTGAACCCGACGCTCTCCATGACGAGCTCGACGCCCGGGCGAAGCGCAAACGCGGCGAAGCGGTCTGCGAGGCAGAGCATGGCGAATCCGACCCCGCCCGCGGCGCCGGCACCCGGGATATCGCGAGCATCTCGGCCGGCGGCCGCCTCCAGCGCGTCCGCCCAGGCGGCGTTGCGCGCATCGAGCTCGCGCACCTGCACCGGCGATGCGCCCTTCTGCGGCCCGTAGGTCGCCGCGGCACCGCGTTCGCCCAGGAGTGGGTTGGTCACGTCGCAGGCGACCTCGAGTGAGACCAGGGTGAGCCGCGGGTCCAGGCCGGCCAGATCCACGCTCACGCGCCCGCCGCGGTCGGCCCCCAGGGCGGTGACCACCGCGCCCAGCGCCTCGAGGATGCCGCGTCCTCCGTCCGTCGTGGCGCTCCCGCCGATCCCCAGGACGACGTGCCGGACCCCTGCATCCAGCGCCGCTCGGAGCAGGTCCCCGGTGCCGTGGGTCGTGGCGCCGATCGGGTCGAGCTCGGCGGGGTCGAGCCTCGACAGGCCGGAGGCGGCCGCGAGCTCGACGACCGCCGCCGCGCCGTCGTCGGAGACGAGCCATGGAGCCTCGATCCACCGGCCGAGCGGATCACGCGCCCGGGCCGTCCGCCGCTCCCAGCCGCCGGCCGCCTCGACGGCGGCGAGCGTCCCTTCGCCCCCGTCGGCGAGCGGTGCCAGCGCGATCTCGTCGCCCGGCCGGACGCTGCGCCAACCGGCCGCGAGGGCCTCGGCCACCTGGACGGAGGTGAGCGAGCCCTTGAACGAGTCCGGCGCGATGAGGACGCGCGCCATCGCGGAGCTACCCGCGGTCCTGGCGCCGCGCAAGGTACTCCGGGATCCGGATCATCGGCGGGCGCTCCTGGTCGGCGAGCTCGATGACCTCGAGCGAGAGGCGGCCCCGCCCGGAACGCGGCAGCTTCATCGTCGAGCCGAGCTCGGCGAAGAGGCGCGCCTTGCGCCGCTCCTCGAGCCGCTTCATGACCGCCTGGAGGATCACGAAGCTCATCCGGGACAGCCCCTCGAGCTCCTGGTTCCGGTGCAGTCGCCGCTCGAGGTCAACCTGGCCGAGGCCCTCGATGCCGACCCGCTCGGCGATGTCGATGAGGTGCCCGATCTCCACCGCATACCCGGTGAAGAACGGGATCTGCTCGAGGATCGAACGCCGGCCGGCGTACTCCCCGGCGAGCGGCTGGATGAAGCCGGACAGCTCCGGGTAGAAGAGGTTGATGAGCGGCCGCGCGACGAGCTCCGTGACCCGGCCGCCGCCGCCCTCGCGGAGAACGCCGCCCTCCACGATCGGGCGCTGGTAGTAGCCCTTCACGTACTGGAGCCGGGGCTCGTGGAGGAGCGGCCCGATCGTGCCGTAGACCATCCGCGGGTGCCAGTTCCGGACATCCGTGTCCGCCCAGGCGACGATGTCCCCGGACGTCTCGAAGAGCGACTTCCACAGCGCCTCGCCCTTGCCGCGAAAGGCTCCGTAGTGCGTCAGGACGTCGGGATGCTGGACCACCCGGGCTCCCTCGGCTTCCGCGATCTCGCGGGTCCGGTCCGACGACGCCGAGTCGATCACGACCACCTCGTCGAGGAGCGGGACCCGGCCGACCATCTCGCGGATGGCGCGGCGGACGATCGGGCCGATCGTCTCCTCCTCGTCGAGCGTCGGGAGGACGAGGCTGATCGTCAGGCCCTGCTTCTCCTTCAGGCTCACGAGCCGGCGGAGATCGGCGAACTCACCGTGGTGGAAGTTCGATTCGCCGAACCAGCGCTCGACGCGGGTGGGGACCGCCCGGGCCTCCTCGGCGGCCCGGTCGGCCGCGGCGAGGGTTTCGGCGCGGGCGGCCAGCTGCTCGAAGGTCCCGCGGCCGATCGGCTCGCGGGTCTTGACGACCACGACCGTCGACCGGGACCGGGCGGCGATCGCCTCGGGCATCGCCCCGAACAGGCTCCCGGAGGGGTCCCCGGAGGTCGGGGCGGCAGCCGCGCCCATGATCACGATGTCCGCCCGGTCCGCCTCGCGGAGGATCGCGTTCCGGACGTTCGCCGCCTCGCGGACGACCGTCTCCACCCGCGCGCTGACGTGCTGCTTCACGAAGGCAGTGAGGGCCCGCTCGGCCTGGGCGCGGACGGCGATCGTGATCCCCGGGGGCACGACATGGAGGGCCACGAGGTCGGCGTCGTGGCGGCGGGCCAGGGCATCGGCGAACTGGAGCGCCAGCTCGGCATGGGGACCGCCGCGAACGGGCACCATCACCCGTCCGATCTCCCCGGCGCCGCGCTGCTTGACGACGGCGATGTCGCACGGGGCGTCGCGGACGACCTCGTCGATCGTCGGCGAGAGTGGCGCTCCGGGGCCGTTGCGGTTCGCCGACGACTTGCCGCCCCAGCCGAAGACGATGAGGTCGGCGTCGAGCTCGGCGGCGGCCTCCACGATCCCGGCGGCCGCATGACGGCCGATCCGGACAATGGGATGGATCGGCGTCCCATCCGGTGCGTAGTCGAGGACGCGCTGGAGGAGGCGGCGGGCGTGGCGGGCCCGCGTGGCGCCCTCCGACAGCGGCATGCCCTCCGGGACCTCGACGATCCCGAGCGCCGTCAGCTCACCGGTCCTCGGCTCGAGGAGATCGGCACCGATCCGGACGAGCTCCTCCGCGGTCGCCGGGTTGGCCACCGGGATGAGGATCCGGGCAGGCAGCGGAGGAGTCATCCCGCGGCTGTCCCGCCGCCGTCCGGCTCGTTGCCGCCACCCGATCCCTCGGCCCAGCGGGCGACCAGGTACGGCTTCAGGCGCTCGAACTCCCGGGCCTGCCGCTCGACGTGGTCCTCGGCGCGGTCGGTCGGAAGGTCGCGGTTCTCGATGACGAGGGAGGCGACCCGGCCGAAGTAGACGGGCACGAGCGCGGCGACGCGCGCGTCGAGCGCCTCGGGATCGTCTCGCGCGGCCACGATCAGGTCGTAGACCACCCGCGCCCACAGGTCATCTGGGAACATGAAGGACGCCGCGGCCCCGGCCATCGCCGCGGTGGACGGCGTCGCGGCACCGGGCGCGTCCAGGGCCAGGCGATCGCGGATCGACCCGGCCATGGCGCCGGCCTCGTCCGCGAGGGCAAGGACCTCGGCCGCGGTCGCCGAGGCGAGCATCGCCCGCCAGGTGGCGGCCATCGTCAGGGAGCCGGCCTGGAACTCGGACAGCAGGCGCAGGACGTTGATCTCGAGCGGTGGCGGGTCACCGCGACGCTCGAAGCCGTAGGCCGGGACGTCGTGGCTGCCCCGGACCTCACGCCATCGATCGGCGTTTGCCACGGCCAGCCGGAGGATCGTGCCGACGACCTGCCGGAACATCGGCCCCAGGTCCGCGCCCGGGTCCTTGGGGTCGTGGACCTTCGCGCCGAGGCGCGCCTGGCAGACCGCGAACCCCCCGGTGAGGGCGTTCGTCGTCATCCAGATGTCGATCCCGAACTTCGAGACGTCCGGTGTCCAGCCGCCGGCCGCCAGGTAGTGCCGGACGAGGTCGCCCGAGACGCCGAAGTCGCCGCCGATCGGCTGGCGGATCCGATGCCCGTAGAGCGCCCGGGTGAGCGGGTAGGTCACGGTGTTCGTGATCGTGCCATCGTGCTTGTGCCGGCTGTAGAGCGGCGCCACGTAGTCGTAGCCGCCCTTGAGGATCGGCCCGGCCAGCAGCTCGATCCACTCGGGCAGGATGCTCCGCAGGTCCGAATCGACGACGACGAGCGCCTGGACCTCGAGGGCCGCCGCGATCTCGAAGAGGGTCAGCAGCGCGGCCCCCTTGCCGCCGCTGCCGTCCACCTCGGGGTACGTGAGCGAGACGCGGGACAGCCGGTTCGTCGGCCGGACGAGCAGGATCCGCTCGACGTAGTCGGGCGGTTCCGTCTCCACCACGACGCGGCCGGTCCCGTCGGGCGAAGCGGCATCCGAGTTCACGACCACCGGCCGGAGATCTGGGAAGTACTGGACGAGCCCGGCCTGCGCCGCGCGCACGACGTGCCCGATGGTCGCCGCGTTCCGGAAGCTCGGGATACCGACCATGATGTCGGCCCGGCCGAGCCGGGCGATCTCGTCGCGGATCGCCGGCGTCAGGACGGTCTCGGGCACGGCGCCGACCTGCCTCTCTGCATCAGCGTCGGCGGATGGGGCTGATCGCCCACTCGGGGTTCGGCTGGCCGGGTGTATAGCGCGAGTTGGCGCCCTTGACCGCCATCTCGCGGAAGCCGAGGGCGCTCCACTGGGCGTGCCACCGCTCGACCGGCGGGCGCACGCTCACGGTCCGGCGGACCAGCTCGCCGTCCATCAGCACGGACTCGAGCAGGCGCTTGCGCTCGAGCAGCGGGATGTCGAGAAGGGGCTCCCCGTCCAGCCAGAGGAGGTCCACGGCGATGAAGGCGACGGGACCATCGAGCGGGTTCGAGGCGGCGGCGGCCGCGGCTTCCGCCTCGACGACCCGATCCGGTCGCCGGGCGAGGCCGCCGATGAAGAAGTGGCGGCCCATCTCGCCGGCGGTCCGCACGGCATCCGTCCCGGCGCCCAGTCGGACCCCGGTCGTGTCGCGGAGCGGCGCGGGGACGAGGTGGCCGTCGATCACCAGCTCGGACGCCTGGGCCGCCACGACGATCCCAGCCCGCAGCGGCTCCGGAATCGCCAGCTCGGTGCCGTCGGGATCGCGGACGACGACCGAACCCTCCGATACGTGGACCAGGACGCGGATGCCGCCCCACAGGGGCTCGGCGACCGCGTTCTCGATCGTGCCCGGCCTTGCGGCCCCGAACGGCATCGGGCGGAGGTCTGCCGGGCTGTCGAAGCGGACAGGCGACCGGACCGCGATCTGCTGGTGGCGCATGGCCCCATCCTACCCCGACCGTCTGCCGCTCCCACCCGCGGCCGCCGATCGGGAGCGCGATGGCAACGCGGATTCGGGGTTCGTCCGGTCCGCCCCTTCTCTATGATCCGGCCCAGCGCGACCCCACGGTCTCGCCCGGCTCCGTTCGGTCCACAGGACGAGGGAGAACCCGACCGATGCAGCGTCTCGCCGCACTCACCCCCTCGGGCAAGGCCCGCGTCCCGGCGGCCTGGGCGATGTACGACTTCGCCAACACGATCTTCAGCTTCGCGGTGGTATCGGGCGCGATCGGGCTGTGGCTGACCGAATCTGGCCAGTTCGGCGAGCGTGACGGGAACTTCCTGCTCAGCGTCGGGATCGCCGTGAGCGTCGGCCTCAACGCCATCGTGTCGCCGGTGCTCGGCGCGCTCTCGGATCGCGGCGGTCGACGCCTGCCGTTCCTGCTCCCGTTCACGGTCCTGTGCGTCGGCACGTCCGCGTTCATTGCGGACGTCGGGGCCACGGGCGGGCTCGCCCTGTTCATCGTGGCCAACTTCGCCTACCAGGCCTCCCTGATCTACTACGACGCGACGCTCAAGACCGTGAGCCGGCCGGCGAGCCGGGGGACCCTGTCGGGGATCGGGGTTGCGGTCGGGTATCTCGGCACGATCGTGGTCGGGCTGGCGATCTTCCTGCTCGACGTCCCCGTGGCGGACCGGTTCCGCCTGTCGGCCCTCCTGTTCGCCGTGTTCGCCATCCCGATCTTCGTGTTCGTGAAGGAAGACGGTGCGCGGGCGCGCGTCTCGATCGCGGAGTTCACCGCATCGTTCGGCCAGATCTTCCAGACGATCGAGCACGCCCGGGGCGTGCCGGGGCTCGGCCGGTTCCTGCTCGGCCGCTTCTTCTACTCCGATGCCGTGAACACGGTGATCGTGGTGATGAGCGTGGTCACGGTGCACGCGATGGGGCTGACCCCGACGGTCGCGAACCTCATCCTCCTCGGCCTGACCGTGGTGGCCGTTGCGGCGAGCTTCGGCTGGGGGCGGCTCGTGGACGCGTGGGGGCCCAAGCGAACGCTGATGGCCGTGCTCGCGTCATGGGCCGTGGGGCTGGTGCTCGGCGGCCTGTCCATCGGGATCAGCGGGCCCGTCGGAATCGGGCTGTTCCTCGTCGCCGGTGCGATTCTCGGCAGCGGGCTCGGCGGCGTGCAGGTCGCGGACCGCGTGCTCATGATCCGCCTCTCCCCGCCGGCTCGGCTGGGCGAGTTCTTCGGCCTGTACGGGTTGGTCGGCAAGGGTTCACAGGTCGTCGGCCAGCTGCTGTACGGGTTGATCCTGCTCTGGACGTTCGATGCGCTCGGCAACGGGGCCTACCAGGTCGCCGTGCTCAGCCTGCTCGTGACGATGCTGATCGGGGCGTGGCTCCTGGGACCCGTGTCGGATGCATGGGCTGGATCTGGCGAGGTGGACGACCACGCGGCGCCGCCGCCGGACCGGCTGGCGCCGTCGGCCACCTCCATGGAGCGACGCTGACGAGTCGCGCCTCGTGGGTCAGATCGCGCTCGCGACCCGCAATCCCTCGAGCACCGCCTCCTCGGCCGTTCGGGGGGCCAGGCAGTCGCCGATCGCGTGGACCTCGCCCGGGTAGTCGAGCAGGGCGTGGGCGAGCTCGTCCACCGGCTCGTGGCCGAGCGCCAGCACCAGCGCGGCGACGTCCTCCACGACCACCGCGTCGCCGGTCAGCACGTGCTGGAGGAAGGCCGCCGAGCCGTCGTAGCCGAAGATCCGGACGAGTGGGATCCGTGCGACCCGGACCCGCTCCGCGGCCGCGATCATCGCGTCGCGGACGTACTGCTGGATCCGCTCGCCGGCGGTCGTGCCGGTCGAGCCCAGGACGACCGGGTGCCCGGCGCGACCCAACTGGATGGCGACCCCGAGGCCCACCCAGTCGCACCGCCAGTCGGCGACGACGATCCTCCCGTCCGGGATGTGGGCGCCGCGCACCACCTCCCAGGCGTCGAGGACCGTGGCGCCCGGGCTCAGCTCCAGCGGGGGCCGGCGCGGCCGGGCGCCGGTGGCGAGGATGACGACGTCTGGCCGCTCCCGGTCGATGAAGGCGAGGTCCACCGCCGTCCCGGTGAGGATCCGGGCGCCGGCGCGCACGGCCTCGGCGGCCAGGTTGGTGATGAGCCCGCCGAACTCGGCGCGGTCCGGTAGTCGCTCGGCGAGGAGGACCTGGCCGCCGACGCGGCGGGCGGCCTCTGCGAGCGTGACCCGGTGACCGCGGGCCGCCGCGACCGCGGCGGCCTTCAGCCCTGCCGGCCCGCCCCCGACGACGAGCACGTCGCGCGGCTCGGCCGCGAGTGTCCGCCGACCGTAGCGAACCTCACGGCCGCTCTCCGGGTACTGGATGCACGAGATCGGGTAGCCGGCGTGAAAGTGGCCGATGCACGCCTGGTTGCAGCCGATGCAGGCCCGGATCTCCTCGGCCCGGCCCGTCGCGGACTTGATCGGGAGGAGCGGATCGGAGATGAGGGCGCGGGTCATCGCGACGGCGTCGGCCTGCCCGGTCGCCACGATCCGCTCGGCCTCCTGGGGCTGGTTCACCCGGCCGGCGACGAGGACGGGGACCCGAACGACGCCTTTGGCGAGCGCGGCGAGCGGTGCCGTGTAGGCGTTCGGCATCGTCATCGGGGGCACGATGTGGTCCGATCCGGCGAGGGTCGCCGTGCTGCCGGCCACGACGCTGACGTAGTCGAGCGAACCGTCGGCATCGAGCTCGCGGAGCGCGCCGAGTGATTCGTGCTCGGTGATGCCCTCGGGCTCCATCTCGACGATCGAGATCCGGAGGCCGACCACGAACTCGCGGTCGACCTCGGCCCGGACCGCCGCGATGATCTCGCGGAGGAAGCGCAGCCGGTTGTCGAGCGAGCCCCCGTAGCGATCCGTTCGCAGGTTCACCCGGGGGTTCAGGAACTGGGCCGGCAGATAGCCGTGGCTGGCGACGATCTCCACGCCGTCCATGCCCGCTGCCTGGACGCGCCGCGCGGCCGCGGCGTAGCCGGCCACCACGTCCTCGATCAGCCGAAGTGGCATGGCCCGGGGCATGACGTGGAACCGCTCGGTCGGCACGGCCGATGGCGCGAAGGCGACCGGCAGCGAACCGTCGAGGGAATCCATGATCCCGCGCCCGCCGTGGAAGATCTGGGCGAAGACCGGACAGCCGTGGCGGTGGATCGCCTCGGCCAGGCGCGCATAGCCCGGGATGGCGTCGTCGGCATGAAGCGCCAGGGCGTGGGCGGTGTATTCCGCGGTCGGGTGGACGGAGCCGACCTGGATGACGATCAGCCCGACGCCGCCCGCAGCCCGCGCCTCCTGGTAGGCGACGAGCTGGTCCGAGACGCGACCATGGTCGGCCATCACGGTGTCGTGGCCGGACGAGAAAATCCGGTTCCGGAGGGTGACCGAGCCGATCCGGAGCGGCGAGAACAGCGTCGGGAACGCGGGGCCGGTCGGAGCCTCCGGTGGCGTCACGCCGGTGTCGCCGGGTCGCCCCCGGCGGCGTGGGCGCGGTGCCATGTCCAGGCCGAGCCGATCATCTCCTCGAGGGTTGAACGCAGCGGGAGCCACCCGAGCACTTCGGCCGCTCGTTCGATCGCCGCCACGAGAACCGGAGGGTCACCGGCCCGTCGCGGTCCGACGGTCTGCGGTACGGGCCGGCCGACGACGGCCGCCGCTGCCGCGAGCACCTCGCGGACGCTGAAGCCACCGCCGCTCCCGAGGTTGCAGACGAGGGCCGACTCTGTTCGCGGATCGTCCGGCGCGGTCGCCTCCAGCGCGGCGAGGTGGGCGTCCGCGAGGTCGAGCACGTGGATGTAGTCGCGGATCGGGGTACCGTCGGACGTCGGGTAGTCGTCGCCGTAGAGCGTCAGCGGCGGACCGCCTTCGAGCGCCGCGAGGGCGTTCGGGATGAGGTGCGTCTCCGGGTCGTGGCGTTCCCCGTTCGCCTCGGACGCCCCGGCGACGTTGAAGTAGCGGAGGCTGACGCTGCGCACGCCGTACGCCGCCCCGTACCAGGCCATCGCGCCTTCGAACGTCCGCTTCGTTTCGCCGTACGGGTTGATCGGACGGAGCGGGGCGTCCTCGCGGATCGGCGTCGCATCCGGGACCCCGTAGACCGCGGCGGTCGACGAGAAGACGATTCGCCCGACGCCGGCGTCCCGCATCGCATCGAGCAGGGCCACGCCGCCGACGACGTTCGCGCGGTAGTAGACCGCCGGGTCGCGCATCGACTCACCGACGAGCGACTTCGCGGCGCAGTGGAGTACCGCGTCGATCTCGCCGTCCTGGAGCAGCGCACCGACCGCTGCGCGATCCGTGAACGTGCCAAGGACGAATCGGACGCCCGGCACGACGAGGTCGGCGTGGCCCGTCGAGAGGTCGTCCAGCACGGTCACGTCATGGCCGGCCTCGAGGAGCCGCTCGACCGAGATGGACCCAACGTAGCCGGCGCCGCCCGTGACGAGGACTCGCATGCGATGAGGATACGTGGCGCGAAGAGCGACCGGATCAGCGGCCGCGGACGAAGTCGAGGATCCGCTGCCACCAGGCCCGGCGTGCCGCTCCCGGGAGCGGCTGCGGCTCGGCCCCGAGAGCCGGCGGCGGTTCGGGCTCAGGAGGCGGCGGCGGCTCGGCCGGTCCCTCCCTCGGAGTTCCCGAACCCATCTCGAGGGACGCCAGCAGGTGGGCCGCGGCGACGTCGTCCGGGTCGATCCCCAGGGCGCGGTGCGCCAGGGCTGCGGAACCCGCCTCGTCACCTCGCGCGGCCGCCACCCGTGCCAGCCCAACGACCGCGATCGCGTTGCGAGGGTCCGCCACGGCCACCTGCTCGAACAGCCGCTCCGCCTGGTCGAGCCGGCCGGCCGCGAGGAGCCGCTCGGCCGCCAGGAGGAGCTCGATCATCGGTCCTCCGTCAGCATCGACTGGGCGAGGAGCAGGAGGGTCGGCCGGTCGTTCACAGCGGGGTCGGCGATCGCCCGCTCGAGCAGCTCGTCGAGGATGTGCCCGAGGCTCGGGCCCTGGGTGAGTCCGAGCTCGGCGATGAGGTCGTCCCCATCGATGGCGAGATCCGAGCGGTCGAGCACGACGTCGCCCTCGAGCTGCTCGCGCACGCGCTCCCGGAGCTCCTCGAGGTCGGCTGCGTGCGGAGGCTGGCCGCTTCCGACGTTGTCGGCCTCGCGAAGGGCGAACAGCGATTCCAGCGCGTCGCGTCCGATCCGCCGGATGAACCGGCGAACGCCCGAATCTCCCCAGGTCGGGTCGTAGGTGAACATGTGGTGGCGGACGAGGAGGACGACACGCTCGGCGACGGTCCGCGGCGTGCGCAGCCGGTCGAGGAGCTTCGCCGCGAGCTCGGCCCCGACGGTCTCGTGTCCCCGGAAGTGGCCGTCGGCCATGGTCGCCGGCTTCCCGATGTCGTGGAGGAGCCCGGCCAGGCGGACGACCGGCCGATCGGCCGGTGCGGCATCGACCGTCCGGACGGTGTGGTCCCAGAGATCGTCACCGGGGATCTTGTTCTGCGGGATGCCCCGTTGTGCGGCGAGGTCGGTGGACAGGACGCTGAGCAGCTCCGTCGCGGCCATCAGGCGCAGGCCGACCGACGGGCGCTCGGCTCCGAGGAGCTTGTCAAGCTCGGCCGCGAGGCGCTCGCCGGAGAGGTGCACGGCCAGGGACGCACGGGCCTGGATCGCGGCGAGCGTCCCTGCCTCGACGCCGAACCCGAGGGTGGCGGCCAGGCGCACGGCCCGGACCATTCGGAGCGCGTCCTCCTCGAATCTCGCTCTCGCGTCGCCCACCGCGCGGAGGGTCCGCGTCTCGAGGTCGGCAAGTCCGCCGTGCGGATCCACGAGCGCCGGCTGGATCGAGCCGGTCAAGTCCGTCGAGCCGGCGCCGCCGTGCGTCGCGGCGTCGGCCCCCCAGGCCATGGCATTGACGGTGAAGTCGCGGCGTGCGAGGTCGAGCTCGATCCGGTCGCCGAACTCGATCCGGTGGGGCCGGCGGAAGTCGGCGTACTCGTGGTCGGATCGGAAGGTGGTGAGCTCGTGGACATCGCCCTCCGCGCGCACCGCGACCGTCCCGAACCGGTTCTCGTAGACGGCGCCGGGAAAGAGCTCGATGAGCCGCTCGGGCCGGGCGTCCGACGCCATGTCCCAGTCGGCCGGCTCCCGCCCGAGGAGGACGTCGCGGAGCGACCCTCCGACGACGTACCCGGCATGGCCGGACGCCCAGAGCCGGTGCAGGATCGCCAGGACGGACGCTGGCGGCTGGATCTCCCGTGCGGTCGGATGGGTCACCACGGCCGGCCGCCGCCGGTCAGTTCCGCCCGAGGAAGAGGTACGAGCGCCAGGCCTCGTTCCGCTCGTCCGCCAGGTACGGCGTGAACAGCGAGTAGAGGTCGCTGCGCGGCTCGAAGGGCGCCCGGACCAGGCGCATGTGCGCTTCGTCGAGCGTCTTGCTGCCCTTGCGGTGGTTGCACACCTTGCAGGCGGCCACGAGGTTGTCCCAGGTGTGGGTGCCGCCGCGATGGCGCGGGACGATGTGGTCGAGGGTCAGGTCGTGCGCGATCTTCCCGCAGTACTGGCAGGTGTGTCGATCCCGCAGGAAGACCTCGCGGCGGGACAGCTTGACCCGCGGCCGGGGTCGCCGGATGTGGTGCTGGAGACGGATCACGGACGGCGCCCGGTACTCGGTCCGCGGGGTCCGGATCATCTGGTGGTCGTACTCGAGCACCTCGGCCTTCGCGCCGAAGACGAGCCGGAACGCCCGAGGCAGATTCGTGACGTTCAGCGGCTCGTAATCCTGGTTCAGGACGAGCACCACGCCGTTCATGGGCGGGATGCTACAACGGTCGGCGCCTCACCCTCGCCCGATGGGCGCACCGGTCGCCTGATCCCACCCGCCGGCCCGGCCGACCTTCGTCGAGAGCGGCTTCCCGAGAACGCCGGCGATGAACCTGGCCGCGGCGAGTACGCCCTCGAGATCGACCCCGTGGTCGTAGCCCGAGGCGTCGAGGAAGTAGACGAGGTCCTCGGTCGCGAGATTGCCCGCCGCACCCGGGGCGTACGGGCAGCCACCGGTCCCGCCGGTCGACGCGTCGAAGCACCGGACGCCCGCGTCCAGCCCGGCGGCGACGTTCGCCAGCGCCGTGCCGCGGGTGTCGTGAAAGTGGAAGGCGATCCGGTCGGGCGGGATCCCGGCGGCGCCGGCCGCACCGGTGAGCGCGGCGACCTGGCCCGGCACCCCGACCCCGATCGTGTCGCCGAAGCAGACCTCGTCGACGCCGAGGTCGAGGAGTCTCAGCGCGACGTCGACGGCCCGTGGCGGCGCCACCGCGCCGGTGTACGGGCAGCCGAACGCCGTGGACACGTACCCGCGCCGCCACCAGCCGAGGTCGGCGGCCCGCCGGAGCACCGGCCCGGCCGCGACCAGGGATTCGGCCACCGTCATCCCGATGTTGCGCTCGGTGAAGGCATCGGTCGCGGCGGTGAACACGGCGAGGGCCTGCGCCCCGGCGGCCTCCGCCCGCTCCATGCCGCGGGTGTTCGGGACGAGGACCGGAAAGCGGGCGCCCGACTTGGCGGGAAGACGTGGCAGGAGCCCGTCGGCATCGGCGAGCTGCGGGATCGCGCGCGGGGAGACGAAGCTGGTCGCTTCGATCTCCCGGAGCCCGGCGGCGACGAGGAGCTCGACGTAGCGGAGCTTGGCGTCCGTCGGGATGGTCGATGGTTCGTTCTGGAGCCCGTCCCGCGGCCCGACCTCATAGACCCGGACGCGGTCGCCCGAGCGAGGTCCGGGTGGATTCGGCGCGCCTGCGGCGCTTGCCGCGCTTGCCGGGGTCGTCAGGGCAGCCGTCCCGGACCGCGCGTCAGACGAGCGGCGGGTCCATCGCCCGCTCGATCCGGGCGATGTGGACCTCGATGCGACCGATCTCCTCCATCGCCTCGGCGCGCGCCTCGCTCTCGAGCGGAGCCGCGTCGCGGCGGCGGCGTGCCGCGCGGTGGAGGACGAGGAGGGCATCCCGGGAGTCCGGGAGCGGAGTGGAGGCGGTGGCGTCGGCCTTTGCCATGGCGGGTGGTGGCTCCTGGGGGAGTAGGTTCGCTGTCGGCGCGGAGAGGGTACCGCTACGGCTCCACGACCGCGAGGAGGCGGGCCCCATGCCGGTGGGAGCGGGGCCCGTCAGCCAGAGACACACGTTTCGCATGAACGAGCGTGACCACGAGCTGGATCGTGCGGATTCCTGCTCGAACTCGACCCCCGTCGTGCTCGTTCATCGGATTCGTGTGTCTGAGCGTGACGCGGACGCGGACGCGGCCCCCATCGCTACGGCTCCACGACCGCGAGGATCTGCCCCCTGGCGACCTGGTCGGCGCGCCGCACGAGGAGCTCGCCAACGGTGCCGGCGAACGGTGAGGCGACCACGTGCTCCATCTTCATCGCCTCCAGCGTGACGATGGGATCGCCGCTCTCCACGACCGAGCCGGCGGCGACGTGGACGGCGAGGACGCCCCCGGGCATCGGGGCGGTGATCTCCGCCGACCCGCCGGCGTGATGGGCGAGCGCCGCCCGCGCGGCCCGCTCGACGTCCGGCGGCGGCGCGAGGCGGATCGCGACGCTCCGGCCCCCGGCGTCCACGAAAGCGGCGCCCTCGGCAGTGACCACCTCGGGCTCGGTCGCAGGGCCCTCGCCGATCGCCGGATCCGCGACCTGGAGCACCCGTTCGGACCCGTCGTCCGCGGCCAGGCGCACGCGCGCCCGGCCGTTGAGACGCCAGCCGTCGGTGCCGAGCGCGCGGGCCGCCGCCGACCAGGCCTCCGCCGGGACGGCAGTGCGCTCTGCCCAATCGCCCGGCGGCCAGATCCCCTCCAGGGTGTCGATGCGGGCCGCTCCAGCGCGAACGACGGGCTCGCGGACGAGCCAGCGGAGGAAGCGGAGATTCGTCGTCAGGCCGAGGATCACCGTCCGGTCGAGGGCGTTCGCCAGCCGGTCGAGTGCCTCGGCCCGGTCTCGGCCGTGGGCGATGATCTTGGCCAGCATCGGGTCGAAGCGACCCGTGACCTCGTCGCCCTCGTCGATCCCGGCGTCCACCCGGATGCCCTCGCCAGCCGGCCAGCGGAGATGCGCCACCCGGCCGGTCGCCGG
>DATIUS010000182.1:0-3236 GCA_035466655.1 Candidatus Sulfomarinibacteraceae bacterium
GCTCGAGGCGCGCCGCGCCGGCGCCGACGACGCGCTCTTCCTGACGATCGACGGCCACCTGTCCGAGGCGACCAGCGCGAACCTCTTCGTGGTCCGGGGCGACGAGGTGGCGACCCCGGACCTCGCCTGCGCCATCCTCCCCGGCACCACCCGGAGCTGGATCCTCGCCTGGGCGAGGCGGGTGGGGCTGCGCCCGTCGGAGGACTGGCTGACCACCCGCGACCTGGCCGAGGCGAATGAAGCGTTTGTCTGCTCGAGCGTCGCCGGGATCCTGCCGGTCACGGCATTCGAGGGGCGGCCGATCGGTTCCGGGCGGCCCGGCCCGATCACCCTGCGCGCCCGCGCCGATCGCGAGGCCTTCATCCGCGGCGAGGGGTCGCCGAGCCGCCCCCCGACAGGCGGAGAGCCGGCGAGCCTCGGCACCTCCGGTGAGCCGCCGAGCCGGCCGTCGACCGACGGATGACCCGCGAGGAGCTTGTCGCCCGGACCGCGCAGCTCGTGGACGAGGGCGTCCGGCTCCAGGCGAACCCGTCGCTCGGCGCCCTCCGGACATGGCTCAAGCTGTCGGTTGACCTGCTCTCGGCGGCGTGGGGGAGCATGGACCGCTATCACCTGTCCTGGCTCCAGGTTGGCCGGCCGAGATCGATCGTCCGGGGCCGGCGGATGCGCGACGAGGAGGCCGCGGCCTACGTCCGCGAGGTCGCCGCGGCGAAGACCGCGGTGCTCCGGATGAGCCTCGACGCGGCCGGCCGCCTGGGCATGCCGTTCGTCGGCGAGACCAAGGGGATCGGCGCCCTGTGATGGAGCGCGTTCCGGCCGTCGGCGGGGTCCGGACGGTTCCGGCCCCGGATCCGGTCGCTCGCGACTATCTCCGGCTCGCCCTCGGGCTGGACCAGCACCAGCCGGGACTGGTGGAGGCCTATTTCGGCCCGGCGGACCTGAAGGCGGTTGCGGACATGGAGTCCCTCCGGGCGCCGGCCCGGCTCGCCGAAGACGCCGTGGCGCTGCGAGACCGCCTGCCCGGGGAGGTCCGCGATCCCGGGCGACGTGAGTGGTTCCGCGCCCAGCTCGTCGCCCTCGAGGCCCATGCGCGAATCCTCGGCGGGGAGACGATCCCGTACGAGATCCTGGTCGAGCACTGCTTCGATCAGGCGATGCCCCGGATCGACGACGCGCGGTTCGAGACTGCGGCCGCGGAGCTCGACGCGCTCCTGCCCGGTGACGCCCCTCTCGTGGATCGGCTGACGGCCTGGGACACCCCGCTCACGATCGATGAGGAGCGGGTCCCCTCGGTCGCGCACCACCTCGCCTCGATCTTCCGTGCCCGCGCCGCGAACCTGTTCGGGTTGCCGGAGGGCGAGGACGTTCTGATCTCCATGGTCCGCGATCGGCCCTGGTCGGGCGCCAACTGGTATGACGGCGGCCGCCGGTCAAGGGTCGAGCTCAACCTCGACCTGCCCGTCCGGGTCGGCGATCTTGTCCGGCTGGTCGCCCACGAAACGTATTTCGGCCACCACCTCGAGGCAGCCACGAAGGAGGCCCGGCTCGTGGACGGTGAAGGTCGAGCCGAGCTGACCCTCCTCTCGATCAACACGCCGGAGTGCCTCCTGCACGAGGGACTGGCGGAACTCGGCTACGAGTTTGCCGTTCCATCCGCCGACCAGGGCCCGTTCCTGGCCGAGCTCTTCCGGGTCGCGGGGTTGCCGGTCGCCGCGGATCCGGGGGCGGCCCGCGCGGTTGCCGACACGGAGGTGCGGGTCGGGCGCGCGCGGGAGGTCCTGCGCGGAATCGGCGGCAACGCCGCCCTCCTCCGCCACGAGGACCGCTGGAGCCGCCAGGAGGTGATCGACTACGTCATCACCGTTGGCCGGCAGACGCCGGCCCGTGCCGAGCAGCTGCTCGACTCCTACATCGAGCACCCATTCTGGCGGACGTACATCTTCGTCTACCGGGAGGGCGCGCAGCTCCTGGGAGACTGGCTCGAGCTGGCTGCCGAGTCTGAGCGTGTCGAGCGCTTCGGGCGGCTCCTCGCGGAGGCGCGCTCACCCTCCTCGATCGCCGCCGAGCGAGGCGTGGCCAAGGTCAAAGCGTCCTGATGAACAGGACCCGGTCCTCGAGGCCGTAGTCGTAGCCGGCCACGGCCGGCGTCCCGTACAGGACCTGCGTCCCGGGGCCGTCCTTCGGGAGGAAGCCCATCGACCGGTGGAAGGCCACCGACGTCCGGTTGCCCGGCCAGGTGATCGCGTGGACCTCGGCGGCCCCGGCGGCCCGCGCGTCCTCGAAGAACCGCTCGTACAGCCGCCTGCCCAGGCCGTGGTGCCGGAGGTTCGGGTCCGTCGCGATCATGTGGCAGTAGGCCACCGCCGGCCGATCCGGCGAGATGAACCCGACGAGGAACCCGGCCAGGCGGTCGGCCTCGTCCTCGGCCAGCCACGACGTCCCGGTGAAATGCTGGAGCCAGAGGCGCGGCAGCAGGACGTGGAGCGCCCGGCCGTCCCACCAGTCGTCAACGACCCCGACGATCCGCGGGTAGTCCGCCTCGGTCGGGCGGCGCAGCCGGAGCGCGTCGACCCGGTGCGCCCGGTCGCGGTCGCGGTCACGGTCACGGTCGCCGTCGCCGCCGGCGGCCGCCCTGCCCCGACGAGCTGCCGGACCGGGCCGGGGCCCGGTCATGACCGCCCCCGGATCGGCCCTGCCCCGGCCCCCCATGCGGCGGCAATCCCGGCGAGTGCCGCCTCGACCGGCACGAACGGCCCGAGCACCTCCCACAGGTAGGCGAGCGGGTCCATGACGCCGCCCTCGAGGCGCCCGTACGCCCAGGTGCCGAGCGCGCCGGCCAGCACCGCCAGCATGGCGAGGGCGATCGCCGCCTTCGTCGTCCCGCCGCGTGACAGCGCCGGCGGCGCGATCCCGTCCGCCGAGACGGCCGCTCTCGCGGTGAGCAGCCCGATGACGGCACCCCCAAGGCCGGCGATCGCGAGGAGCCCGCGCCGCTCGGCGAGCACGCCGCCGACGAGCACGAACGCGGCGGCCGTCAGCAGCGCGGCGACGATCGCCGGCGCGAGCGCCCGCCAGGCCGAGGCACCCCCGGCGACCCCGTCCGCACCGTCACCGGTGGCCCCTCCCGTCGCGGTCCGGGCATACCGGTCCGAGGGCGGCCGGGCCAGGCGTCCGGCGGGAGGTCGGTCGCCCGGATCTGGCGGTCCGGCGTCGGCCGCCTCCGGCTCGGTAATCGG
>DATIUS010000183.1:0-5678 GCA_035466655.1 Candidatus Sulfomarinibacteraceae bacterium
GGCGGACGTCGAGGACTCGGCCCCGGCCCCGGACGCGGCCCCGGACTCGGCATCGCCGGCATCGGCGGCATCGGCGGCCTCGCCGGCGGCGTCATCGATGCCCTCGTCCATCGCCTCGAGCCCCGAGGCGCCTCCGCCCTCGAGGTCGATGATCTCGTCGTCTGTCCTGGACCCTGCCGCGGGCTCGTCGATCGGCTCGCCGGGCGTGTCGTTCGGTCGTTCGCTCATTGGGGGTGGTGGATCTCCTGTCGGGTCGGCCGAACCCGGCCGTCGCGCGCGCCAGTGTACGCGAACGGCTCGACGGAACGCCCGGAGATCACGCCGCGCAGCCTGATGGGCCGCGGCTACGCGTCGCGGACCGCCGGCACGAGCAGGCCGGCCAGGCCGGCCCCCACCGTGACGAGGCCGAAGAACCCGAGGACCGGGGCGGCCCCGAACACCGCGCCGAGCACCCCGCCGACCCCCATCGCGAGGGTCATCGAGCCGTACACCATCGAGAACCGGAGCCCGAGCAGGCGGCCCATCAGCTCCTGCGGCGTCCGCCGCTGGACCAGCGTCTGGCTCGGGATGACGAAGGCGAGGTTGCCCACGCCGGCGCCGAACGACAATCCGATCGCGACCCCGAGATTGCCGGTCAGCGCCAGGGCCGCGATGCACGCTCCCGTCCAGGCGTAGCCGAGGATGATCATCCGGCCGAGGGCGATCCGCGTCCCGAGCAGCCCGATCACGAACCCGCCGACGAGGTTGCCGGCCCCGATGGCCCCCTCGATGAACGAGTACGCCGTGCTCGCGTCGAGCGTCCCGGCGTCGATCGACTGCTGCGCGTAGACCGGGGTGAGCGCCAGGAAGATGCCGAGCATGAACTGTCCGACGGTCGCCTGGAGCGTGTTCGCCAGGATCACGGCCTCGCCCCGGAGGAAGCGCCAGCCCTCCCGGAGCTCGCCGAAGAACCCCGGGCCGGCCGCCGCCGCCGTGCCGACCATCCTGGCGGCAGCATCGGCTGCCGCGCCCGTCGCCCGCCGGATCGGAGCGATCGAGATCGAGGCGATGAGGATCGCCGACGCGACGTAGGTGGCCGCGTCCGCCCAGAACGCGAGCGGGAGCTGGCTGCCGAGGAGCGCCACGAACAGGCCCGCGATCACGTAACCGCCGATGTCCGCGAACGTCTCGGCGATCCACATCGCGGAGTTGCCGGCCACCAGGTCGTCCCTCGGGATGATCCGGGGGAGGATCGCCCCCTTCGCCGGGCGAAAGAAGATCGAGATCGTCGTCACGAGGAAGACCAGCGGGTAGACGAGGGCGAGGTTCGTCACCGCGGCGATCGGGATGAGCAGCACGACCCCGGCACGGAGCAGGTCGGAGACGATCATCACCTCGCGGTGGTCCCAGCGATCCACGAAGGTCCCCGCGATCGGCCCGAACAGGAGATTGGGGAGGGTCGCCACGAGGAAGACCGCGCCGACGGCGATCGGCGAGCCGGTCGCGTTCAGGACCACGAACGCGAGAGCGACCTGGTGGATCCGGTCGCCGAGCAGGCTGATCAGCTGGCCGAGCCAGAGCGCGGAGAACGATCCGTCCAGCGCGAGGCGAACGTAGGGGTGGCGCCTGACCCGTTCGAGGATCGCGGGGACCGCCGGCACCGCCGGGACCGCAGGGCCGAAGATCGAGTCGGCCGGCCCCAGGAGCGCGCCGGCCGGCGCCGGCCGATCGACGATCGTCGTTCCGCCGAGCCCGCGAGCCACGATCGCCGCGGACGCCATCGGGTTGGCCGCCCGGGCCGGCATGATCGAGACGAGCCGTCGCCGGATGGCCTCGCGGCTTGCCTCATCGAGCTCGAAGGGCGTCCGGACCGTCGTCGCGAACAGGAAGAACGCGAGGCCGCCGCCGAGGAAGAGGTCGCCGATGCTGGCGACATTCCGGATGAACGGGAAGGGGATCGGCACGATGTCGCCGAGCGGGCCGGCCCGGACCAGGAAGTCGCCGGTCACGACGCCCGGCAGGACCACGTGGAGCGGTCCGAGCGGGTTGTCCGGCCCGAACCCGGCGACGAGGTAGGCGGGCTCCCAGACGGGCATGAACCCCTGGTTGACCGTGATCGCGATCGCGTTCAGGAGGACGCCGGTGTAGGCGAGGCTGAGGCCCGGCTGCTCCCGGTTCTTCCAGAGGCCCAGCAGGATCAGTCCGAACGCGATACCGAAGAGCGGGAGGCGGAGGGCATCGACGGGGGCGTTGCCGCCCTCGATCGCAAACTGGGTCCCGGCCCGGATCACGAACCCGAGGAAGATCACCTGGACCCAGCGCAGCCGGATCGAGGCCAGGTGCTCGAGGCGCCCGCCCGCGAGCAACCCCAGCACGAGTCCGAGCGCGATCCCGCCGATCAGCACGGATCAGGCCTCAGCGGTACAGCGGCGCGGGTTGCGGGGTGGTTCGTGCTCCGTCGCGGGCCCATCGTGCCGGCGACGCCCTCAGTGGCGGCACCACGCGAAGCGGCCGGTCGCACGGGTCCCTCCTCCACGGCGGCATTCTGCGGGGTCTGCACCGGGAACGCGCGTCGACTGCGCTGTGGAACGCCGTGGACGGGTCCCCACCGTGGGCGAACCCGCGTGCAGTGCGTGCCGACCGTGCGTCGACCCGTGCCGGCGCCCTGGACACGGATGTCGAAGGGCGCCGTCCCCGTCGGTTGTCGACTACGCCAGGTCGGACGCGGGCGCCAGGTCGGACGCCGGCGACCCAGGCGCCGGACCGTCGAAGGCGGGCGCGGCGGACCGAGCAGCGTGCTGGCCCAGGAGCGGGATCGGCCGAGGCTCGGCCTTGCGGCCGGGGTCTCGGACGTCGGCCGCCCAGCGCGTGCGGACGAACGCGTCCACGACCTCGGGGTCGAACTGGATGCCAGCGAACTTGCGGAGCTCCGCGAGCGCCTGCTCGCTCGTGAGCGGCGTCATCCGGTACGGGCGCGCTGCGGTCATCGCCTCGAAGGCATCGGCACAGTGGAGGATCCGGGCGAGCCTGGGGATCTCGTCGCCCATCAGGCGGTCCGGGTAGCCCGAGCCGTTGTACCACTCGTGGTGGTGGCGGATGATCGGCAGCTCGGCGGCCAACCGGTTGACCGGGGCGATGATCTCCGCGCCCAGGACCGGGTGCGCGTTCATGACCATCCGCTCTTCCCGGGTCAGGCGCTCCTGCTTGAGCAGGATGTTGTCCGGCACGCCGATCTTGCCGACGTCGTGGAGCAGACCGCCCCACTCGAGCGCTTCGAGGTCCGCCGCGCTGACGCGCATCTCCCGCCCGATGTCCACGCTGATCATCCGGACGTTCTGGCTGTGCTTGCTCGTGAACGGATCGCGCTTGTCCACGGCTTCCGCCAGCGCCCCGATCGTCTGCGTGAACATGTCCCGCATCTCGACGAACCGGTGGTACGCCACCCTGGTCGTGTACAGCGGCAACGCGAACAGCAGGGTCGTCCACCACCCCGCCTCCGGCAGCTGATACATCCGCGCCATCAACCACCCCAACGGCGCGAGCGCGAGAAGGCTCGTAGCGAAACCGCGCGAGTCCTCGACCAGAAGCTGGCGGATCGGTTGTCCGGACCTCAGGCCGACTACGACCGAGACGATCAGCAGATTGAGACCGAAGTAGGCGACTGCGCCAAGAACGGTGGCGGCAAGGTCTGCGACTAGGTCTGACCGCGCCGAGGCCCGGATCGCTTCAATCACCAGGCCGCATGCCACGGCCGGTAGAACGAGACCTGCGTGATTGGCTAGCGATCCATACCAGGGCACCTTGCCACGGAGTTCTCGGATCTCAGTCGTGCCGACGAGCGCCACAAGGGCACCCGCGAATGGCCCCCCAAGGCTCGTTGCGGCTATGACTGGGGCGATTGAGACCGTAACCAGGATGCCCCCCGGCATCTGAACCGGCAGCGCGGAAGCGATGAATGTTGCGAACGTCCAGAAGGCCAACCCGAGGAGTTGCTCGAGAGGCGAGGTCGCAGCAGACCCCTCGAACTCGATTGCCAGAGCCGGATCTAGGGGAAACACAAAGCTCGTGGACAGGAGTGCAACGGCACTGCCTGCCACGAGCAGTGTGATGAAGAGCTTCAGGGACTTCGGCACTACCGCCTCGTACGCTGGTGACTCCCGGGACTGTAGATCTGGTCGATCAGGCCGGGAATAGTCCTAACGTACTCTAGAACCCCTTGAGTGAAGCGCCTCCTGCGATAGCCATTGCAGCGACCGAACTAAGGGTCACTGCAAGGCGGACGAGTCGAGCCTTCATGGTCGACTCCTACCAGCCCTTAAGGCTCTGATCCGGCTGCACGCTCGTTCCTCCTTGCGGCCCCCGTGCCTCGTAAGACACGAAAACCGACCTGACACATGGTCGGTCGGTTGCACTACTCGCTCAGCCCCACCCTAAGTGCCCATTTCAGGTGGGGCTTCAGCGCGTCCGAGCGTTCTTGACTCGACTTCCTAGTACCGAAGTACTACGAAGTGGCCGGACTATAGGTACGCGGGACTGCACCGGTCAATACGCATGTGTACCTATCCCGTCCCCCAGGCTGGTCCGGACGAATGCCGCCGGTGCGGGCAGGTCAGATGTCGCTCAGTGGCTGGGGCTCGACTCCAAGGTCACGGAGGTTCTGAGCGTAGTGGCCATACTGCTCAGCGGCCGCCGCGAGCGAGCCTGAAACTCGGTACAAACGGAGCAGCGCCACCTGGAGGTCCTCGGAGTCAGGCTCCACGTCCGCTGCGAGCTCAGCGATCTCGATCCCCCGGTTGTAGTGGCCCGAGTCCGCGTCAAGCCGCACGGCGACCTCGACCACTCGAAGGTAGGACGCGTGCAGGCTGTCGCGATAGTCGCTCGCCCAATCCTCGTACATGAAATCAAGAGCGAAGCGGCCGCGATATAGACGCGCAAGCACGAGGACGTCGTCAGGGCTCGGGATCGGTGTCATCTTACGAACAAGCTCGCGGCAGGTCTGGCTGCGTGCGCTGATGAGATCTCGGTCGAGCCATACGGTCTCACCGTCCTGGCCTACATACCCGGCGGTCAGGTCCTCTGAGAACGACGGCTCGAACACGCGCCGAAGGAAGTAGACGGTCTGGTTCAACGAGTTCAAGGCGGTATTTGGCGGTAGGTCCGGCCACAGGGCCTCGAGGACTTCTTCACGCGTCGCACTTTGGCCCGGCCGAGCAATCAAGTAACAAAGCAGGGCAAGGACCTTGCGCCGCACAGTCGAGCCGTCAACGTGGCGTTCGCCGATCTGCAGATGGACTCGCCCGAGATCCTCGACGTAGACGTGTGGGGCGAGACGCCGAGCCAGAGCACGCCCCAAGATCGCCGACCCTGGCTGGTTCCGAAGCATGCGTGCTGCACTTCTTAGCCGCTGAACGTCCTCGGGCGCTCCAATGATGTCGAGAATGGTGGCTGCCTGGAACTGTGCGGCAGGGTTGGAGTCCTCGAGGATGCGACGCAGGGGTGGTCGCCAGCGGGTGGGCCGCAGTTGTGCTTCGGTGGCTACGAGATCTCGCGCTGCGGGGCCGAGGCTGCCGAGGTGCCGGACGATCACCTCTGCCGCAATTGAAAGAATCGCCGGGTGGAAGGCCGCACCGGCGACGATTGCGTCGTCGAGTGGTCGGCCCTGTGTCGCGTCAGCCAGGAGGCGGGTCGCCTGTGCCAGC
>DATIUS010000184.1:0-1798 GCA_035466655.1 Candidatus Sulfomarinibacteraceae bacterium
GGCGCCGCCGTCGGCGCCGTGGTCGCCGGGGCCTCGGACGCTCCGCCACCACACGCGGCGACGATGATCGCGAGAATCGCTCCGCCCACCATGAGGCGAGGCATCGTGCGGGTCGTGGTCAACTGCTCCTCCAACTAACGGTGCGCGCCGTCTTCGTGCGCGCGACCCTCCTGCGACGACGGGACGCCGAACGCTTCCGCCAGAGCGAATCGCCGCCGACTCCGAAGCCAAGGCTGGGATCGGGGCGCGCCGCGAGGTCGGGGTTCGTCCAGCCCCGGGCCATCGTCGATGCGCATCTTGGGCGCCGCGTGAACGGGGCGTCAAGCGGCCGTGCGGTTCGCTGTGGATAACCGGGCGACAGACGAGCCGGCGACGGGGTCCGTCGCCGGCTCGGGCTCGCGCTTGGCGGGGGGAGATCAGGCCCCGTGCGGTCGGCCTCGAGTCAGGGCATCCAGGCCTTCCAGACGGCCTCGTTGTCCTTGATCCACTTCTCGCCCGCCTGGGCGGCGGTCATGCCCTGGTTCGTGATGTAGTCGGAGACGAGGTTCTGGTCCTCGTTCGTCCACTTGAAGTTCTTGATGAGCGTCGCCGCGTCCTTGTTCTCGTCGGCGAACTTGGTCCGCATGATCTTGTTGAGGTTGTAGCTCGGGTAGTCGCAGGCGATCTTCTCCAGGTCGGCGTCGCAGCCCTCCGCATACGGCGGCAGCTTGACCTGGACGAGCTTCACCTGGGCGTGGATCCAGTGCGGATCCCACCAGTACATGAGGAGCGGCTTCTTCTCGGCATCGGCGGTCTTGATCGCCTGGACGGTGGCCGTCTCCGACCCGGAGAAGATGACCTTGAAGTTGAGGCCGAGGTTCGTCACGAGGGCCTCGTCGTACTGGACGTACGAAGGGTCGGTCCCGAGGAACTGGCCCTTGTCGCCGGACTCCGACGTCTTGAAGAGATCCGCGTACTTGTTGAGGCTGTTCCAGTCGGTGATGTCCGGGTACTCGTCGACCATCCAGCCGGGCACGTACCAGCCGATGATCCCGATGTTGCCGGTCAGCCCGGCATCGAAGGCGACCTTCTTCTCCTCGATGTACGTCTTCTCGAGGTCGGGATGGCCCCAGTTCTCCAAGATCACATCGATCTCGCCGGACTCGAAGCCGGGCCAGGTGACGTCCTCGGCCAGGGTCTTCTTCTCGACCTTGTAGCCGAGCTCCTTCTCCAGCAGGTATCCGACGACGGCGGCGTTCGCCTCATAGCCGACCCACGCATGGATGGCGATGTTGACGGTCTTGGTGCCGCCGCCCCCGCCGCCGCACGCGGCGGCGATCAACGACGCCGTGACGAGCCCGGCCCCGAGCCGGCCAAATGTTGCCTTCATGTTCACGCGCACTCCTCCGTTGCCGGCCGCCGGACGATGCCGCGGGCCGCTGGGCCGACGATCCGCCGATGCGCCGCGAATGCTACGCCGTGCACTCAGGCGGCGCGTCGTTCGTTCGCGCCGGCCACGCTGGACCGCTGGGTCCCGGCGCCCTGGGTGACCCGGTCGAGCATGATCCCGAGCAGGACGATGGCGATGGCCGCAGCAAACCCCTCGCCGAAGAAGTCGCGCCGGACGAAACCCGCCACGACGTCATAGCCGAGGGCGCCGGCGCCCGCGAGGCCCCCGACGACGACCATCGCGAGGACGAGGATGATGCCCTGGTTCGCGGCAACGAGGATGGCCGGGCGGGCGATCGGCAGCTCGACCTTCCGGAGGAGCTGCCCAGGCGTCGAGCCGACCGAGACGCCGGCCTCACGGACGGAGGAT
>DATIUS010000185.1:0-4090 GCA_035466655.1 Candidatus Sulfomarinibacteraceae bacterium
GTCGGGGTGCTCGCGGCGACCCTCGTGATGCTCCCGCTCACCGGTCCGCAGCCGTGGCTGGACTACCCGACCGTCCTGCTCAACCTGTCCGCCCCGTCGGACACGACGGACGTCCTGGCGCCCACGGCCTGGCTGGCCGGGGCGATCGGCTTCCTGCCGGCGCGCCTGGTCGTCGCCGGCGCGGCGCTCGCGCTCGTCGCCTGGTCCGCGCTCCGCTCCACGCCCCGGATGAGCTACGCGGTCGCCGTCCTCGCATCCGTGCTCGTGGCACCGGCCCTCTACCACCACTACCTGGCGATCCTGATCCTCCCGTTCCTCCTGCTCCTTGCGGAGGGCCGCTCGATCGCCTGGCTCGGCGTCGCCTACCTACTCATGTCCGGCGGCGAACAGGCCGCGCTTGGCGAGCTCACGTGGATCGTCAACCGCGCGATGCCCACGGCCGGCGCGCTCGTTCTCCTTGCCCTGGCACTCGTTCCAGCCAGGCCGACAGTGAGCCGGGGAACACCCCTCGTACGGCTGTCGTAGCCGCTTGCCGCGGCGATCAGGTGCGGGGCGTCCGTGGCCTCACGCGCTGATGGAGGCGGCGCACCGCGCGGCGCGCTCGGCCACGGCATCCACGAGACGTCCGGGACCGGGGCGGCCGAGACCCGCAATCGCTGGATCGGCAGCGGCGTCGGCGAAGGCGTCGGCGGCGCCGGCTGCAAGCTCGAGCACTCGGGCTCGGAGACGCGCAGGCTCCAGGCCCCACTGCGCCGCGGCCGTCGTCCACCGTTCGCGAAGCACCGCCACGTCGTAGTCCCGGCCGACCTTCATCGCCATTCGCAGCTTCCGTTCGTGGATGCCATATGGGAGTGCGGAAGCGATGTCGTAGAGCGGCGCGAGCCGAACCTCACGTCCGGCGAGGAGCAGCGAGTAGTTCTTCGCGTGCGCGTCCGTCCCGGCGATGACCCAGTTCCAGATCAGGGCGTCGACGAATCGGTCTACGGCGACCGCGGCGGCTTGCGCGGGGAGCTCGCGGCGCAGCAGCGAGATGATTTCGGCGGCTCCCGGGCCGCCCTCGTTCTGATACTTGCGCTGCGGAAGGACCCCCAGTGCCTGGCACGTGTCTTCCTGGTGAACGCGGACGATGCCTGACGGTCCCGCGATGCGGTCGTAGCGCGCGACGACGATGACGCTCTCCGCGCCGAAGCGCTCGACACGCGTTCGGACCACCCGCAGCCCGACACGCCGGGCAGCATCGAGGCAGATGTGTTCGTTCAGCTCGTGGTCGTCGAAACCCCGCACGGCCGGCTTCAGGATGTGGGTCGTGGGCGTCGCTCCGGACGGGACGCCCCAGCGGTCGCCGTCCGAGTAGAGCGCGGTCTTCGCCTGCGCGCCCGCCAAGCTGAATTGGCCGGTGAAGTTCCGCCCGAGCCAGGTCGTCGCGTCCTCGCGCAAGTCGCGGATCCGCTCCTCGACGGCTCGCTCGTCGAGCCACGCCACGGAGCCCGGGCGCGCCAGGAGGCGGTCCACATCGGCCGGCTGACAGAAGCGAACGGCGCCGGCGCAATCCTCCCCGATGGGGGTGCCGAGGAGCGAGAACGGCGCGGAGGCTGAGACCTGGAACTGCCGTCCCCAGCGGGCCAGGACGGCGTCGTTCTCGGGGAGGAGCCCCCACAGCCACGGGGTGATCGCTCCATCTCCATGGACCGGCACGGTGAGCGGCATCCCGCGCGAAAGCGGGGTGGCATCGGGCAGGGCGCGGTAGGCCGCGTCGTACTCGAAACGCAATCGACCGCCGGTCGAGCGCACGAGGACGCCGGCGACGGCGTCATGCAGGATGACGACGAGCTCGCTCATCGGGACTGGGTGTAGTCGTCGAGGAGGGCATCCAGATCGACGCCGCCTGCGACCTCGGAGGCTGGTGCGGTGCCGAGGGCGAGGCGCATGCCAAGGGCCTCGAGCACCATGAGAACGATCCCGAATTCCGCGCCGGCCTTGCCGGCCTCAAACTCGTAGATCCACTTCCTTGACACGCCGGCCCGCCGGGAGAGTTCGTCCTGGCTCACCCCAAGCTGGAGTCGTCGGCCGCGGACAGCGTTGGCGATGTCGCTGATCGTTCGGATGTCTGCTGTCATTCATGCCACCTCTCGGTAGCAGTATGTACATGCCACCGATCAGTGTCAATACCGCCCTGACACCGTGTGGTGTCAGCGGACAGCCGTTCGAGCGTACCGGCTTGAGGGTCTGTCATCCCTTGACCGTGTGCCAAAGTGTGATACATTCCGCCAGAACGTCGGAATGTATCCGACATAGAGGCGGATGGTAACAGACTTTCCAACATGCTCTTCCGCACCCCTGACCTCACCGATGCGGAACGTTCGGTCGTCGATCGGATCGACCAGGTCCGCGAGGCCCTGCGCTACCAGTTGACGGCTCAAGGCCGCTGGGTGGGCCTCCTGCGCCGCGTCATGCTGGCACGCGCCATCCGTGGCTCCAACAGCATCGAGGGGTACAACGTCAGCCTGGACGACGCTGTGGCAGCCGTGGCCGGCGAGGGCCCGACCGATTCTGCGACCGAGGCGTGGGTTGCGGTGAGCGGGTACCGCGACGCCATGACCTATGTGGTCCAGCTCGCCGAGGATCCGCACTTCAAGTACGACGAATCTCTCATCCGGGGTCTGCATTACATGATGCTGAAGTACGACCTGGACAAGAGCCCTGGGCGATGGCGCCCGGGCCCGGTCTATGTCCTCGATGAACGCAATCACGAAATCGTGTACACGGGACCGGAGGCGATGGCCGTTCCGCATCTCATGGCGGAGCTCACGGCGGAGCTCCAGCGCGATGACGATGCTGTCCCAGCCATGGTGCGCGGGGCGATGGCCCACCTGAATCTCGTCATGGTCCATCCCTTTCGCGACGGCAACGGCCGGATGGCCCGCTGCATGCAGACCCTGGTGCTGGCCCGCGAAGGGATCGTCGCCCCGCCGTTCTGGAGCATCGAGGAGTATCTGGGCGTCAACACGGAGGCCTACTACCAGGTCCTCGCCGATGTCGGCAAGGGGGGCTGGCATCCCCAGAACGACGCGCGTCCCTGGGTTCGGTTTGTTCTGACCGCGCATTACATTCAAGCGCAGACATTGGTGCGGCGGGCGCAGGAGGCGGAACGTCGCTGGGACGTTGTGAGTCAGGAAGTTGCGAAGCGAGGTCTGCCCGGGCGTTCGACTGCCGCGGTGTTCAACGCCGCGATGGGCTTCCGAATGAGGAACGCCACGTACCGAGAGGCCGCGGAGGTGCATGAGGCGATGGCCGGGCGGGACCTGAAGGCGCTCGCCGAAAGCGGATTGCTTGTCGCCGTCGGCGAACGACGTGGGCGGTACTACGTCGCCACACCGCAGCTGCAAGCCCTTGAGCTGTCCATTCGCCAACCGCGAGTGCCGATCGAGGACCCGTTTGCGCGTCTTCCGCCGACCCTCGGGTTATGAACAGATCCTCCTTCCACGTGCCCACACCCACGTTCGAACGCCTGACCCTCGTCCTGCCCGCCTACAACGAGGCGGAGCGGATCGGGCCGGCGCTGGACGAGCTGTTCGCGTTCCTCGCGTCAGCGGTCGGGGCGACCCTCCCGCGGAGCATCCGGGTCCTCGTCGTCGACGACGGGAGCACCGATCGGACCGCGCATCTCGTCCTCGACCGGCCCGAGGCGGCCGTCCCCGAGGACGCGCCGATCCGCCTGGAGCTGCTGCGGGTCCCGCACGGCGGGAAGGGCGCGGCGGTCCGGGCGGGGATGCTCGCCGCGGACGGCGACGTCATCGCCTTCGCGGACGCGGACATGGCGACCCCGCCGGACCAGCTCCCGAAGCTCCTGGCCGCCCTGGTCGGTGCCGAGGTCGCGCTCGGCAGCCGGATCCAGCCGGACGGCTCGGACATGCGCGCATCGCAGCCGGGCTACCGCCGGTTCCTCGGCAGCCTCTTCCACGCCCTTGCCGCGATCTGGGTGACGGGCGGCGTCCAGGACACGCAGTGCGGATTCAAGGGCTTCCGGCGGGACGCCGCGCGGGAGATCTTCTCCCGCCAGGCGATCACCTCGATCGTCTTCGACGTGGAG
>DATIUS010000186.1:0-6899 GCA_035466655.1 Candidatus Sulfomarinibacteraceae bacterium
CCCGGGTCACGATCCTGCCGCATGACGGAGGGAACGCCCGTGACGCCGACCTTGTCGCGCCGCCAGTTCTGGATCCTGGCGTCTGACGGGAGCGGCCGCGCCATCGGAGGAGGCAGGAGATGAACGAAGAAGGCCGCTGGGCCGGTCCGAGCACCACGACGACCGGTCTCTTCCTGACCGCGATCGGCGTCTTCGTGGTCACCGTGGCGATTGGCATCCTGAACGGGCTCGACCTCGTCGAGTTCGACCACGACACCCTCATGACCCACGTGCATTCCGGCACGCTGGGATGGATCACCCTCGCCGTCTTCGTGGTCTGCGGCTGGATGTTCGGGGCTACAGCGGGGCCTGAGGAGACCCGCGGCGGCGGGTCGCGAACGTGGCGCTGGCTCGCCTGGCTCTCCATCGTCTCGATCCCGCTGTACGTCCTGGCGTTCTGGACCGGCAACATCGGGTTCCGTGCGCTGACGTCGCTGCCGGTCTTCGCCGCGATCGCGGGATTGCTCCTCTGGCTCCTCGCCGCGAGCCGGGCGGTCAACCTGACGACGCCGCGGCTCGCCGTGCTGGCCGCCGTCGCGACCCTCGCCGTCGGCGGCTTCTTCGGCACGCTCATCCAGGTGCAGCTCCTGCTCGTCCGTGAGCTCGTGCCCCTCGCCCGGGCCGGCGGGGGCCACGTCACGGCGATGGCCTTCGGGTACCTGGTCCTCGTGGGCATGGCGATCGTCGAGTGGCGGCTCGGGCCTCGCGCGGCGGGCTTGAGTCGGGCCGGCGCGGCCCAGGTCGCGGCGCTGTTCGTCGGCAGTCTCCTGCTCACGATCGGCGCCGTGGCGAACATCCAGGCGCTGCTCTCGCTCAACGTGGTCTTCCAGCTGATCGCGGTCGCGATCTTCGTCGCCCGCATGGCCCGCCCGATCGCCGCCGTGCCTTGGCTGGCCACGGGAGGTGCTCGCTACGTGGCGGCCAGCGGCGTCTTCGTGGTCATCGACATCCTGTTGCTCGCCTATCTGATCGTCCAGTTCGTCTCCGGGGCCTACGGGCCCATGGATGAGGACATCTCCGTGATGGCCATCCCGGCCTGGCTCATCTTCGCCCTCGATCACGCGATCTTCGTGGGCGTCATGACCAACGCCATCTTCGGGCTGATCTTCGCGGCCACGCGCGACCGCTCGACGTTCTGGCCGTGGGCAGACCATGCGGTCTTCGTCGGCACGAACGCAGGCCTGATCGGGTTCGTGGTGGGCCTCGCGGCAGAGTCCGGGCTCCTGACACAGGCCTTCAGCCCGATCATGGGCGCGAGCATCCTCCTGGGGCTCTACGTGTGCGCTGTGCGCCTCCTGAGGGCCTGGCGGCAGAACACGATCGGGGCCGCGAGCGCCTGACAGAGGCTGCCGGCCGGGCGCCCGCGAGTTACCCTCGCCGGAGCGGAAGGGGTGACGATGGCGGTGCGGGCAGCGGGTCGCGCGCGTCGGTTGCCGATCTGGTTCCTTGCCGGGGTTTCGCTGGCGGCGAGCCTCGCGTTCCTGGGCGTGCGCCTGGCCGGGACATCGGATGGTGCTCGGATCGCGTTCTACGTCGACGCCTGGACGAGCGAAGGGGCGCGGGTCGAGCCGATTCATCCGCGCCAGGGCAGCCTTGTCTCGGGTGACGTCGTGCGCGCCGTCGATGGCCGGCCGCTCGGCTCGTGGATCGATGCCGTGCTTGACCCGACCTTGACTCGCCCTTTCGGGTCCGTCCACGAGCCGGTGACCTACGGGGTACTTCGGGACGGGGCCAGCGTGGACGTGCCGGTGACATTCGCCGGCCACGACGTATCGGCGATCCTGGCCGACTACTGGAGCGTGCTGATCTTCACGATCGTCTTCCAGGTCGTGGCGGCCTTCGTGCTCTGGCGGCGTCCAGGATCGTCGGCAGCCGTCGCGCTCGTCGTCGCCGCCTGTGGCGTGACGGGGAGCACGCTCCCGTGGCTGCTGGGCCTCGAGGTGAGCGATATCGTCGCCGGCTGGCCGTTTCTGCTCCACGCCCTGACCGCGAGCGGGCTGTACATGCTCCTCTGGCCGGCCGGGGCGGTACACCTGCCGCTCGCGCTGACCGCGGGCCCCGCGGGGCCGGGCCGGCGCGTCCTGGCTCTTGCGTACGGGCTCCCGCTCGGCGCGTACGGCGGGGGCCTGCTCGTCTCGCGCCTCGGTGCCGCGTCGCCGACGGCCTGGCTCGGCACCTGGCCGATCCTCCAGCAGTTCGTCATCGTCCCGACGATCCTTGTCGGCATGGTCCTAGGCATCCGCGCCTACCGCAGCGCGGTACCGGCGGAGAAGGATGCCATCCGCTGGGCGGCGGTCGGCGGCGGGACGTCGATGGTGCTGTTGCTGGGCCTGCTCACGGGCCCGCAGCTGCTGATCGGCCGCCCGCTCATCCCTTGGACGGCCGTCGGGCTCATCGCGCTGCCCTTGCCGATCGGGATCGCCGCCGGAATCCTTCGCTACCGCCTGTTCGACATCGAGGTGGCCGTCAACCGGGCGCTCGTGTACGGCGGCCTGACGCTCGTGGTCGTCGCGGTCTACGTGGTGATGATCGCCGTGCTCAGCGGCGTCCTCGGCGAGACGCGCGGCTTCGCCGCATCGCTCCTGGCGACGGGCGGCGCCGCGCTCGCCGCGCTGCCGGTCCGGGACGTGCTCCAGCGGGCGGTCAATCGCCTCATGTTCGGCGACCGGGACGAGCCATGGCGCGCCGTCAGGCGCCTCGGGCAGCGGCTGGAATGGACCGCCGATCCCGCATCCGTGTTCCCGGTCATCGTCCGCACGGTGGGCGAGGCGCTCCGGTTGCCGTACGTCGCGCTCGAGATCGATACCGCCGATGGCCGCCACGTCGCCGCTTCGTTCGGCCGCCCGGTGGACGAGGATGCGGGCGCCTCGCTCTCGCTCGTGCACGCCGGGCGGACCGTGGGACAGCTGCGATTCGCACCGCGCTCGGGTGAGGACGCACTCAGCCCGGGCGACCTGGGGCTGCTCGAGGATCTGGCGCGCCAGGCGGGGGCGGCCGTCGACGCGGCCAGCCTCACGCGCGACCTCCTTCGCTCGCGGGCACAGCTCGTGACGGCACGAGAGGAGGAACGGCGACGCCTCAGGCGGGACCTCCACGATGGCCTTGGGCCGGCGCTGGCCGGGATCGCGATGCGTTCGGAGGCGGCAGTCGAGCTCGTTGCCCGGGATCCCGAGGCGGCACGGCGGATGCTCAGCGACCTCCAGGCAGAGGCGCGGGGCGCCCTTGCCGACATCAGGCGGCTGGTGTACGGGCTGCGCCCCCCGGCGCTCGATGAGCTCGGTCTCGTGGGCGCCATCCGCCAGCATGCGGATCGCCTGACCGGGGCCGTCCCGCGGATCGAGATCGACGCCCCGGCGAAGATCCCGGACCTCCCGGCGGCCGTCGAGGTCGCGGCCTACCGGATCGCGGTGGAGGGTCTCGAGAACGCGGCCCATCATGCCGATGCCCGCTCCTGCTGGGTTCGGCTCCGTCTCGATGGGGCGCTGGTCGTGGAGGTGGATGACGACGGCGGGGGGATCGCGCCCGACACGGTATCCGGGGTCGGGTTGACCTCGATGCGCGAACGGGCGCTGGAGCTCGGTGGCCGTTGCGAGATCGGCCCGCGCCGGGGCGGCGGAACGCGGGTGAGCGCCTGGCTCCCATTGCCGGCCGCCCCGGACGCCTTGGCGGTCCCGCATGACAGGATTTCGACATGACGATGGCGGCGGAGCCCGTTCGGCTGCTCATCGCCGACGACCACGACGCCTTCCGCGACGGTCTTCGCGCGCTCGTCCACTCGATCGAGGGCATCGAGCTGGTGGGCGAGGCGCGGCGCGGCGACGAGGCGGTCACGCTGGCGGCATCGCTCCAGCCGGACGCGATCCTGATGGACCTCAACATGCCGGGTCTCGATGGCGTGGAGTCAACGCGACGGATCGTTGCGACGAGCCCGCATATCGCCGTCCTGGTGCTGACCATGTACGAGGATGATGAGTCGGTGTTCGCCGCGCTTCGGGCGGGCGCGCGCGGCTACCTGCTCAAGGGTGCCGACCGGGGGGAGCTGGTGCGCGCGATCCGGGCGGTCATCTCCGGCGAGGCGATCTTCGGGCCGGCCATCGCTCGCCGGCTCATGACCTTCTTTGCCACCCGCCCCTCCGCTCGGAGCACCGCCTTCCCGGAGCTCACCGAGCGGGAGAGCGAAATTCTCGAACTCATCGCGCGCGGCCTCAGCAACCAGGACATCACGGCCCGCCTCGTCGTCTCGCCGAAGACGGTCCGGAACCACGTCTCGAACATCTTCAGCAAACTCCAGGTGCGCGACCGGGCCGAGGCGATCGTGCGGGCTCGAGAAGCGGGGCTGGGCGGCGAGAGCCGGCGCTCCTGACGGCCGCTCCCGGTCGGTGCTCCCGGTCGGTGCTCCCGGCTGGTAATCCGGGAGGGGCCGCCCGGTGAGGTCGGGACCCCGGTCCCGTGACGGCGGGACCTCCGCCCGGCGAGACTGCCGATGAACGTCCCGATGAGCGTCCCGGCGGGGACGGTGCCCAGGCATGCCCGTTGAGAGCGACAGGCTCGGGCGACCGATCCAAATCTGGATCAGGAGGCCGACATGGCGACCACGATCGCGGCACCCGCAATGCTGGCCGGGATGAGTGCGACGGAGCTGGTCGGGCTCCTCCGTCGAGGCGACGCGTCGGCGAGCGAGGTCGTCGACGCGCATATCGCCCGCATCGAGCAGGTCGACGCGACCCTGAATGCCGTCGTCGTCCGGCGCTTCGACGAGGCTCGCGCCGAGGCCGCCGCTGCCGACGCCGCACGGATGGCCGGCCGTCCGCTCGGGCCGTTGCACGGCCTGCCGATCACCATCAAGGAGCAGTTCCTTGTTGCGGGCACACCGACGACGCTCGGTCTCCTGAAGCAGGCCGGCCACCGCGCCGACCATGACGGCCCCTCGGTGCGCCGCCTCAGGGCGGCCGGCGCGATCATCCTGGGCAAGACGAACGTCGGCCAACTCCTCATGTACCACGAAAGCGACAATCCGCTCTACGGTCGAACGAACAACCCGTGGAACCCGGACCGGACGCCGGGTGGTTCGAGCGGCGGCGAGGCGGCGATCATTGCCGCCGGGGGCTCGCCGCTGGGTCTCGGCGGGGACTTGGGCGGGAGCATTCGCGTCCCGGCCCATTTCTCCGGCATCGCCGCGCTCAAACCGACGAGCGGCCGACTGTCGCTGCTCGACACCCCGCCGGGATTCTTCTTCGAGCAGGACATCATCCGGTACCAACCCGGGCCGATGGCGCGTCGGGTGGCCGACCTCGCGTTGGCGATGACGGTCCTGACGGCGGCCGAGCCGGGCGAGCCCGATCCGACCGTGGAGCGACGAGCCTGGCCGGACCCGTCGCTCGTCGGCGTCCGCGGCCTCCGCATCGGGGCCTACGAGGACGACGGCTGGTTCGCGGCTTCGCCCGCCATCCGCCGCGCGGTCGCCGAATCGGCCCGGGCGCTCGAGGATGCCGGGGCGACCGTCCAGCCCTTCCGGCCGCCGGACGTGGGGGCCGCTCTCTCCCTGTTCCTGGCCACGATCGGTGGCGACGGCCTCAGGTCCCTGCGCGAGGCGCTGCGCGGCGAAGTGGTGGACCCCCATCTGCAGGGGTTCATCGCGAGCACGAAGATCCCCGGGCCCATGCGGCCGCTCGTCGCCGTGCTGATGCAGGCCACCGGCCGGCCGCACCATGCGCAGGCGATCCGGGCGAACAAGCCGTGGAGCGTCGAGCGGATGGAGGCGCTGGCCGACGAGGTCGGGCGCTATCGCGCCACGTTCCTCGCCGCGCTCGATGGCGCGAAGCTCGACGCGCTGGTCTGCCCGCCGTGGGCACTGCCCGCGCTCACCCATGGTGCAGGGGTCGACCTCACCGTCAACACCGCCGGCAGCTATGCGACGCTCTTCAACGTGCTCGAGTATCCGGCGGGCGTCGTGCCCGTGACCCGGGTTCGGCCGGGGGAGGAGTCGGATCGGCCACCGGGACGAGGCCCCTTGATCCGGGAGGCGCTCAAGGTGGAACGAGGCAGCCAGGGGCTGCCGATCGGGGTCCAGGTCGCGGCGCGGCCCTGGCGCGAGGACATCGTGCTGTCGATCATGGCGACGCTCGAGTCGGCCTTCGCCGGGCGGCCGGATCACCCGACGACGCCGGTCAGCTGAGGCTCTTGCGCGACAGCGCCGGCCTGCGGTCGGACGGCATCCGCCCAGTGCGGTCGGGACCCCGGTCCCGTGACAGCGGGACGCCCGGCCCGCGAGATTCCCGGCGAGCGTCCCACGGGTGAACGGTCGCCCGGCGCTCCACGGGAGGGCGAGGTGCTCCGACGACCCATCCGGATTGTGTTCGCCGCCGCCGCCTGGCTGTTCGTCGCCTGTACCCTCGTGCAGGTGTTCCTGGCCGGGCTCGGCGTGTTCCGCTCCACGGCGGATTTCGACATCCACCGGAACTTCGCGTTCATCTTCGGCTGGCTGACGCTGGTCATGCTCGTGCTCGCCATCGTCGGCCGGCTCGGGCGCCGGACGATCTTCGAGGCGTTCCTGCTGCTCTTCCTGTTCTCGCTCCAGTCGGTCTTCGTCGATGCCAGATCCACGATGCCGGAGCTGGCGGCAGTCCATCCCGTCAACGGGTTCCTGATCCTGCTCGTCGGCATCGTTACGGCCAGCGAGGCCCGCAGGGCCGCCGCGTCCCCAGTCGCAGCCTGAGGAGATCACGTTGAGCGCCTATGACTGGCTCGTCTACGGCCACATCGTCGCGGTCATCCTCAGCCTGACCGCGCACGGGGCCTCGGCGTTCGCGATGTTCCGGGTCCGCTCGGAGCGCGACCCGGCCCGCCTGGCGGCGATCCTC
>DATIUS010000187.1:0-1954 GCA_035466655.1 Candidatus Sulfomarinibacteraceae bacterium
ACGAACCTCCGTTCCTGCGTCAAGCCGTTCGGGCTGCTGGCACTCGTCGAAGCCGGGGGGATCGAGGCGTTCGAGCTCGAGCCGCCCGAGCTGGCGATCATGGCCAGCAGCCACTCGGGCGAGGACCTCCACGTCCGGACGATCCAGGGGATGTACCGGCGGGCGAACGTCAGCCAGTCGCTCCTGGCGTGCGGGTCGGAGAAGATGCCGCTCGACGAGCTGACGGCGGCCCGCCTCGCCCGCGACGGCGAGAAGGCCAGCCCGGTCCGCCACATGTGCTCCGGCCAGCACTCGGTCTTCCTGCTCCTGTGCAAGCTTCGCGGCTGGGAGCCGATGGGCTACTGGTTGGAGGAGCATCCGGCCCAGGTCCTCTACCGCGAGACGGTCGCGCGGGCGTTCGGGACGACGGCGTCGAAGCTCAAGCTCGGGATCGACGGCTGCGGCGTCCCGACCTATGCGTTTCCGCTCCGCGAGATCGCCAGGGCGTATGCGTTCCTGGCGGACCCGTCCGCCGTCCCCGCATCCGACCCGAGGGCGTCGCTCGCGCCGGCGCTGCGCATCGTCCGGGACGCGATGCTGGCCCACCCGGAGATGGTTGGCGGGACGCGCGACCGGATCGATACCTCGGTCATGAAGGCCCTTCCCGGGAGGGTCGTCTCGAAGGGAGGGATGGAGGCCCTGCGCGGCCTCGCGATCCTCGCCGGGCCGCGTGCCAACGGCGCGAAGGCCACCGCTTCCGGCATGGCGATCAAGATCGAGGACGGGGACGGCTACGATCGCGGCACGTGGGCCGCCACCGTCGAGGCGCTCCGCCAGGCAGGCGTCCTGTCCGACCAGCCGCTCCGGATGCTCGCTCGATACCACCGCCCGGTCGAGACCGATCCGCACGGCCGCGTCAGCGCCGAGGCGATCCCATCGTTCGACCTGGCGCCGCTCGCCGAGCTGGTTCGCTGATCGCAGAATCGGCGATCCGGCGCCGAGCGCCGCGCGGTGGGGTCATCTGACGGTTCCGGCCGCACCGTGGACACTGTGCCCCGATGGCTCGCGATCCGTACCAGGTCCTCGGGCTCATGCCGGGCGCCCCCGCGGCCGAGGTGAAGCGCGCCTATCGACGCCTCGCGAAGGCGCACCACCCGGATTCGGCCGGCGAGTCAGCGGTGCCCCGGTTCCTGGAGATCCAGCGAGCGTACGAGCAGCTGACCGCCGTGACGTGGCGACCCGGAAGGAGCCGCCCCACCCCGTCGGAGCCGTGGCGCGCAGACCCGGTGCGTGCCCGGTCCACGCCGGGCGCGCGTCCACCCGACGAACCGGCCGCCGGAGCCCGGGCCGACACCGGCGCCGGCGCGGGGGGACGCGGCGGCGCCGGGCCTGCCGGCGGCGCGGGGCCGGGTGCGAACCCGAGGCGAGCTCGCGGGGGAGCGCAGGATGCGAGCTCGACGGCTACCGGTGGCGGCAGGCCCGGGACGGGCGCGAACGCCGACGGGACCGCGCATCGTCGTCGGGCGCCGAGGAAGGCCACGTTCGGGTCGACGACGTACGACGAGGCCCGTGACCCGCCGGACCCGACGTGGTCCGGTGCCGCCTGGTACGGCCCCACGAGCGGCGAATACTGGCAGGTCAACCCTCGCGAGTACGCCGATCCGCGGAAGCACGGGCCGGAGTACCTCGCCAGGGCGGCGAAGCGAGCGGCGGCAAGCCAGCGGGCCGCGGCCGAGCAAGTGGCGGCGAACGAGCGAGTGGTGGCAAGCCAGCGAGCCGCGGCCGAGCAAGCGGCGGCCGAGCGAGCGGCCGCGTACGAGCGACGGGCCGCGAACGAGCCGCGGGCTGCGAACGCGCCACGGGCCGCGAACGCGCCAGCGGCCGCTGCAGGTTCGCGTCCCCCGGAAGGCGCGCGCGACGCGGCGTCCTCGCCCGGTGCCGGCCCGGCGGCCCGGCCGTCTCCCAAGATCCCGGC
>DATIUS010000188.1:0-18351 GCA_035466655.1 Candidatus Sulfomarinibacteraceae bacterium
CATCCTCGACATCGGCTGACCGGGCTCGACATCGGCTGAACGAGCGCCGACCGATCAGCGGGGCGCAGCCCCGGACCCGACCGCCGCGACGAGCCGGTGCACGAACGCGGTCTGCGACGGATTGGCCCGCCGGAGCGCCTCTGGGATCGCGTACCAGGCCACGGCATCGATCTCGAGAAACCGCTGCATCCGACCGCTTCCCGGCGGCCACGCCATCTCGAACGTGTTGGAGCTCGCGCTGGTGGGGTCGAGGTCGCCCTCGACCGCCCAGCAGTAGACCCGCTTGCCGCTGGCCTGGACAACCGACCCGAGGTCCAGCGGTAGCGCCGCCGGGTCACCGGCGACGGTGGCGAGGGCGTGTCCCGTCTCTTCTTCGAACTCGCGACCAGCCGTTTCCAGGAGATCGTCACCGGCCGCCGGCTCGCCCTTCGGGATCGTCCAGTGCCCGTGGTCGCGCCCATCGAAGAACGGCCCACCGGGATGGGCGAGGAGGACTTCGATCTCGCCGTCGCGGTAGCGGTAGAGCAGGATGCCGGCGCTGACGGGACGGCTCACCGGCCGCTGTCTCGCGGAGCTCGATCGAACACCACGGCATCGTGCCACACGCCAATCCCATGCGCCGATCCCGGCTGGCCGCGAAAGCGGTCGTTGACGCTTCGGACGCTAATCCCGATAATCTGGGTCGGGATTACATCGGCGCCGTCGTCCCCGGCGCCGAGCCCGATCCAGCGGCCACCGCAGGCCATCCGAGGAACCGATGACTTCCACCCGCGACCTCGTCGCCGATCGTCGAGACCAGTACGCCTTCCACGACGACATCGTCTACCTGAAGGAGACGAAGCGAGGGCTGACGCGCGACACGGTCGAGGAGATCAGCCGGTTCAAGGACGAGCCGGACTGGATGCTCCAGTCCCGCCTCCGCGCCTACGACCACTTCCTGAAGCGGCCGATGCCGATCTGGACGGATGGGCTGGACAAGATCGACTTCGACAAGATCGTCTACTACCGGAAGCCGTCCGAGCGCGAGGAGAAGTCCTGGGACGACGTCCCGGAGCAGATCAAGGCGACGTTCGAGAAGCTCGGCATCCCCGAGGCGGAGCGCAAGTTCCTCGCCGGCGTCGGCGCGCAGTACGACTCCGAGGTCGTCTACCACTCCGTCCGCGAGGAGCTCCAGAAGATCGGCGTGGTCTTCATGGGCACGGACCAGGCGCTCAAGGAGTACCCGGAGATCTTCCGGAAGCACTACGGAACCGTCGTCCCCCACGAGGACAACAAGTTCTCGGCCCTCAACGGGGCGGTCTGGTCGGGCGGCTCGTTCGTGTACGTCCCGAAGGGGGTCGAGGTCCCGCTCCCGCTCCAGGCCTACTTCCGGATCAACGGCGAGAACACCGGCCAGTTCGAGCGGACGCTCATCGTCGTCGAAGAAGGCGCCAAGGTTCACTATATTGAAGGGTGTACTGCGCCAATCTATGCAACTGATTCGTTACATGTCGCCGTTGTGGAGGTTATAGCACTTCCAGGTTCGAAGGTAAGATATACAACGATTCAGAACTGGTCGAACGACGTCTATAACCTCGTGACCAAGCGCGCCCATGCCCACACCGGTGCCACCGTCGAGTGGATCGACGCCAACACGGGCTCGCGCAAGACCGTGAAATTCCCGAGTATCTACCTGCGTGGCGAAGGCGCCAGCGCGGACATCATCTCCGTCGCCGTGGCCGGACGCGGGCAGCACCAGGACACCGGCGCGAAGGCGATCCACCTCGCCCCGAACACGACGTCCCGGATCGTCTCCAAGTCCGTCTCGAAGGACGGCGGGCGGGCCACCTATCGCGGCCACCTGAAGGTGTCGCCGGGCGCGACCGGGGTCGTCGCGAGCGTGCGCTGCGACGCGCTCATGCTCGACGACCAGAGCCGGAGCGACACGTACCCCTACATCGACATCCAGGAAGACGACACGACGATGACCCACGAGGCCACCGTCGGGAAGATCAGCGCGGACCAGATCTTCTACCTCATGAGCCGCGGGCTCACCGAGAACGAGGCCCAGAACCTCGTCATCCAGGGCTTCCTCGAGGTCTTCACGAAGGAGCTCCCGATGGAGTACGCCATCGAGTTCAACCGGCTCGTGAAGCTCGAGATGGAGGGTTCGCTCGGGTGACCTCGACCTCCACCCCGCCGGAGGCCGTCCCCGCCTCGAACACCGTCGTCACCAGGCCGGCCCGGTCTCCTCGGCGCTCGCCAACGGACCTGCCGTTCGGGTTCGCCGACGAGGACCTGGCGCGCCGGCTGGCGGCCGAGCGCTCCGAGCCGGACTGGCTCCTCGCGGACCGGCTCGCCGGCGCCGCCGCCTTCGCCGCCCTCCCCACCGAATCGAACCAGCTCTACACGCCCTACATCGACCTCCGCGGCGCCGTCCTCGACCAGGTCCGGCCGTACGTGCAGACGGCGTCTGTCCCCGTCGCACCGGTCCCCGGCGCGGGGGCGGTCGAGCTCCCCGACGGCGTTGATGGACTCGTCGAGCTCCGCGAGGACGCAGTCACGACGATCGCGCTCTCACCCGCGGCGGCGGCCGCCGGCGTGATCCTCGAGACATTCGGCGCCGCGCTCGCGCGCGACCCCGAGGGCTTCCGAGCCGACCTCGAGGGCGGCGGGAATCTCCCGGTCGATGACCGGCTCGCGCAGCTTGCCCGCGGGTTCTGGAGCCAGGGTGTGCGGCTCGTGGTGCCGGCCGGCGTGCGACTCGCCCATCCGATGCTGGTCCGCTGGCGGAGCGGCAACCCCGGCCGCGCCCTGGTCGGCCGGACGCTCGTCCGGCTCGGCGCCGGGGCCGAGGCCTCGCTCGTCGAGGAGCAGGTCCCGTCCGGCGCGGACGTCGAGTGCGCCGCCGGCGAGACCGTCCCGCAGGGCTTCTTCCACGGCACAACCGAGGTGATCCTCGGGCCGGACGCCCGCCTCGAGATCGCGGCGATCCAGGATCTCGGGCCTCGCCAGGTGGCGTTCCAGCACCGCCACGCGCGGATCGGCGAGGGCGCCTCGCTCCATTGGGCGATGGCCCAGCTCGGGTCGCGGCTGACCCGCTCGCGCGTGGACAACCGCCTCGAGGGGGACCGGAGCTCCGTCGAGCAGGTCGAGATCGTGTTCGGGACGGACGACCAGCTCTTCGACCTGACCAGCTACACCCGCCACCTCGGCCGCGACACGACGGGCAACCTGCTCTCGAAGGGCGCCCTGCTCGATCGCGCCCGGTCCTACATGAAGGGTCTGATCACGATCGAGAAGTCGGCCGTCGGGACGGATTCGTACCTCGGCGAGTTCGGCATGAACCTCTCGAAGGCGACTCGCGCGGTCGCGATCCCGTCGCTCGAGATCGACCAGCCGGACTGTCGTCGGGCCGCCCACTCGTCGTCGGTCGGGCCGATCGACCCGAACCAGCTCTTCTACCTCGAGTCGCGCGGGATCGCCCCGGACGAGGCCCGCAAGTTCATCGTCCTCGGGTTCCTCGAGCCGGTCGTCGCGCGAGTCCCGCTGGCGGCCGCCCAGGAGCGGCTTCGCGAGCTCCTCGAAGCGAAGTGGGCCGCGGGGAGCGTGGCGCCCGCCGCGAACGCCGCGGCCTGACCGGATCCAGCGGGTGCGCCGGATCGATCTGCTCGCCCTCGCCGACGTTCCGGAGGGGACGATGCAACTGGCCTGGGCGGACGGCTCGGATCCGGTCCTCGTCGTCCACACCGGCGGGACCGTTCGCGCGTTCCAGGGGACCTGCACCCACGAGTACTTCGAGCTGGACAAGGGCTTCCTGACCGCTGGCGGCTCGCCCGGCCCTGACGGCCTCCCGGCGGGGACGCTGACGTGCGCGCTCCACCTGTCGCGCTTCGACCTCGGGACCGGTGAGGCCCTCGACCCGCCCGCGGAGCGGCCGCTGGCCGCGTACGACGTGGTCATCGAGGATGGCCGGGTCCTCGTCGAGGTCCCCGACGGGCCACTCCCGATCAACGAGTGAAGGTCGTCAGCCAGTGGGGCGGGCCGCCCGCGTGTAGACGAGAACCGTACGCTCGTACGTGATCACCGTTTCGTTGCGCTGGTTGAACCCGCGCGTGCGCACGCGCACCAGGCCCTGCCCCGGGCGGCTTCGCGACGCGCGCGCCTCGAGGACCTCGGACTCCGCGTAGAGCGTGTCCCCGGCGAAGACCGGGGCAGTCAGCTTGACGGCATCCCAGCCGAGGTTCGCCACCGCGTTCTGGCTCACATCGGTGACCGACAGTCCCGTCACGATCGCCAGCGTCAGGGTACTCACCACGAGCGGCCGGCCGAATTCCGTGCGTGCAGCGTAGTCGGCGTTGAAGTGGATGTCGTGGGTGTTGTTGGTCAGGAGCGTGAACCACGTGTTATCTGTTTCGCTGACCGTCCGGCCGTGCGGGTGTCGGTAGACGTCGCCGACGTGGAAGTCCTCGAAGAACCGCCCCTCCCAGCCCGGGACATTCCGCTGCTCCGTGACAATCGCGTCGCTCACGTCTGCCCTCCCGTCACCCGCCAGATGGCCTCCGCCTCGGCAACCTCGCCCGGGCCGATGACCCCGAGGGCCGCCGCGCGACCCGGCTCGAACTTGCCGAGCGCCACCGCGCGCCGGAGGAGCACGCGGACGTGCCGGTCCGTCGCCCTGTCGCTCATGACGCCGCCGATCATCGCGGCGCCGCGAGCCTCGTCCTCGACGGAGGCACGGTAGGCCTCGAGCTTGGCCGCCTCCACCTCGAGCTCGGCGGGCTCGAAGCCGGCGTCGAACGCAAGCAACACGGCGAACAGCTGTGCCGGGTGGCCCACCCATTTACCGAGCATGCCGAGATCGCGGGCGCGCACCGCATCCGAGTGAACCAGCGCCATCCGCTCGAGGAACCGCTCGCGATTCGCTGCCGCATCGACGGCCGGATCCGCAACCGGGTAGGCGAGGGTCATGCCGTCGATGGATGGCACACCGGCAGCGCCTGCGACGTTGACGATCTCGGACCGGACCCAGGTCGCGAGGTCATGGTCGTCGGCGATGGCCGGGAGGCCGAGGTCCGCGGAATAGTCGGCGAGGCCGTAGATGATCGAGCAGAGGCGCGGGATCGCCGCGAGCGCGATCTCGGGAAGGCGAGCCGCACCCCAGCCGCTCTCCACGAGGAAGCCGACCCGGATCGCCTGGGGCGGCAATCCGACGGCGTCCTCCGCAGCATCCAGGAACCGGTACAGCGCCTCGATCTCCTCTGGATGCTCGATCTTCGGGTAGATGATGGCGTCCAGCCGGTCCGCCGCGCCGCGCTCGGCAAGTGCACCGATGACGGCGGCCAGGTCTCGCGCCGTCGTCCCGAGGCCGAACCCCGGCGGCCGGAACGTTCGCAGCGTCGGCGGGCCGTCCCCGGACCAGTCGGCCTCGGCGATCGTCGCCGCAGCCTCGCGCAGGCCCACGTCGGTGACGTCGTCGCGGAGCGCCTGGGCGTCTTCGCCATCGAGCATGACGAGGGGGGCGCGCGCAGGCCGGGCCAGCATGGCGTCGACGCGGTCGGGCGCAACCGCGAGGCGTTCGGCGAGCTCGTACGAGGCAACCCCGAAACGCTCCAGGATCCGGGCCATCGGCGCGGTGCCGCTCTCGACGGCCTTGCGCGCCATCGCGGCGTCCGCGGCAGGTGTCGTGAAATGCGCCGCCTGCCGCCAGTACCGGAGCGGGAGCTCCGCCCGGCGCGCCGACAGGAGGGGCCGCAGCGCATCCCGCCGAGCGTCGAAGGCGGCGACCGCACTGGCCAGGGCCTCACGAACGGGTGGTGCGGGCATGGTCAGCGGCCCGGCGGCCGGAGGGCCGGCATTCGATCAGCGACCGGGCCCTCCGGAAACAGCTCCCCGAGCAGCTCCAGGGCGGTGTCGCGAATGATCCCCGCGACGTCCGTTGAGAAGGGCGCGGGATGCCCGTAGCCACGGTGCGAGACGGCGGGCTCATACCCCCCGTACGGATACTCCTCGGGCGTGGCGACGTAGCCCAGCGAGCCGTTTGAGTAGCCGGCGAACAGCGTGACCGGCGACGGCGAGGCGCTTCGGACGGCCGCCCCGATCTCCCCGAAGATCTCGCCGGGCGCCCCGACAATGGCGGTGTCACCGAGCCGCGACGCCCAGATCTCCCCGTCGATCGACTTCGGGAGCGAGCCACCCCGCGCCGCGCCGAGCATCAGCTCGAGCCACGAGACGTGGTAGCGGACCGGGTTCATGGTCGCGCGGCCCTCGCCCGCGTCGGCGCGCCGGCGAAGGTCCACCCGGCGTTCCGCGAGCTCGCGCTCGAGGTCGGCGACCGGCGGCGCGTCGAGGAGGGGGAGGCTGACGATCCGCCGGGTGCTGTGCAGGGCCGGCTCTGGCTGGCGGGCGGCGAGCGTCCGGCGGTAGAGCGAGATTGGAGTCACCGACCCCCAGTCGAGTCGCTCGACGTCGAGCTCTCGCGGGTCGCGATCGGCGACGGCGTGCGCGGCTTCCAGGGCGAGACGTTCGCCTATGGCGTCCGCCGCATCGGGCTCCTCGAGGAACGCCTCGAGCGGGAGGACGTTGCCCGCAGCCCCCTGCAGGAAGATCGTCACGCCGCCGGGACGGAGCCGGCTGTCGATCAGGTCTCGGAGGGGACCCACGAAGTCCGATCCGACCATCGGGACGTTCGGCCCAACGACCACCGGGTGGCAGCCGAAGCTGACAATCGTGGCGATCGGGGAAGGTTCGTCGGCCGGCGCGTCGAGCGCGTCGATGCGAAGCGTCGGCACGCTCTCGTCGATGAAGCCCTCCGGGTTCCAGCCGAGGATCGTGCGCCCGTCGGCCGTCCGCTCGCGCCGGTTGACCGCGAGGTTGTGGACGCGACCGACACCGCCGGAGACCCGGGCCTCCACGGCGGCCTCGGCGGCCTGCACCGCGGCCGACGCGTACAGGTCGGGAACGGCCTCCCACCACCGAAGCTCGGTTTCCGTCCAGCCGTCGAACTCACCGCCGAGCTTGACGGTGGCGCCCGGCCAAGGAGCAGCGTGGCTGTGGGACGAGTTGAGGAGGACGTCCTGCGGCCGGCACGAGATCGCGGCGGCGACTCGGGCCCGGATGCGGTCGCTCATCTCGGTCGTCAGCCCGGTCACGTCCGCGGCGATGATCGCGGCGGTCCCGCCCTGCGGGCCGCGAAGCACACACGCCGTGGCCAGGAGGGGGTCCCAGACGGCTCGCGCGGCCCGTGCCCGGCGTACGTACCCGAGCAGGTCCACGGGGAGAGGTGGCGTGATCTCGACCCGGGCCGCGCCCGCGAGGAAGGTCATGGTCCGGCTCCTCAGCCTGCGTTCGCGCCGGGCGCCCAGGAGGCGGGCGCTTCGACGAGGCTCTTGAGCGTTCCCAGGAACCGCGCGGCTCCTGCCCCGTCGACGGCGCGATGATCCGCCGACAGGGTCGCCTGCATGACCCGCCGGACCACCACTTGGCCGTCCCTGACCACGGCGCGCTCGTAGGACCGGCCGGTCGCCAGGATCGCGACCTGCGGCGGCGTGACGATCGCGGTGAACTGGCTCACCTCGAACATGCCGAGGTTGCTCAGGGTGAACGTGGCGTCGGTCATCTCGGGGGCCTTCAGTCTGCCTGCCCTGGTCCGAGTCGTCAGGTCCGCGAGCGCCGTGGCGATGTCGTCCACCTCACGCGCGCCGCAGTCCAGGAGGGCTGGCGCGATCAGCCCGTCGTCGACGGCGATGGCCACTCCGACGTTCACGGCGTCCCACCGCTCGAGCGTCTCGCCGGCCCAGACCGCGTTGAGCGCCGGATGCTCCAGCAGAGCCAGCGCGACCGCGCGGATCAGGTATGCGGTCAGGGTCACGCGGGCGCTCGGATCCTGTTCGGCGTTGTGCCGCTCCGCGGCCGCGATCAGCACATCCATCTCGATCTCGTTCGAGACATAGAAGTGCGGGGCCTGCTGCTTACTCTGAACCATCCGGCGGGCGATCGCCGCCCGCATCGGCGTCATCGTCACCGGGTGCCGCCCGTCTGTCATGGGTGAATCAGGCCTCGTGGCGTCAGGCGTCGTCGTCGAGGTAGCCAATGACCTCGCCGACCGGCAGCTCGGTTCCGGCCTCGGCGACGATCTCGACCAGGGTTCCGGAGGCGGTTGACTCCATGTCGACGGTCGATTTCTCGGTCTCGATCTCAGCGATGACATCACCGCGACCGACGCGATCCCCGACCTTCTTGACCCACGCGCCAATCTTGCCGGACTCCATGTCGTAGCCGAGCCGCGGCATCTCGATTGCGATCCGTGCCATCCAAGCCTCCGTCCCATCGCGCCCGGGTTCCCAAGGGCCCTGACCCGTCGCACCCGATGCGCGCCGTGGGTGCAAAGGTTTCCAGCCGGGTTTCCAGCCGTATGATAGCCGACGCGATTCCCGGCGCATATGCCCGGGCGGCAGGAGGCTGGGGTATGGAGTTCCTCGTCCACATCGAGGTGCGCTATCCGGCGGACGGCGACCAGGAGGAGCTCAAGCGGATGCTTGCGCAGGAGCGCGCGCGCGCGCGCGACCTGATCGACGAGGGCCGGATTCGCCGACTGTGGCGGATTCCGGGACGCAGGGCGAACTGGGGCATCTGGGAAGCTCCGGACGCGACAGCGCTTCACCAGGCCATCGGGTCATTGCCCTCCTACCGGTGGATTGACGTCGAGGTGCATCCGCTGGCCAGCCACCCCAGCGATCCACTCAACCCGGGCGGCTTCTGAAGGACGCACCCACGCGGCTGGCACCGCGACCGCCCGGTCGACGGCCATCCTGCAAGGCGAACTTGACACGGGCAGAAGCCGACGGCTATCGTCGCGGGGTTCCCGACCGCGAACGTTTCCAGTAATGTTTGTTGTCGCGGGCATCGTGCGCACTCGCGCACCAGGAGGAGGAGAAGAAGAAGTGATCAATCGCAGGTCCGGGTCGAGAACGACCCGCTGGGTCGGGCTCTTGGGGAGCCTCGCCCTCGTTGCCGCCGCGTGTGGCGGCGGCGCGTCCCAGGCTCCCGCCACGGAAGCCCCCGCCACCGCGGCTCCCGCCACCGAGGCCCCCGCCACCGAGGAGCCGGCGAAGTTCAAGATCGGGTACATCTCGCTTGGCGACTCCGTGCCCTTCGTGAAGCTCGTCTCGGACAGCATCAAGCGGTCGGCCGAGGAGGCCGGCCAGGAGCTTGCCTTCTGCGACTCGGAGATCGACGCCGCGAAGGCACTCTCATGCGCGCAGAACCTGAAGGTCCAGGGCGTGGAGGGTGTGCTCAACTTCCAGGTCTTCCAGGACTCGTCGCCGGAGATCTGCGAGGCGTACGGCAATGTACCGACGATCGCAATCGACATCGTTCAACCGCCCTGCGAGGTCGCCTTCATGGGCGCCAATAACCACGAAGCTGGGCGTCTCGGCGGCGCCGCGATCGGCAAGTACGCCAAGGACAACTGGAACTGCGACATCACCGCCTATGTCTCGCTCGAATCGACGGCTGCCGGTGCCGCGAACACGGCACGCATGGGCGGCTGGCGGGACGGCTTCAAGGAGTTCTGCCCCATCCCCGCCGACAAGGAGCACGTTCTCGACGGCGCCGACCGGACGGACCCGGCCCTCGAGGCGATGACGAACCTCCTCGGCGCGCTGCCCGGGAACCACATCGTCGTCGTTGCGATCAACGAGGACGGGATCCTTGGCGCGATCGGTGCCGCCAACACGCTGGGCCGCCAGACGGACCTCTACTACGGCGGTCAGGGCACGGATCCATCCATCTGGAAGGACGTCGCCTGCAACCCGAACTACATCGTTTCGGTGGCGTACTACCCCGAGCGATACGGCACCCTGCTCATCCCGAACATGGTCAAGAAGCTGCAGGGCGAGGAGATCCCGAGGGAGATCTTCACCCAGCACGAGGTCATCAACCGGGACAACATCCGGGCGATCTACCCGGAAACGCCAGCCTGCTGAGCGTTCGACCCGCATCCGAAGGGACGACCACGAATGAGCTTCGCCCTTCGGGCGAGTGATATCCGCAAGTCCTTCGGCGGCGTCGAGGTTCTCCATGGTGTGAGCCTCGATGCCGCCGGCGGTTCCGTGTTGGCCCTCCTGGGGGAGAATGGGGCAGGGAAGAGCACGCTCGTCAAGATCATCGCCGGCGACTACTCGCCCGATGGCGGCGCCGTCATCGTCGATGACGTCGCGCACCACTCGCTAACCCCGATCGACGCTCAGCGTCTGGGGGTCGCGATCATCTTCCAGGAGTTCCAGGACGCGCCGACCCTGACGGTTGCTGAGAACGTCTCGCTGGGACGCCTCCCGAATCGTTTCGGGCTGGTCGATTGGCCCGAAGTTCGCCGCCGGGGCGCGAAGATCCTCGGCGAGCTCGAGGTCGACATCGATCCGTCGCGTCGGATCGACACCCTGCGTGTCGGCGAGCGCCAGATCGTCGAGATTGCCCGGGCGCTGTCGCGCTCGGCTCGGCTGCTCATCCTCGACGAGCCGACGGCCGCCCTCTCGCACCACGAGGCAGAGCGGCTGTTCCATTTCGTCCGGCGGCTCCGCGACCAGGGCGTCGCGATCATCTATATCACCCACCGTCTCGACGAGGTGTTCGAGATCGCCGACCGGGTCCAGGTGCTCCGAGACGGGAATACGGCCCTGATCCGCGAGGTCAAGAATACGGACCGACCCGCCCTCATCGAGGCGATGGTTGGTCGCCACCTGACGGAGCTGCCGCGTCCGGCGCCACTTCCGCGCCCAAAGGCCGACGGACCGGCAATCCAGTGGACCGGTGCCTCGTCCGGCGAAGCCTTCAGCGAGGTCTCGCTCGAGGTCCACCGCGGCGAGATCGTGGCGATCTATGGCAAGCTCGGCTCGGGGGCCGCCGAGGTTGGCGAAACGGCATTCGGCCTGCGGCCGATCACGGCCGGAACGCTGCACGTCAAGGGCCAGGTCGTCACCCTGTCTGGGCCGGTGCCCGCCGTCAGCCACGGCGTCGGATTCCTTCCCGCCGAGCGAAAGGCCGGTGGCGCCTTCATGGTCCGCCCAGTCGCCGAGAACGTAGCCGTTGCCTCGTGGTCTCGAATGGCCCGCTTTGGTCAGTTCATCCGGGCCCGGTCCGAGGCCAAGGCGTACCAGCGTTGGCATGACCGGCTGTCGATCCGGTCGCGCAACGATCCGCGCCAGGCGATGGGCACCTTGTCCGGGGGCAACCAGCAGAAGGTTCTGCTGGGACGTTGGCTCGAGCGGAACGCCGACGTACTTGTCCTCATTGAACCAACGCGGGGTGTCGACGTCGGCGCCCGGCAGGACATCTACGCGGCACTTCGCAAGCTCGCGGAGTCGGGTGTCGCAATCCTGATCGCGACGTCGGATTACGAGGAAGCCGTCCAGGTCGCCGATCGGGCGCAGGTGATGGCGAAGGGCCGCATCGTGACGGAACTCCAGGGCGACGCTGTCACCAGCAGCCGCCTGCTCGAAGCCTCGGGAGGGTAGCGCGACATGACCAACGGCCAGGACCCCCAGCCGGCCTCGCCCGGTGGGTCGGGCGGCAGTGCCGTCACGGCCGCCGTCCTGCCGCGCGGCAAGGGCATCTCCGTCCCGGAGACGGCAGCCCTTGTCCTCGTCCTTATCGGGCTGTTCGCCTACTTCTCGGTGACGTCGAAGTTCTTCCTCAACCCCGAGAACCTGGTCAACATCCTCCAGAACGTTGCGGTCGTTGGGATCATCGCCTGTCCCGCGACGCTGCTCCTCATCGCCGGCCAGTTCGACCTGTCCGTCGGCTCCAGCGCCGGCTTCGTTGCGATGCTGATGGCGGTGGCCGCCCTCGTACCCGGCTCGGGCGGCACTGAGGTCCCGTGGTCCGGGGATCTCCCGCTGATGGGCGCGTTCGTCGTCGCCGTCCTGGGGACCCTCCTCATCGGTGCGATCAACGCCTTCAGCGTCACGGTAATCGGGATCAACGCCCTCATCACGACGCTCGGGACGCTCGCCGTCTTTCGGGGCCTCACAAAGGTGCTCGGCAACGGCCAGACGATCCGGATCAACGATTTCGGTCAGCTGGGCGTGCAGCGCATCCTCGGGATCCCACTGCCGGTCTACATCTTCGCCGCCGCAGTCATCCTGTTCTGGTTCGTCCTCCGGTACACCGTCTACGGCCGGTCGCTGTATGCCATCGGAGCCAGTCCTACAGCGGCGCGGCTCGCCGGGATCCGGACCAAGCGGGTGATCTTCATCGCCTTCCTGCTCTCGAGCGCGTGCGTCGCGCTGGCCGGCCTCATCCGCCTGTCCCAGGTCGGCGGGGCATCGGTCAACGGCGGCCTTGGCCTCGAGCTTTCAGTCGTGACCGCAGTCGTCCTCGGCGGCGCCAGCCTGTCCGGTGGGCGCGGCGGGATTCCCGGGACCGTGCTCGCCGTGCTCATCGTGGGAGTCCTGGCCAACGGCCTGATCCAGCTGAATGTCCCGTCGTTCTGGATCGAGGTCGCGAACGGCCTGCTCCTTCTCGGCGCGGTCACGGTCGACCGGGTCCGGGTGCGATTCACTCGGGCAGACAACTAGGGCCTCTGCGGGAGTTCGACGTCGTCGGACTTCTGGTTCTGGAGCCGTTCGGAGTGAGCAGCCGCGACCGGCCGGTCGCGGCACGAGGAGGGAACGCATGAACGAGCGATCCTGGCGCGCGAGCTGGGCCCGCGCAGCGATTCTGCTCGCGGTGGCGAGCATCCTCGTGGTGGCATGCGGAGGCGGGGCTTCGCTCGCGCCCACCACGGCGCCGCCGACAGGTGCGCCGGAGGCTCCGACCGCCGCGCCGACACCGCCCCCGCCACCGCTGAAGGTCGGCTACATCTCGCTCGGCGAGTCGATCCCGTTCGTCAAGCTCGTCTCGGACAATATCAAGGAGGAAGCGGCGAAGGCAGGCGTCGAGATCGTATTCTGCGATTCGGAGCTCAAGGCGGAGGTGGCCCTGTCCTGTGCACAGAACCTCAAGGTTCAGCAGGTGCAGGCCGTCCTCAATTTCCAGCTCTACGCGGACAGCTCCCCAGAGATCTGCGACGCGCACGGCAACCTGCCGACGATCGCGATTGACATCCAGCAGAAGCCCTGCCAGGTGGCCTTCATGGGCGCTGACAACGAGTTCGCCGGTACTGTCGTTGGCAAGTCTGTCGGCGAGCAGCTCAAGGCGGAGAACAACTGCACCTACGAGGCGGTGTTCACCCTCGAATCAAAGGCCGTCGGCGAGGTCAACACCGCTCGCACCGGCGGCATGATCGACGGCTTCGAGGGCGTCTGCGGGAAGATCGATCCGGCGAAGTACCGGAGCCTCGATGTCGGAGGGACGACAGATGTAGCGATCACCCAGGTCGGGGACGCGCTGTCGGCCACCAAGCCAGGCGGCATCGTCGTGATCCTGAGCCTCAACGACGACATGGGACTTGGCGCGCTCGCTGCGGCTCGCACAGCCGGTCGCGAGAGTGAGCTCCGGATCGGGGCACAGGGCGCCGATCCATCCGCGTGGAAGGAGATCGCCTGCAACCCGACCTGGCTGGCCGATGCGGCCTACTTCCCCGAGCGGTACGGCACGATCCTCATCCCGGCGGTCGTGGACCTGCTCCACGGCAAGACGATCCCCGAGTTCCTCTACACCAAGCACGAGGCCATCACGAAGGACAACATCCGGACCACGTACTCGGCGACTCCGGCCTGCTAGGGCCGGCTACAGCTCGCAGCGCAGCGGCCCCGCCCGCCAACGGCGAGCGGGGCCGTGACGATTCATGAGCCACGTACGGAGGTGGGCCGATGAACGACAGACGCGTGGCACTGGTGACCGGGAGCGCACGTGGCATGGGCCGGGCGATGTGCGAAGTGCTCGCCGAGGCTGGCGTTCGCGTCGTCGGGCTGGACCGCCAGGACCAGGACCGGGGCCCACTCGAGCGGGTCGTGAGGGCCGATCTCATCGACCCGGCTGTTCCCCGGCAGGTCGTGGACGAGATCGTCGGGACGGAGGGCCGGCTCGATATCCTCGTCAACAACGCAGCGGTCTACATCTGGCGACACCCGCTGCCCGAGGTGACCCCCGACGACTTTGAGCTCCAGATCGGCGTCAACCTCCGCGGCGTCTTCTTCATGTCGCAGGTGGCTGCCGAAGCGATGCGCCCGCGAGGGTGGGGCCGGATCATCTCGATCTCGAGCGTCGGCGCGCGGACCGGCGGCGTCTCCAATTCTGCCGTCTACAACTCGGCCAAGGCCGGCGTCATCAGCCTGATGAAGAACTTCGCCCGTAACTACGGACCGTACGGCATCACCGCGAACGCGGTGGCGCCTGGCGCGATCGAGGGCTTCATGACGGACCACCTGACGGCCGAGGAGAAGAAACGGTTCGTGGGATTCGTGCCCCTGGGCCGGTTCGCCGCGCCGCGCGAGGTCGCGACCGTCGTCGGCTTCCTCGCCTCGGATGGGGCGAGCTACATCAACGGCGCGACGATCGACGTCAACGGCGGCTGGATCATGACGTGAGCGGGCCGCCAGGGGGTTCGGCCGATGGGCACCCGCGACGCCTACGCCTGGGGGTCATCGGCGCCGGCGCCTGGGCCGCCTTCGCCCACATTCCCGGCTTCCTGCGGCGCTCCGAGGTCGAACCATGGATCGTGAACCGGCGCGATCCCGCTGAGCTCGCCTTGCTCCGCGCACGCTTCGAGTTCGCCAACTCGACGACGGACTGGCGTGAGGTCATCGAAGCTCGCCCCGACATCGTCGCGCTGACCGGGCCTGGTGCGCTCCGCGGCGAGCAGGCGCTGGCCGCCCTGGAAGCCGGCATCCACGTCCTGGCGGAGAAGCCGTTCACCGTGCGCCCGTCGGAGGCCTGGGCCGTCGCTCGCCTCGCGCGGGAACGCGGACTCCACGTCGTGCTCGGCTACGCATGGAACGAGATGGGGATCAGCGCGACCGCCCGCCGCCTGATCGGCGAACCGGACGGGATCGGCGTGGTCGAGCACGTGGATGTCCAGATGGCGACGGTGGTCCGGGATCTCCTGACAACGGGAGCAACCTATCTCGGGGACGCGCCTGTCCCGCTCCCGCGCGGCGACACCTGGCGTGACCCCGCCGTCTCGGGCGGGGGCTACGGACAGGGCCAGCTCACCCACGCCCTCGGGCTCGTGATGCACCTCCTGCCGGACGCCCGCGCTCGCGAGGTCGTCGCGTTCACGCACGGCCCGGGAGCGCCGGTCGAGCTCCACGACGCGCTCGTGGTCCGCTTCGACGGTGGCGCGATCGCCTCGATCGGCGGCGCGTCGCTCCCGCCTGGGTCCTTCGGGAACCGCCACCAGCTGGCCATCCGGATCACGGGGTCCCGTGGGCAGGTGCTCTACGACCTGGATGCCGGGCGCGTCGCCCGGTCGACGGGGGCGACCGATACCGTGGCGACCCTGAGCGACGAGGACGTGCGCTGGTCGTTCGATCGCGTGACCGACCGGATCGTCGATCTCGTCCTCGGTCGCACGACCGAGAATCCGTCGCCCGCGGAGCTTGGGGCGCGGGTGGTCGAGGTCCTCGATGGAATGTACCGCAGCGCGGCATCCGGGCACGTCGAGGCAATTGTCTGGGGATAGCCCGGTTCGCTAGGCGCGGGCGATGCCCGGCGGCGGGCTCGACACGAGCCCCTCGACCGGGATGCGTTTGCCAGCTCGGAACACGACTGTTGGGACGAGCAGGGATCGGGTCTCGCGTGCAACGCCGGCCGAGTCGACGAGTCTCGCGCGACGATGCTCGAGCGCCAGCACGGTCACGTCGGCCTCGGCGCCGGGTGCGAGGGTTCCGAGCCCGGCCCCCGCTGGACCCAGCGCTCGGGAGGGCGCGCTCGTCGCCATTGCGACGACGTCGTCCAGCGAGAGCCCAAGGAGCAGGAACTTGGACAAGGTCGTTGCCAGGTCGTGAACGGGCCCGGCGATGTTGAACCGGTGGAGGTCGGAGCTGATGGTGTCCGGCCGGAAGCCGTCAGCGAGGGCGGCCTCCGCAACAGCCCAGGTGAAACTGCCGGCGCCATGCCCGACATCGAAGAGAACGCCTCGACGGCGTGCCTCGGACGCCCCGGCGACCACTCGGCCGGCGTGGCTCACGATCGCCCCAGGGCGCCAGCCGGTATAGGCGTGCGTGATCACATCACCCGGCCGGACGCGAGCCAAGACCTCCTCGATGCCGAACGGCGTGCCCCCGATGTGGACCATGACCGGCAGGTCCGTGGCGCGCCCGGCCTCGATCGCCCGGTCGAGGCCAGCCAGGCCGTTGGGGCCGGCAAGCATCTCCGACAGGCGAACCTTGAACCCGACGATGATGTCCGGATTCGCCAGGGCAACCGCCGCCGCACGCTCCGGGTCCGCGAAGCGGAGGTCGTGCAGCTCGCCGAGGAATGGATCGATCTGGCCAGTCGCGCTGATGTTCAGGTAGGCGAGGACGCGGCCGCGGCTCGCCTCCACGACAAAGCGCCGGAAGCCCGGGAAGGTGTTGGCGCCCGCCGAACCGGCATCCACGACCGTCGTCACGCCGCGTCCGAGACACGTTGGGTCAGCCTCCACGGACAGGTCGGCAACGCCCCAGTAGACATGGACGTGGAGGTCCACGAGCCCCGGTGTGACGAGCATGCCACCGGCGTCGACGACATCGCGCGCGTCGCTACCCGAGATGTGCGGGACGACGGCCGCGATTCGTCCGGCGACGATCCCCACGTCGCGGCGCTCGTGCAGCCCGTTGGCAGGGTCGATCACCGTGCCGCCGGCGATGACGAGGTCGTAGGTAGTCATGCGGGCAGCACCTCGAGCAGGGTTTCCGCAAGCTCGCCGCGCGGCGTCCCGCCGATGGTCACGTCGACCGTGATCGCCGTTCGCCCGGTCACCGCTTCGAGCGGCACCAGGAGCGCGAACGGGAGGGTCGCCTCGCCGTTGGCGGGCAGGATGGCAACGCTGGACGGCGGTTCGGAGCGCCAGCCGGCCGGGAGGCGGAGGCGGACCCGCGTCTCGCGCGCCTCCGGGGCGTGGTTCCGTACGATGACCTGCAGCTCGTGGCGGCCGCCCGCTGGAATCGCCGCTCGATACGGGTCAACGCGGGCGACGTAGGGATCCAGCGCCTCGTTCTCCAGCCCCGGCACGGGCGTCAGCCGACCGACCACCAGCTCGAGCTCCCGTGCCCAGGCAAGGAAGTCGTCCAGGTCCCGTCGGCTGACCTCGAGGGCGCCGGTGTGGCCGGTGATGAGGAGCTCCGGTTCATAGGCGAGCAGGCGTTCCACGCCTACCCGAATCGAGTCGAGGCGCATGACATTGCGATAGATCGGCGCCGCGGCGCGCAGGGGACTGAGCGTTCCTGCCAGGAGGTTGTCGCCGGTGTACGCGACGCGGACCCCGTCGAGCGTTCCGGCCAGCCCGAGAGCGAACATCGTGTGCCCCGGCATGTGGAAGGCCTCGAGGCGAGCGCCCGCATGTTCCACCACCTCGCCGTTCTGGAGCACCCGGTCCACGCGGATCGGATCCGGCAGGAGACACGGGAGGTCGAACCGTGCTGGCTGCGCCACGATCTCGGCAAAGGAAGCGTGGATCCAGGCCTCCGCCCCGTGTTCGCGCTGGAGCCAGGGCACCCCGGCGAGGTGGTCGTCGTGGTAGTGGCTGGGGATGGCCGCGGTTACCGACCGGAGGCCGCACTCGGCCCGGAACTCGTCGAGCGTGTGGGCGACGAACCGCTGGTCGGCATAGAAGTGGTCCCAGGACGGATATCCGTAGTCGAGGATCAGGGCCGCGCCGGCGTCGTCGATCAGCGCGTAGGAGTTGGCCAGGCTATGGGTGTTCGCCCACAAGTGGGGGAGGACGTGGGTGAGTGGCTGGTCCACGCTGCTCGGCCAGGTCGTCCAGAGGCGGTTGCGCCGGATCTCGCCGAGCAGCCGCGCAAGGTGGCGCAGGTTGCCGGCGAGCGACCGCAGGGCGCGGCCGCCCCCGTCGATCGGGGCCCCATGGGAGGGCAGGAGCATCCGCGGCTCCCGTTGGGCGAGCGCGGTGGCGGAATGGAGCGCCGCGCCCACGGCGTCCGGCATCCCGTACTGCCACTGGAGGTCATGGAGTGTCGGGGCGCGTCCGTGATCCGCGATCAGGTCGCCCGTGAAGACGACGGTCGACCCGTCGATCTCGGCGGCGAGGCTGATGGAGCCCTTGGTGTGACCGGGTGTCGGGATCACCTCGAATTGGCCGCCGGCCCAGGTGGTCCGCTCGTGGTCGGCCAGGCCCCGGGAAACCGGGACGGAGGTCGTCCTGGTGAAGCCGAGACTCGAGGCGTCGTAGCTGTCGTACGTGCGCCGCAGCGTCCAGAAGGCCTCGGTCGC
>DATIUS010000189.1:0-5332 GCA_035466655.1 Candidatus Sulfomarinibacteraceae bacterium
CGAGCCTTCCGCGGGATAGATGAACCGATCGTCCTCGCCGCCGGACGACGCCAGGTCGCCGGACCAGACCATCGCCACCCAGGTGTCGCCCGAGCCGAAGTCCTGGAGGTACTCGTTGCCGGTGAAGGCCCGGATGTGGCCGTCGTCAACGTACGGCTTCAGGAAGGCATGGACCTTCTCGGCGTCCGCGAAGGTCATCTTGGCGGGCTCGTTCGCGATCTCGCCCTTCGCCTTCAGCATGAGCCCGATCAGCGAGAACGTGTCGGCGTAGCCGGTGAGCAGGGTGGCCTTGCCCTTGAAGGCCGGGTCGAACAGGTCTTCGACCGTCGTGAGGTCGCGTCCAGTCGAGACGACGTTGTAGCCGATGCCGGTCGCCCCTGACTGCCAGGGCATGTGGAACTTCATGTCCGGGTCCCAGTCGAGGCCCTTGAGCTCGTCCCGGACGTTGGCCAGGGCGGTCGGGATGTTGGCGGCCGTGATCTCCTCGATCCAGCCGGCTCGGACGACGCGCGCCGCCATGTAGTCGGTCAGGACGATGATGTCCCAGCCGGTCGCGATGCCGCCGCTGAGCGCCGGGGCGATCGTGGCGTAGAAGTCCTCGTTCGCCTCGATCTCCTCGGCGTAGTTCACCTCGATCCCGTACTTCGCCTCGAAGTCGGTGAGCGTGGGTGACGAGGTCTCGTCCTCGGTCAGGTCGATGTAGGCGGGCCAGTTCGCGAACTCGAGGGGCCCCTCGATGCCGGCGGCCGACGGCTTCGGCGACGCGCCGCCGCCGCAGGCGGCCAGGAAAGCCGCGAACCCGGCCATCGTGGAGCCCTGCAGGAAGGTTCGGCGAGTGAGCGGGGTGCTGGCGATGCGATGGCTGAGATCGGACATGCGGTCGGCTCCTTACCTGTTGGGGAGTGGCTGGGCGCTCACTCCGCGGCGGACGACTGGGCTGATGCGGCGCCGTCCCTCCCGACGGCGAAGGTGTGGTCCGGCGACCATGCGAGATGAACCGCCTCTCCCTGGCGGTGGAGCGAGCCGTGCGACGTCCGCTCCACGTTCTGCTCGAAGACCGTGAGGCGCTCTCCGGCCCCCGATTCGATGATGTAGCTCGTCGACGCGCCGAGGTACGACGCGTCGACCACACGGCCGACGAGGCGGTTCATCCGCTCCGGGATGGCCGAGGGGTCGGCGTGGAGCCGGATCTTCTCTGGGCGGACCCCGATCTTGATGGCGGACTTGCCGTCCGTCGCGATGGTCGGGACCCGGACCACCGCGCCATCGGCGAGGGTGGCGGCGACGTATGCGCCGTCGCGCGCACCCAGCCTCGCCGGCAGCAGGTTGCTCACGCCCAGGAACCCCGCGACGTACTCCGTCGCCGGTCGTTCGTAGAGGGTCTCCGGGTCACCGAGCTGCTCGTACCTGCCGCGGTTCATGACGGCGATGCGATCCGACATCGTCATCGCCTCCTCCTGGTCGTGGGTCACGTAGATGAACGTGATCCCGACCTCCTGCTGGATCCGCTTGAGCTCGATCTGCATCTGCTTGCGGAGCTTGAGGTCCAGCGCGCCGAGGGGCTCGTCGAGGAGGAGCACGGCCGGCTTGTTGACGAGGGCCCGGGCGAGCGCGACGCGCTGCGCCTGGCCGCCCGAGATCTGGGCCGGCCTCCGTCGCTCGTACCCGGGCAGCTCGACGAGCTCCAGCATCTCCGCGACGCGCTGCTTCACCTCGGTCTCCGGCACGTGACGCCGGCGCAGCCCGAACGCCACGTTGTCGAAGATGGACAGGTGAGGGAACAGCGCGTAGTTCTGGAAGACGGTGTTGACGTTCCGCTGGTACGGCGGGAGCCAGGTGACGTCCTGGCCGTCAAGCTCGATCCTGCCCGACGTGGGTTGCTCGAAGCCGCCGATCATCCGGAGGGTCGTCGTCTTGCCGCAGCCCGACGGCCCGAGGAGGCTGAAGAACTCGCCGTCCTGGACCTCGAGATCGATGTGGTCGACGGCAACGATCAGCCCGGCGTCGCTCGGTTCGACGTACTTCGCCACGCGACGGGCGGTCGCATCGCTGCCGAAGGCCTTGTAGACCTGGGTCAGCCGAACCTCGACGTCCGACACGTGCGTGGGCTCCTCCGAAGCGGTCGAGGCCGCGCTGGGCCGCGCGCGAACGTCCGGCGATGGGCGGACGCGGGCGTGGCCGGAGGATCTGGTCGCACGAACCGCGGGGTCACACGCCGGATGGCCTGCCGGTGGCACCCGACTGGGTTCGAGATTCGAACCGGAGATGTCGATGCGCCGACGAAGTTCGTCACGGAGGCCCATGATCGGCCCGTCCGGAGCCTGCGTTGCCCGGCTCGTCCCCGGGCACCCGACGGCCGGCGTGCGGCGGCGCGGCGGCGGACCTCGCGGGCCGCGGCTAGGATATCGACGCAACCACCGTCGGAATCCCCGTCCACCCCGAGGAACCCATGCCGCAGGTCACGGAAGACGCCGTCTACGCCGCGCTGCGCCAGGTCCAGGAGCCGGAGCTCGGCGGCGACCTGGTGACCCGCAACATGGTCAAGGACCTGCGGGTCGACGGGGGGGCGGTCGCGTTCACGATCGAGCTGACCACGCCGGCCTGCCCGCTCAAGGACGAGATCGAGTCGCGGGTCCGGACGGCGCTGGAACCCATCGGCGTGACCTCGATCGACCTGGCCTGGGGAGCGTCCGTCCGGCGGGCGACGCCTCGCACGGCCGAGCAGCTCCTCCCCGGCGTCAAGAACGTGATCGCGGTCGCGTCGGGCAAGGGCGGCGTCGGCAAGAGCACGGTGGCCGTCAACCTCGCTGTCGCGCTGGCCCGTGACGGTGCGTCGGTCGGCCTCCTCGACGCGGACATCACCGGCCCGAACGTGCCTCTGATGCTCGGCCTGGACGGGCAACCGGGCAAGAGCGAGGGGGAGAAGATCCTGCCCCTCAGCAGGCACGGCGTGAAGGCGATCTCGATCCAGTTCTTCGTCCCGGCCGGCCAGCCGATCATCTGGCGCGGCCCGCTCGTCGGCGGCGCCATCCAGCAGTTCCTGCGCGACGTGGAGTGGGGCGAGCTCGACTACCTCGTGATCGACCTGCCGCCCGGCACGTCCGACGCGCAGCTCACGCTCGCTCAGGCAGTGCCGATCTCCGGCGCCGTCCTCGTGACCACGCCCCAGGAGGTCGCGCTCCTCGACGTCGAGAAGGCGCTGGCGATGTTCAAGCGGATGAGCGTCCCCGTGATCGGCCTCGTCGAGAACATGACCGCCCTCATCTGCCCGCACTGCAGCGAGCCGATCGAGCTCTTCGGCCGTGGCGGGGGCGAGCGGTTCGCCCGCGAGCATGCCCTCGAGTACCTGGGCGGGATCCCGCTCGACATCACCGTCCGGCAGGGCGGGGACGTCGGCGTGCCGGCGGTCGCCCAGCGCGAGCCCGGACCGGCCGCGATGGCGATGACGAACCTGGCCCGGACGGTCGCCGCCCGGATGAGCGTCAGGGCCGCAACCGGCGGCGGTCAGCCCCTGCTGACGGTTTCCTGACCGGCTGACCCGCCCGAACTCTCCCTGCCCGGCGCCGCCCGAGTGGCCGCGGGCAGCGCCCGAACCGATCCACGCCCGACCTCGAGGACCATGCCGGTCCGCGCCGGCACCACGAGGCCCTCCGTCGGGGCGCAGATCTCGGTGATCGCCGCGAGCCGCTCGGGCGGGTAGTGGACGAGGAGGCCGCGTGGGACGCCCGCCCGGATCACATGGTCCACCGCCTCCTCCGGCGTGAGGTGGCCGCGCCGCTCGTCGTCGTACTTGTTCGACTCCAGGGTGGCCTCGAGGATCAGGAGGTCCGCCCCGCGGGCGAGGTCCACGACCATGTCCGACGGGCCCATGTCGCCGGCGTAGACGATCCGCTCGCCGTCCGGACCGCGGATGTCCATCGTCCAGGCCGGGACGTAGTGGCCCACCGGGTGGGGCTGCACGACGAGGTCGCCGATCCTGATCGTTTCCCCGCTCGCGTACTCGCGGACATCGAAGGCGGCCTCGAAGAAGCCCGGCCGCTCGCTGATGACGGTCGCGAGGTGGTCCAGCTTCACCTTTCCGCCGGGCGGGAGGTGGACGGGGAGCGGTCGCTGGGCGAGCTCGCCCCATGGGAAGCGGTAGCGGAGCGGGGCGATGTCGATCCAGTGGTCGGCGTGCATGTGGCCGACGACGAGGCCGCTGAGGCCGGCGGCGCCGATCGCCGATTCGAGGCGCGACGCAATGCCGCTCCCGATGTCGAACAGGACGGCCGTCCGCTCGGTCTGGACGAGCAGGCCGGAGGCGGCGGTGTCGGCGACCGGTCGTGCGGTTCCGGTGCCGAGGACGGTCAGGCGCATGGGTCCCCCTGGGCTGCGATGCCGTCGCGGCCCGCGGGTCGGATCGTGGCAGCCGGCGCGACCCTGCGCGAAGCGCACCCGCGACGCCCGACGTGTCGCATCGGTGACAGCGTCCCACTCGTCGCGGTTGCGTTCCGGAGCGCCTCGACTCCCGGCGCCTGCCGGCCGATCGACCTCATCGCCGCAGCCGGGTATGGAGCACCGAGGCGGCCAACAGCGCCGCGCGGCCCCGCCCGAGGGACCCGGCGAGGAAGGCGATCCGTCGCTCGGCGTGCGTGCCGCCCGGATCCGCCACCACGATCGAGACGCCCAGGTCCGAGCCGCGCGCCAGGGCCCGAACCGCCAGGCCGACCTCCGCACCGGCCGTCCGCCGAGCCGCCTCCGCGAGGGCACGGAGATCGAGCCGACCGCCGCCGGGAGGCCGATGCCTTGACGGGAGTGCCTGGGCCGCCGCGATCCGATCGCCCAGACCCTCGCCGAGGAGCCCGAGGACGGCGCCGCGGGTCCCGATCTCCGTGATCGCGAGGCGCCAGCCAATTGCGTCGAGGAGCTCGCCGATTGCGCCTGCCCAGGTCACGTCACCGCGGCCCCAGACGTGCTCCCCGACGAGCCGCAGGACCTCGGCCTCGGTCGACGCGACGAGGGCGGCGGCGTCCGCCTCCGGCGTCGAGGTCGCCGAGATCCGGATATCGACCGCGTCGGCGCGGGCGTACGTGGCGACCGTCGGGTTCGACCCGCGCAAGAGGAGCGGGCCCAGGCGCTCCGCGACCAGCGATTCCCCGAGGCCCGTCGTCCGGAACGTGACGGCCTTGGCCTCCCGGCCGAGCCCGCGCTCGCCCAGGCGGGGCAGGACCCAGCTCGACCACATCGGGCGCATCTCGCGCGGCGGGCCGGGCAGCGCCACGATGACCCGTCCCTCCGGCGCGTCGACCCACCACCCGGGCGCGGTCCCGTTGTCGTTCGGGATGGCCGTCGC
>DATIUS010000190.1:0-2960 GCA_035466655.1 Candidatus Sulfomarinibacteraceae bacterium
CCGGCCTCGGCTGCTTCCGCTTCCAGCTCGGCCTGCTGCTCGTGCTGCTCGTCCTGACGCCGCTGTCGGTGGCCTGGGACTGGCCGCCCGCGGTCAGCGCGATCCTGCTCCTGCTCGTGCTCGTCCTGCTGCTGTTCGCCGGCCAGACGGTCATCTTCCTGCTGCGCCTGGTGGCCGCGGACCGCCGCGACGGGGGCCGCCACCGCCCCCTCGCCAGCCCGACGAAGACGGTCGGGGAGCTGGAGGACGCCGATGTGCCCGACGCCCCGCCCGCCGGTGCGCCCGAACCCGCACCGCAGGATCCGCCCACCGGCGCGGGCGTGCGAGAATAGCCGCGGCCCCACGTCCAGGGTTCCCAGGGAGGCGTAGCGCTTCGTGCCTGTTCTCGCCACGTTCTTCTCCGTCCGCCGGGGCCGGGATCCGTTCTTCAAGTTCTTCATGAAGACGATCTTCCCGCGCCAGGTGAAGGAGTACGAGGAGAAGTTCGGCATCAAGTTCGTGGGCTGGTACAACGTGGCGCACGGCTGGGACTTCGACAACGTCATCCTGCTCGACCTGCCGGACTACGCCACGCTCGATCGGCTGGAGCGTGACGAGAGCGTGCGGGCCTTCGCCCACCGGGCGGGGGAGTGGATCTTCGAGCGCCACCATTCGATGTTTCTCCGGGAGCGGATGGGCCCGGGTCTCGACTTCCACGGATAGGGGACGCCATGGACCGCCAGCGCAACGACCTCCTCGCCGAGATGGCCCGCGATGCCGCCCTGGAACGCTCCGACTTCCTCGTCCGCGCGGGCGAGCAACTGGAGCGGTTCCTGGCGGACCAGGCGGACCGGATCCGCGCGCTCGGTGGGCTCACCCTCATCGACGACGACCCGGACTACCTCGCGATCGCGCCGGATGGCACGTTCCGGAGCCGGAGCCGCGTCTACGACGAGACGACCGGCGAGTGGCAATCGGACACGGAGATCGTCGAGACGGGCGGGGAGCTCGTGGAGCTCTACAACCCGGCGGACATCTACCAGGCCTTTGCGGATGCCGCGCGCGAGGGCGTCTGGGCGGACGGCGCCGACGAGGACCGGGACGAGGGCGCTGAACCCGACGTGACCGACGAGTTCGGCGCGCCGATCCCCGGCGCGGACCCGTATGCCGGTGCGGCCGACCAGTGGGCCGCCGGCCAGGTCGCCGTCCCGGAGGTGGATACGACCGAGGGCGCCGCGGCCGCGCTGTACGGTCTGGCGCTCGACTTCCAGGAGCGGAGCCAGCGAACCGAGGCGGGGCTCCTCGACCAGTTCGAGACGGCCTCGTCCGGCCTCGTCGGCCGGCTCCAGCCGTTCGTGCTCGTCGACGACATCGACGAGCACCTCGAGCTGGGCGGGGAAGGCTTCCGCGGCAAGGTCGTCGCCGAGGGCGAGAGCGGCTGGACGCACCTGTCGGGCCCGGACGACATCGTCCGGTTCTACGATCCGACGGACGTCTTCGGCGACCTCGCCGACGCGATCGCGGAGGCCTACCCGAGCGTGGCGCCGGACGAGGACGGCGACGGCGAGGGCGACGATCGCGCGTGAGCGGCGCGTGACCCGCTCGTTCGCCACGGCCTGACGATGCGCCTCGTCGGCGCCGAGCTGCTCGAGAGCCGGGAGATCCTCCCCGGCCAGTGGCTGCAGACGTTCCATGCACCGGCGCTCGCCACGGGATCCCGGGCCGGCCAGTTCGTCCACGTCCGGGCCGGCGACCTGACCGGGCTCGTCCTGCGCCGGCCCTTCTCGATCAACACCGCGGACGTCGCCACCGGCACGATCACGATCCACTTCCGGACCGTGGGGCGGGGGACCGAGTGGTTCACCTGCCTCCGCCCCGGCGACATGATCGACATGCTGGGTCCGCTCGGCCGCCCGTTCGAGGTTGATTCGCGAAGCCGGCACCTCCTCCTCGTCGCCGGCGGCCTCGGCATCGCCGGCGTTCGGTTCCTCGCCGACGAGGCGATCCGGGACGGCCGCCAGGTCACCCTGCTGTTCGGCGCGGCGAGCGCCCGGGACGTCTACCCGACCTCGCTCCTCCCCGACGAGCTCGAGTACGTCGTGGCGACGGACGACGGCTCGATGGGACACCACGGGTTCGTGACCGAGCTGGTCGAGGCGTACGAGGCGTGGGCCGACCAGGCGTTCGCCTGCGGTCCGGAGCCGATGCTCCGCGCCCTGGCGCGGCTTGCGCTCACCCGGCGCGGCCGGCTCGGCGTCGCCAAGCTCGGCCGAAAGCGGGGCGCCGGCAGGGCGGACCCGCCCGGTTCACCGGCCGCGCGGCGCAAGGCCTTCCTCCAGGTGTCGATGGAGCAGCGCATGGGCTGCGCCGTCGGGGCCTGCCTCGGCTGCGTCGTGATGACGACGTCCGGGGCCCCGCAGCGCGTCTGCCGGGAGGGTCCCGTGTTCGCCTCAGAGGAGATCGATTGGGAAGGCGGCTGGGCGCGATGAGGGCGAAGAGGCGGGTCGTCACCGCGACCGGCGGCGTGGTGCCGTCGACGCGCCGCACGCCCACGGTCCGGAAGCGGAAGTCGGCGTTCGAGCCGGTCCGCTCGAGGCCGCCGGTCGCGCCGATCGCGGCCGCTGGGGCGATCGCCACCGGTTCCGCGGGCGACGCCTTGGGCTCGAGCCCGGTCGATCTCGCCGTCGACCTCGGTCGCGGGCTCGTCCTCCCGAACCCGATCCTCGTCGCATCGGGCACCTTCGGCTACGGCACCGAGTACGCGGAGGTCGTGGACATCGAGCGCCTGGGCGCGATCTGCTGCAAGGGGACCACCCTGAGGCCGCGGATCGGCAACCCGACCCCGCGGGTCACCGAGACGCCGGGCGGCATGCTCAATTCGATCGGGCTCCAGAACCCCGGCGTGGACGCCGTCATCGAGAAGTACGCCTCGACATGGGCCGGCTGGCGGGTGCCGGTCATCGTGAACGTCGCCGGCGAGT
>DATIUS010000191.1:0-3568 GCA_035466655.1 Candidatus Sulfomarinibacteraceae bacterium
TATCTGCCGCGCGGGCCGGTCCCGGCCGGTGACGCGGCCGCGATGGCCCGGCGGCTCTCCGCGGTGACCGAATGGCTCGCCGCCCACGGGGTCGACGTGGTCGCGACAGACGCGGAGGTGCCGGCCGAATCGGGCTACGGCGAGCTCATCCGGGCCGATGGGTTCCGTCGGATCGAGGAGATCCAGCCGTCGCGCCACCGGATGGCGCTCCCGCTCGGGCAGCGCGCCGACGAGGCCGGCGTCCTCGCCGGGTTCACCAAGGCGACGCGCCAGCGAATCCGGTCGGCCGAGGCCGCTGGCACGCTCGTGGACCGCCACGACGCCCTGGTGGCCGGCGAAACCGAGCCGGGTGACGGCTTCTCGCTCCCGGGTGGGGCCGCGGCCGTGGCGCTCGACCGCTTCTACGACCTGCTCGTCGAGACCGGAGAGCGCCGGGAGTTCACGCTCGGGCCCAGGGAGCGCTTCACGCGCTGGTGGCAGGCGGCCCTCGAGGCCGGTCTGCTGGTCCTGCTCGAGGCGCGATCCGCCGGCGGCGAACCGCTGGCCGGCCTCGTCCTCCACCGCCACGGCGGGCGCCTCACGACAGTTCATTCCGCGGATCACGCCGGGTTGCGACGCGATCACCCCGGATCGCTCCACCTGCTCCGCTGGCGGGCGATCCAGCTCGCGATCCGCGAGGGCTGCGCGGAGATGGACCTCGGGGGCGTTGACGTGCCCGGGGCGCGGCGGCCGCCCGTCCAGGGCGAGCCGATGTACGGCCTGTACGAGCACAAGCGCTCGTTCGGCGCCAGGTGGGTGGAGCTGACGGGAGCGCACGAGCGGGCAATCCGGCCCGCTCGCTACCGGCTGGGCCGCCTCCTCGCGGCCGTGGCTCGCCGTGGACCCGGCCGGGGCCGGCCGCGGTGACGGCGATCGCCGAGCTCATCGCCGCGGCGGAGCCGCGGAAGCCACGGCCCCTGGCGGACCTCGTGTCCCGTCTCGGCGCCGCCGGCCTGTTGCGGGCCGTCGTGGCCGACGGTGATCCCCAGGGCCTGGTCACCGCCGGCGTGACCGAGGATTCCCGGGCGGTTCGGCCCGGCGCGCTGTTCGTGGCGATCCCCGGGGCCCACGTTGACGGCCACCGGTTCGTGGCGCCGGCGGCGGCGGCCGGAGCGGTTGCCGCGATCGTGGAGGAACCGGTCGGGCCTCCGGCGTCCCGCCTCGTCCAGCTCGTTGTCGGCCGGAGTCGCGCCGCGCTCGCCGAGGCGGCCGCGTGGTGGTACGGCGACCCGTCACGCGAGCTCGCCGTGGTCGGGATCACCGGGACCGACGGGAAGACCTCGACCTCCTTCCTCGCCGCCGCGGCCCTCGCCGCCGCCGGCGTCCGCACCGGACTCGTCGGCACCGTGGCCACGCAGGTAGGCGGGATCCGCGAGGCGAACCTGGAGCACGCCACCACCCCCGGCGCGCCGTGGCTCCAGGCGGTCCTGCGCGCAATGGTCGCCGCGGGCGACCGGGCCGCCGTCGTCGAGACGACCTCGCACGGGCTGGCCGCCGAGCGGGTTCGCTCCATCCGGTACGACATCGCGATCCTCACGAACCTGTCGCATGAGCATCTCGAGTTCCACGGGACGTTCGAGGCCTACCGGGCGGCCAAGGCGTCGCTCTTCGAGCGCCTCGCCGCGGACGCGACCAATCCCCCGAAGCCGGCCGGCTGGCCGCGCACCGGCATCGTCAACGCCGACGACCCCGCGGCGGACGTCTTCGCCGCCGCCACCCGCGCTGCGGGCGCCCACCTCCTCACGTACGGAGCGGCCGCGGACGCGGCCGTCCGGCTGCTCGGGGCGTCAGACGAAGGTGGCCGGCTTCGCGTGGACTACCGGTCGGCGCTGAGCGGACCCGGGGCCCTCCACCTCCAGCTTGCCGGCAGGTTCAACGCCCACAACGCGCTCGCTGTCGTCGCCCTCGGCGAGGCGGCAGGGCTCGATCGCGAGGCCGTCCGGGCCGGCCTCGAATCCCTCGCCGCCGTCCCCGGTCGCATGGAGCGCGTCGTGGCCGGGCAGCCGTTCGGCGTCATCGTCGACTACGCCCACAGCCCCGCATCACTCGCCCTCGTCCTCGACGAGCTGGGGCCAATCGCGCGCGCGACCGGCGGGGGGCTGATCGCCGTCTTCGGGTCGGCGGGGGAGCGCGACGTCGCGAAGCGGCCGATGATGGGACGGATCGCCGCTGAGCGCTGCCGGCTGGTGGTCCTCACCGACGAGGATCCCCGCGGCGAGAATCGCGAGGCCATCCTCGCCCAGATCGCCGTCGGGGCGACAGCCGCCGGCCGGGCGATCGGCCGGGACCTCCTCCTGATCGCCGATCGCCGGGCGGCCATTCGCGCGGCGCTCGGGCGGGCGGAGCCCGGCGACGTGGTCCTCCTGGCCGGCAAGGGCCACGAGGCGACGATCATCGGGCCCGACGGCGCCGAGCCGTGGGACGAGGCAGCCGAGGCCCGCGCCGCCCTCGCCGAGATGGGCTGGGCCGCGCCCGCCTGAGCTTCGGCCCGGCCGGGCCCGCGAATCCCCGCTGCTAGACTTCCCGGCACGATGGTCGCTCCCAGGACACGCGCCGACGCCGCCGACGCCTCGTCCCTCACCGCCGACGCTCCGCCGACGGCTCCGCGGCGCGCGGCCGATGCCCCGCCGTCGGGCACGACGCGCGGCGCCCGGCCGCGGAGCCGGGCCCTGACGCGCGCCACGACCACTGCGAAGACGCCATCGGTCGAGACCCTGACCGCCCGCCTGCTGGCCGCGATCCGTGCCCACTACCCGCAGGCCGACCTGTCCGGTGTGGAGCGCGCGATCGAGATGGCTGCCCAGGCGCACGGCGACCAGCGGCGGGCATCGGGGGAGCCGTACGTCACCCACCCGATCGCCGCCGCCGAGATCCTGGCCGAGCTCGGCATCGATCCGGTCGCGATCGAGGCCGCGATCCTCCACGACGTGCCCGAGGACACGGAATACGCGCTGTCCGACATCGAGGAGCGCTTCGGCGGCGAGGTCGCCCATCTCGTCGACGGGGTGACGAAGCTCGGCAAGTTCAGCACCCTGAGCCACGAGCAGCAGCAGGCCGAGAACATCCGGAAGATGTTCCTGGCGATGGCCGACGACATCCGGGTCGTCCTCATCAAGCTCGCCGACCGCCTCCACAACATGCGCACGCTCGCCGCGCTGCCGATGGACAAGCAGCTCCGGATCGCCCGCCAGACCCTCGAGATCTACGCGCCGCTCGCAGAGCGCCTCGGGATCTGGCAGGTGAAATGGGAGCTGGAGGACCTCTCGTTCAAGACCCTGGAGCCGGAACGCTTCCGGGAGCTGGCCAAGCTCCTCGACACGAGGCGGAAGGGCCGCGAGGGGTACATCGAACGGGCGATCGCCGAGCTCGAGCCGCGCCTCCGCGACGCCGGCATCGAGGCGGACCTTCAGGGCCGGCCGAAGCACATCTTCAGCATCTGGAAGAAGATGCAGCGCAAGGCGGCCGAGTTCGGCGAGATCTACGACGTCTACGCGATCCGGATCCTGGTCGAGGAGGTCCGCGACTGCTA
>DATIUS010000192.1:0-3897 GCA_035466655.1 Candidatus Sulfomarinibacteraceae bacterium
CGATGAGGGCCGCCTCTACGCCTTCCCGGAGGCCGGTCAGGAGGCCGCTGCTGAGCGCGCCGAGATCCATCAGTCATCCCTCATATCAAGTGGTCATGCATTGCGAACGCAAGGTCGCTTGTCTCGCAATCGTAGGAGGCCGCCGGCGCGACGTCAAGCAGGTCGCGCGGATCCTAGTCCGCCGAGCGGATCTGGAAGCGGGCGAGGGCGAGCGCGGTCAGACCGAACGCCCCGGCGATCACGATGATCGCGACCATGGCGGCGGTGACCGGCTCGAGGGCGGCCCGCCCGGTGCCGTGGCCGGTCCAGGCGGTGGCCAGCCCGAGCGTGGCCTGACGGATGGACAGGAACCTGGTCCCCTCCAGCAGGCCGGCCAGCACCCCTTCCCAGAGGAGCGTGTACGCCAGCCCGACGATGAGGGCTCGCGAGGTGATCGTCCCGAGGGCGGTGAACGCCCACGCGTAGGCCGTCCCACCGATCAGCGCCGCCAGGGCGAACCCGAACGTCGTCCCGAGCGACTCCCCATCGAGGCCGCCGACCAGGATGCCCGTGAGCACCATCGGCGGCATGACCAGGGCCGCGGTCAGCCCGGCGGCGACGGCCAGCTTGGCGAGCGCGACGCGCCAGCGAGCGATCGGCTTGACGAGCAGGAACACGGCCGTCCCGTCCTCGATCTCGGAGCCGATCGCGGCCGTGCCGACGATCAGCGCCACCAGCGGAAGGACGGTCCGGATGACGAGCGCGTCGAGGATCTGGGCCGTGTTCGGGCTGCCGCCCGCCACCCGGATGACCAGCCCGACGAGCACCGGGAGCGCGGCCAGGAGCAGCATCAGGAGCATGCGCCGGCGGCCGAGGAGCCCGCGCAGCGTCACCGTCACGAGCGCGCCCATGGCCGTCATCGGCGGACCAGGTAGCCGAAGACGCTCTCGAGCGAATCGTCGGTCGGGGCGACCTCCAGGAGCCGGATCCCCAGCCGTCGCGCCGTGGGCGCCACCAGACGGGTGAAGCCGCCGTAGTCCGCCGTCCGGACGGACAGCGCCCCGTCGGACAGCTCGGTCCCGAAGATCGCCGGATCGCCCATCAGCGCCGCGGCCAGGGCGCGGTCGTCCGACGAGCGGATCGTGAACCGGTGCGGGCGGTCCGTCATGAGCCGCCGGATGGACCGGAAGTCGCCGGACGCGGCGAGCCGCCCCGCATAGACGACGAGCACGGCGTCGGCCAGGCGCTCCACCTCCTCGAGGATGTGCGACGAGAACAGGATCGCCCGGCCGGCCGCGGCCATGTCGCGGAGCAGGCCGATCATGTGCAGCCGCTGGCGCGGGTCCATCCCGTTGAACGGCTCGTCGAGCAGCAGGATGCGCGGTTCGTGGACGAGCGCGGCGGCCAGCTTGGCCCGCTGGCGCATGCCCTTGGAGTAGGTCCGGATGGGACGATGCGCGGCGTCGAGCAGGTCCACCGTCGTCATGGCGCCTTCGGCCGCGGCGCGGGGATCGGCGACGCCCTGCAACTCGGCGTTGAGCTGCGCGAACTCGAACCCCGTCAGGTAGCCCGGGACGGCTTCGCGTTCCGGGACCAGGCCGACGTCGCGGTACACGCTCGGGTCGCCGAAGGCCGGACGCCCCGCGATGCGTATGACCCCGGCCGACGGTGCCAGCAGGCCGGCGAGCAGGTGGAGCAGCGTCGACTTCCCCGCCCCGTTGGGTCCGAGCAGGCCCGTGACGCCGGGGCCGAGCGCGAACGAGATGTCGTTGACGGCGACGACGTTGCCGTACCAGCGCGAGACGTGGTCGAGCTCGATGGCCGCGACGCGCGCCGGGGCCGCCGGCGCGGGCGCGGGCAGGGGCGGAGCGGCAGCGCCGGCCTCCCCGGGCGGGGCGGGTTCCGTGGGCGCCGGACCGGGACCGGTCGTCATCCGCTCACCCCCTGGTAGCGGCGCAGCACCAGTGCGCCGCCGCCGACGATCCCGACCGCGGTCGCGACGCCGTAGACCCAGCCCGGGTGGTTCGCGGCGGTCACCGGCGGCGACGCGGCGATCGTCTCGAAGATGGCCGCGTTGAGGCCCTCCAGGACGTCGCCCACGCTCGCGAACAGCAACACCCGGGCGGCATCGCCCGCGGCCAGCTCGGAGACCACGGCCACCACGATGGGCGGCACGATGAAGAGCGCGATGATGCCCGCAGTCGCATAGGCCCGACGCGGCGTCCATGCCGCGATCACCGCCGCGACCACGGTCAGCAGGGCCGCGGCCAGGGCCGAGACCGCAAGGTAGCGCGGGATGTCCGCGACCTCGTCCGCGATGCCGGTCAGCGGGTCGGGGGCCGCCAGGATCGCCCCGAGCGACAGCACGACCTGGGGCACCACGGACACGAGGAACACCGCGAGGAACAGCCCGCCGAGGCGGGCGAGCGCGTAGTCCACCCGGGTCAGGACACGCGAGAAGTAGAGCGGCAGGACGCCGTAGCGCTGGTCCTTGCCGAACAGCTCGGGCGCCTGCGCCGCGCAGAACAGCATGATCAGCGTGGAGGTCAGGCCCTGGTACGTGTCGTGGCGGATGGGCGAGGCCTCGTCGAGCGCCTCCCCGGCTCCGGCCTGCGTGGCGAGGGCCCGGATCCCGACGGCGAGCACCGCCGGCAGCAGCGCCAGGGCACCCAGCCCGAACGGCACGACCTTGGCTCGCCCGCCGCGACCGACCCCGTAGGCCGCCCGGAGCGTGGCGATCAGGAGGCCGCGGGTCACGGCCGGCCGACCCTGGCGCGGTCCGTCGTAGCCCTGGTAGCCCAGGTCGTAGATGTTGCCGGCGGCGCTCACAGGAACAGCTCCTCGAGGCCGCGCCGGCGCTGCTGGATCCGGACGAGCGGCAGGTCCAGGTCGGCGACGGCGTCGCGGACGAGGTCCCAGGGCCGATCGTCGTCGAGGTCGACGAGCACGGTCCGGCCGTTCACCCGGGCCGTCAGGCCGGCAGCGACGAGGGCCGCCGCCAGCCGGTCGCTCCCCTCCTCCACCTCGACCGTGAGCGTGCCGGTGTGCTCGGTGAAGTCCCCGAGTGGCGCGGCCCGGATGAGCTTGCCCGCATCGATGGCCACGAGGAAGTCGCAGACCCGCTCGATCTCGCCGAGCAGGTGGCTGGCGACGATCACCGCGATGCCGAACTCCGTGCCCGTCCGGCGGACCAGGGCGAGCATCTCGTCGCGGCCGGCCGGGTCGAGGCCGTTCGTGGGTTCGTCGAGGAGCAGCAGGCGCGGATCGTGGACGAGCGCCTGGGCGAGCTTGACCCGCTGCTTCATCCCCGTGGAGTAGCCGCCGATCTGGCGGTAGCGCTCCTCGTAGAGGCCCACGTGCCGAAGCACCTCGGCCGTCCGCTCGCGCGCGGCCGAAGCCGGCAGGCCGGACAGCCGGCCCATCTGCCCCACGAAATCGGTCGCGGTGACATCGGGCGGCAGGCACTCGGACTCGGGCATGTAGCCCACGAAGCGACGGAGGGTCGGGCCGTCGGTCTGCACGTCGAAGCCGAGCACGGTGGCGCCGCCCGAGGTGGGGTCCAGCAGTCCGAGCAGGATGCGCAGCAGCGTGCTCTTCCCGGCTCCGTTCGCGCCGACGAGCCCGATGATCCCGGGCTCGAGCTCGAGGGTCAGCCCGTCGAGCGCCGTCACGCCGGCCGGGTAGCGCTTGGTCAGGGCATCGATCGTGACGAGCGCCATGTGGTCGCGAAGCCTACCCGGACCCGCGGGCTGGTGCGACGCCGGAGCGGCTCAGCGCCATCGGATGGAGCCGGCGGCGGTGTCCGCCGTCTCCAGGATGGACGCGAGGTCGGACCCATCGGCCGGCTCGATCACCAGCAGGACGGCCGAACCGCGGACGTCGACGGCGACGACGCGGGTGGTTCGGTCGGGTTCCAGG
>DATIUS010000193.1:0-21761 GCA_035466655.1 Candidatus Sulfomarinibacteraceae bacterium
GGCCTCGGCGGCGGCCAGCAGGTCCAGCTTGTTGAACGCGACGAGGATCGGCTTTTCGAGGAGCGCCGGAGCGTGCGCGGCGAGCTCCGTCCGGATGACCCCGTGATCCCACTCCGGATCGCGGCCGCTCCCGTCCACGACATGGACGAGGACGCGGGTTCGCTCGACGTGGCGCAGGAAGGCGTGCCCCAGGCCGGCGCCTTCGCTGGCGCCCTCGATCAGCCCGGGGACGTCCGCGATCGTGGGCATCCTCGGGTCGTCCATCCCGAGGTCCATCACCCCGAGATTCGGCTCGAGCGTCGTGAACGGGTAGTCGGCGATCTTCGGCGTGGCGGCCGTGAGGGCCGCGAGCAGCGTGGACTTGCCGGCGTTCGGAAGGCCGACGAGGCCGACGTCCGCGATGAGCCGGAGCTCCAGGCGGAGCCAGCGCTCCTCGCCCGGCTCGCCCTTCTGGGCGTGCTTGGGGGCCTGGTGGGTCGAAGTCGTGAAGTGCTTGTTGCCGAGGCCGCCCCGCCCGCCCCGCGCCACCATGGTGGTCTGGCCGGTGGCGACGAGGTCGGCGATGAGCGCGCCGGTCTCGTCGTCGTAGATCGCGGTCCCCGGGGGCACCGGGAGAAGGAGGTCCTCGCCTGCCTTCCCGTGACGTCGCGAGCCCTCGCCGCGACCTCCCGGGGTCGCCCGGAAGTGGTGCTGGTACCGGAAGTCGCGGAGCGTGGTGTGACCCGGGTCGACGCGCAAGTGGATGGAGCCGCCCCGGCCGCCGTCGCCGCCGTCGGGGCCGCCGCGCGGCACGTGGGCCTCCCGCCGGAACGTGGCCGCCCCGTCGCCGCCGGCGCCGGCGCGCACCCAGATCTTCACGCGGTCGAGGAACATCGGGACCTATCTTCCCACGGGCGGTCCGGGGGTCCTCAGCGAGGATCCCGGTGGCGCGCCGCTCAGAGGTACTTGAGCGGGTTGACCCGATAGCCGCCGTTCCAGGGCGCGCCGACCCAGACCTCGAGATGGAGGTGCGGTCCCGTCGCTCGCCCGGACGCCCCGATTCGTCCGACCTGTTCGCCGTCGGTGACCGACTCGCCGGCGGACACGGTGATCGCCGACATGTGGTTGTACGTCGTGTACAGCCCGGAGCCGTGGGCGATCCAGACCTGGTAGCCCCCGCCGTTGCTCTTCCAGCCAGCGAAGATGACCCGGCCGGCACCCGTGGCACGGACCCTTGAGCCGTAGTCCGCCGCGATGTCGAGGCCGTAGTGGCCGTACCGGAAGCCCTGGCTGATGTAGTTGCCACCGCCGACGACCGGCCAGTCGAACGACCCACCGCTGTAGGTCGATGGCCCGGGGCAGTTGCACGAACCCCCACCACCGCCCGACGAGCGTGCGACCGGTTTCGGCGTCGGAATGGGGGCCCCGACCGCGTCGGGCAGCGTGAGCGTCTGGCCGATGATGAGGTTCGGATCGTCGAGGCCGTTGACGGCGAGGATCTCGGCCGGATCCACCTTGTAGCGAGCAGCCAGCGAATCGAGCGTGTCGACGTCCCTGACGGTCACCACGATCCCGTTGACCGGCGGGATCACGAGCTTCTGGCCGACGTGGAGGTCGTCCTTGCTGGTGAGCTTGTTCGCCCACCAGACGGTCATCATCGAGACGCCGTGGCGGCTCGCGATGCCGGTCAGGGTGTCGCCCGGCTTGACGGTATAGGTCTGGAGGAGCTCCCTGCCGTCCTGGACGGTCGTGTTGACCGCCACCGGCTTGTAGATCGTGCCGTCGTCGGCGGAGCCGTCCGGTGGCCGGACGTCGGCACCACCAGTGCCGATGACGTCTTCCTTGACGGCCCGGCCGGCCAGCACGCCACCGACCGCCATCGAATTGCCCGACGCCGCATCCAGCGGACCGCCGTCGACGGGCCCGCCGCCGATGGCCAGCCGGACCTCCGCACCGCCGGCACGCGTATCGCCGACCGGCTGCGCGGCGGTCGGCTGGAAGCTGACGACCGACGCGGCGAGCACGACGAGCGCAGCGGCGACCGGGACCATGCGCTCCGAGGCGAGCCGGACAACGAGGCCGCGACGGAGGGACGCCGAGAACGTGAGCTGGCCCGGTCGGGAGGCGAGGCGAACGCCCCGGGTGAGCCCTGAGACCCGCGCGGCGAAGCCCCGCGCCACGCCGACCGATCGGCGGTGCATGCGGGTGGCTCGCGCGGTCGGCTCGCTCTTGGTCGGGCGGAGGCGCGCGATCGCGCGCAACGCGCCGGCCGGGGCGTTCAGCAATACGGTCTCCTGCGAGGACGGCCCGGGTGCGTCGACGAGGGACGCGAGGCTCGGGGGGTTGGACCGTCGGGGGGTCGCGACTCTTCGAGCTGGGGTTCTCGTGCGTGGCAGCCGAAGCCTGCTCCTCCGCAGGCTTCGACGACTGGCGGACCTTACCACGCCCCTTCCGGGCGACGCAAACGTCCGGACGGCCCGGGTAGACCGGGTCCTTTGGCCTACTGGTCGAGGCTCTTGGTCAGACCGGCGAGGAACTGGACGTTCGTGTCCGTCTTGGCGAGGCGGTTGAGCAGGAGCTCGATCCCCTCGTTCGTGCCGACCGCAGAGAGCATCCGGCGCATCGTCCAGACCATCTTGAGGGTGCCCTCCTCGAGGAGCAGCTCCTCGCGGCGGGTCCCGGAGCGCATCACGTCGATGGCTGGGAAGATCCGCTTCTCGCCGAGCTTCCGGTCGAGGATGAGCTCCGAGTTGCCGGTCCCCTTGAACTCCTCGTAGATCACGTCGTCCATCCGGGAGCCGGTGTCCACGAGGCACGTCGCGATGATCGTGAGGGAACCACCCTCCTCGATCTTCCGGGCGGCACCGAAGAACCGCTTGGGCGGGTAGAGCGCGATCGGATCGATGCCGCCCGACAGGGTGCGACCCGAGGGCGGCAGCGCCAGGTTGTATGCCCGTGCGAGACGGGTGATCGAGTCGAGCAGGATCACGACGTCGCGGCCGGTCTCGACCTGGCGCTTGGCGATCTCGAGGGCCATCTCGGCCACGTGGGTGTGGTTCTCGGTCGGCTCGTCGAAGGTCGAGGAGATGACCTCGCCCTTGACGCTCCGTCGCATGTCCGTGACCTCCTCCGGCCGCTCGCCGATGAGGGCGACCATGAGCAGGATGTCCGGGTAGTTCGCGGTGATCCCGTTGGCGATGTTCTTGAGGAGCATCGTCTTGCCGGCTTTGGGCGGGCTGACGATGAGCGCCCGCTGGCCCTTGCCGATCGGGTTGACCAGGTTGACGAGGCGCTGGCTGAGGTTCTTCGGGTCGCTCTCGAGGTTGATCAGCTCGTCGGGATGGACCGGGGTGAGGTCGCCGAAGACGGGGCGCCGCCGGGCGGTCTCGATGTCGACGCCGTTGACCGAATCGACCCGCAGCAGGCCCCAGTACTTCTCCTGCTCGCGCGGCGCGCGGACCGCGCCCGCGACGCGGTCGCCGATCCGGAGGGCGAAGCGGCGTACCTGGCTTGACGAGACGTACACGTCGTCGGGGCTCGGCAGGAGACCGTGACGGCGCATGAACCCGTAGCCCTCGTCGACGATGTCGAGGATCCCGGTCGCATAGGCATGCCCGGCGCGCTCGGTCTGAGCCTGGAGGATGCGATCGACCAGATCGTCCTTGCGGTCCTCCGTGCGGGTGTCCATCGCGAGCTCGCGCCCGACCTGGCGGAGCTCCGGCAGGCTCATCTCGAGGAGGTCGGCGACGTCCAGGTCGTTCCGCTCCCGGGCGGCCTCGAGCTCCTGCAGCTCCTCGAACTCGCTCACGGGCGCGCGCCCGACGGGATTTCGACGGCGGGGACGGCGGTTTCGGGATCGCTGATCGGGAATGGGCATCGAGAAGGGGCCGCCTGCACGTGCAAGGTAGGGATTCGACCGCGCGGGAAGGCTCCGCGGCGCGGACCGATGGGGTAGCCGGAGTATGGACCGCGTCCGGCGGGCCGTCAATGCGCCGTCCTCGTCCCGACGTCCTGCACGATCTCGCCCGAGGGGAGCGGGCACTCGGACGTGGTGCCCGGCCCCAGGCCGCACCGGGCCTTGGCGTGCTGCCAGAGCGCGTTGCCCTGGTCGGTCTTGACCACGGGTCAAGGTTTCGAGGCGGAGCGGTTGGCTCCGTGTCCACCGGTCAACAATCCGATCCAATCGAGGCTCCACGACCCGGCACCCGGTTCGAAGCCGTGACCACGGAACACGGATCCGACGACCGGCACCCGAAACGTTGTCTGCTGCTCAAGGGAGCATCGTGCTCATGGTCGTCGGCGTAGCATCGGTCCGGCCCAGATGACCGCACCCGTCCCTCCTCTCCCGCCCCCGAGTGGCACCTCCTCCGGCGGCGGCGCGCCGCGCGGTAACAGCGCCACGAGCGCCGAGGTCGGCGCGATGTTCGACCGGATCGCCCCCGTGTACGACGGCATGAATGCGGTCATCTCGGGATTCCAGGAGCCTCGCTGGCGGCGGCGTGCCGTGGCCGCGGCAGGCCTGCGGCCGGGGATGGCCGCCATCGACATCGCGACCGGCACGGGCAAGCTCGCCCGGGGCCTCGCCGCCCAGGTCGGGCCGCTCGGACGGGTCGTCGGCGTGGACATCTCCGCCCGGATGATCGAACGTGCACGGGTCGGCGGATCCGGCGTGCCGTGGCTCGAGTTCGTCGTCGCGGACGCCCTGGCGCTCCCGATCGAGGACGCCACCTTCGATGCCGCCACGATCGCCTTCGGGATGCGGAACCTGCCCGACTACGCACGAGGGTTCGCCGAGATGGCCCGCGTCGTCCGGCCCGGTGGGCGCATCGTCTGCCTGGAGATCGCTCGTCCGCGCTCGCTCGCCGGACGTCTCGGCAGGGTCTGGTTCGAGCGGGCGGTCCCGGCGATCGCCCGCGCCGTTGGCCAGGCGGACGCGTATCGCTACCTGGTCGCCAGCGTTCGCGCCTACCCGCCGCCGGACCTGGTCGCCAGCCTGATGCGGCAGGCCGGCCTCATCGATGTCTCCTGGACGCCACTCACGTTCGGCATGGTCACGCTGCACGTGGGCACTCGGCCCAGGGAGTAGCACCTGCCCGGCGGCCCGGCGGCTACGTGCCCGCGCCGCCGAGCCGTCGCAGGCGCGCCCGAACCCGCGTGAATCCACGGCCGGTCACCAGACCCGTGCCCGCAACCGCTCGGCTTGTTTCCCTGAGTGACGCCCTCCGCATGAAGCAACGTGATGGGGTCGCGGTTCATACGGGAATCTGTTCGATCTCGAGAGGGCCCGTGCGTGTTCGTGAGGATCCTGTCACCGACAGAAACAGTGACGAGCCGAGCGGAGGCTCGCGAAGGGAGTGGCGACCCGGGCAGAGCGGCGGCTGCTCCGCTCGGCAGCGCGAGCAGCCCCGGCCGGCCGCGGCGAGCGGCCGCGTCGCGCGGCTAGCGCTTGCCGGCCGCGGCGAGCGCGGCGCGGGCGGCTTCCCAGTCTGCCCGGAACTGGGCGATCCCCTTGTCCGTGAGCGGGTGGCGGACCATCTGCTGGAAGACCTTGAACGGGAGCGTCGCGACGTGCGCCCCGGCCAGCGCCGAGTCCGTCACGTGACGCGGGTGGCGGATCGATGCCGCGAGGACCTCGGCGTCCAGCTCGTGGAAGCGGATGATGTCCGCGAGCTCGCGGATGACGATCATCCCGTCCTCGTTGATGTCGTCCAGTCGACCCACGAACGGCGACAGGAGGGACGCGCCGGCCTTCGCGGCGAGGAGGCCCTGGTTGGCCGAGAAGATCAGCGTGCAGTTGGTGGAGATGCCCTCGGCCGCGAACCGGCTGATCGCCTCGAGTCCGGTCTCGGACATCGGCACCTTGACGACGATGTTGTCGGCGATCTTCGCGAAGTGCCGGCCCTCGGCCAGCATCCCCTCGACGTCGTCGGCGATGACCTCGGCGGAGACCGGACCGGTCGTGATCGTGCAGATCTCGGCGAGAACCTCGTCGTAGGTCATCCCGGTCGTCTTCGCGAACAGGGTCGGGTTCGTCGTGACCCCGTCGAGGACGCCCCAGCGGGCGACGGTCCGGATCTCGGCAAGGTCGGCGGTGTCGAGGAAGAGCTTCATGGTGGCTCCCGGTGGGCCGGTCGAGCCGGCAGGTTGAGCGCACATCGTACCGGTCACGGCGATCCTTCGAGCCGACACGCTTTCGAGCCGATGCGGTTTCGAGCCGATGCGCTCCGCGGGAGCCGGACCGACCGCCGGCCATCCGATCTACCATCGACGCCGATGGACCCGACCGCCACGAGCAGGACCGACAGCCTCCGCGATTCGGAGGTCGCGACGATCATCCGGGAGGCTCGTCTCGTCGCGATCCTGCGGCGGATCTCGCCGGCGGCCCATCTGGTCGCGCTCGTCAGGGAGCTGGCGAACGAGGGAGTCCGGGCGTTCGAGATCACCTTCGACGCCCCGTCGGCCGCGGACGACCTCGTCGCGTGCCGGGGGGCACTGGAAGCCGACGGCCAGAGCCGCCACCTGGTCGGTGCCGGGACCATCCGGACCCTCGTCCAGCTCCGGTCCGCACTCGCGGCGGGAGCCGACTTCGGGGTCAGCCCGGTGCTCGATGATGCCGTCCTCCGGGCGGCCCTTGCCGCCGGGCTGCCGTTCGTGCCGGGGGCGTACTCCCCGACCGAGGCGGATGCCGCGTGGCGCGCAGGGGCGACGTTCGTGAAGCTCTTCCCGGCCTCGTCCCTCGGGCCGCAGCACGTGCGCGAGCTGGTCGGGCCGATGCCGGAGATCGAGACGATCGCCACGGGCGGGATCGACGCGGCCAACGCGGGCGCCTTCCTCGACGCGGGTGCCGTCGCCGTCGGGGTCGGCAGCGCCCTGGTCCGGGCCGACGCGGCCGGGCGCCGAGCGCTCGTGGCGGCGGTCGCGGGGCGGGCATGACCAGCGGCGCCCGCGGATGAACCGACTCGCCGGCCGTGTCTGCCTCGTCACCGGGTCGACGGGGATCGCCGCCGCGTCGGCCGAGCGCTTCGCGGCCGAGGGCGCCTCGGTCTTCGTCACCTCACGCTCCGAGGACCATTGCCGGGCGCTCGTCGACCGGCTCCGGTCGAACGGCGGGCCCGCGGCCCATCACGCCGCCGAGCTGACCGACGAGGGCCAGGTGGCGGCCGTGGTCGACGCGTGCGTCGAAGCCTTCGGGCGGATCGACGGGCTCTTCTCGGTGGCCGGCGGCAGCGGGCGGCGGTTCGGCGACGGTCCGATCCACGAGGTCGGCGGCGCGGCCTGGGAGGCGACGCTCGCGCTCAACCTGCGGACCCAGGCGCTCGTCTGCCGCGAGGCCGTCCGCCGGATGCGGGCCCAGCCGCCGAACGAGTCCGGCACGCGCGGCTCGATCCTCCTGATGGGCAGTGTCACCGCGACCGATCCGGCGCCCGAGTTCTTCGCGACCCATGCCTACGCGGCGGCGAAGGGTGCGATCACGGCGCTCATGACGGCGATGGCGGCCACCTACGTCCCCGACCGGATCCGGGTCAACGTCGTGGCGCCGGGCCTGACCGAGACGCCGATGGCCCGCCGGGCGGCCGCCGACCCGGCGATCCGGGCGTTCGCACGCCGCAAGCAGCCGCTTGCCGGCGAGCTGATGGATCCCATCGAGGTGGCGCACGCGGCCGTCTACCTCCTGTCGGACGAGTCGCGGGCCGTCACCGGCCAGCTGCTCAAGGTCGACGGCGGATGGTCGGTCGTCTCCGCCTCGCCGGATCCCCTGCCGGGGGCCGCGGGGGCCGCCCCGCCCGACCGCTCCCCCGCCCCATGAGCGTCGTCGCGCCGCTCGCCGCCGAGGCCGACGTGTGCGTCGTCGGTTCCGGCTCCGCGGGCTCCAGCGCGGCCATCGCCGCGGGGGATGCCGGCGCCTCGGTCGTCCTCGTCGAGAAGTTGCCGTTCCTGGGCGGGACGAGCACCGCGGTGCTCGACACGTTCTACGGGTTCTACACGCCGGGGGTGGAGCCGCTCAAGGTCGTCGGCGGCGTGGCGGACCGGGTCGTCGCGGCGCTTCGGGCACTCGGGCCGGTCGTCGAGCGGCCGAACACCTACGGCGCCGGAACCGGCGTCACGTATCTCGCCGAGCACCTCAAGGTGGCCTGGGAACGCCTCGTCGAGGAGGCGGGTGCCCGGATCCTGCTCCACGCCTTCGTCCAGGACGCCGAGGTCCACGACGGCCGGGTCGAATCGGTCCTCGTCGCGACGAAGGCCGGCCTTCGCCGCGTCAAGGCCCGCGTCTTCATCGACGCGAGCGGCGACGCCGACCTGTGCCATCACGCCGGCTTCGGCTACGAGCTGGCCGGCGACCTCGAACCCGCCCAGGCGCTCACGACCACCTTCCGAATGGCCAACGTGGACGTCGCCCGGCGTCGCACGATCTCCACGGCCCGGCTCCACGGCCTGATGGCCGAGGCGGCGGCCTCGGGCGCCTACGACCTGCCCCGCCTCGAGGGCAGCGACCACATCACGCCCGTGGACGGCATGACGGCGACGGTCATGACGCGCCTTCCGTCGTACCGAAGCGATGGCGGCGGAGTCGCCAACGCTTCCGACCCGGACCTCCTGACGGCGGCCGAGATCGCCGGGCGGCGCCAGGCCCTGGAGTACGTCCGCTTCCTCGTCGACCGGGTGCCCGGCTACGAGGCGGCATCGCTCGTCGCGCTCGGGACGGGGATCGGCGTCCGCGAGACGCGCCGGGTCTACGGCGACTACCGGCTGACCCGCGACGACGTCCTGTCCGCCCGCTCGTTCGACGACGCGATCGGCCTGTGCGGGGCGCCGATCGAGGACCACGTCGCCGGCGCCGGGACGACGTGGGCCTACCTGCCGCCCGCCGCGACAGTCGGGATCCCATACCGGACGCTCGTCGTCCGCGATGCCGCCAACGTCCTCGTGGCCGGTCGCTGCTTCAGCGCGACGCACGATGCCCACGCCTCGGTGCGATCGATGGCCCAGTGCATGGCCATGGGCCAGGCCGCCGGGACCGCGGCCGCGATGGCGGTCGCGAGCGGCACCGCGCCGCGCGACGTCAGCCCCGATGCCCTCCGGGCCCGCCTGGCCGCGGACGGCGCCATCCTGGAGCCGGCGGGGGCCGCTGCCGGGAGCGGAGGATGAGCTTCGTCCGGACGGTGCTCGGTGACGTTGCACCGGTGGAGCTGGGCGTCACCTACGCGCACGAGCACCTCGTGATCGATGCCGGACACGTCGTCGACCTGTCGGCCGAATTCCGCCTCGCCGACGCGGATCGGCTCGCGGCCGAGATCGCCGATGCCGCAGCGGCCGGCCTCCGGACGGCGATCGATGCCCTGCCGGCCGATTGCGGCCGCAACCCGCTGCTGCTCGCCGAGCTCGCGCGCCGGACCGGCGTCCACGTCGTGGCCGCGACGGGCATCCACCACGAGAAGTTCTACGGGCCGTCCCACTGGAGCGGCCGCGCGTCCGAGGACGAGCTTGCCGACCTCTTCGTCGCCGACGTCGAGGTCGGCATCGACGAGCGCGACTACGGCGGGCCGATCATCCGGCGGACGAACGTGCGGGCCGGGATCGTCAAGGTCGGCGGCAGCCAGGATCGCCCGTCGGCCCGCGACCTCCCGATCTTCCGGGCGGCCGCCGCGGCACACGCCCGGACCGGCGTCCCGGTCCACACGCACTGCGAAGGCGGCACCGGCGCGGTCGAGCAGGTCCGCGTCCTCATCGATGCGGGCGTGCGGGCCGACCGGATCTCGCTCAGCCACGTCGACAAGGTCGTTGACCGCGGCTACCACCGCGAGCTGCTCGCGACCGGGGCGTTCGCCGTCTACGACCAGGCGTTCCGCTGGGCCGGACGGGACAACGGGACGATCCAGCTGCTTCGATGGGCGGTCGAGGACGGCAGCGCCGGGCAGGTGATGCTCGGCCTGGACGCGGCTCGCCAGGGCTACCTCCGGGCGTACGGCGGGGCACCCGGCCTCGCCTGGCTGCTCCGAGGCTTCAGCGACCTGCTCGAGGCGGTCGGCCTCGACGCGTCGATCCGACGGCGCTTCCTTGTCGACAATCCAGCCCGTGCGTTCGCGTTTGCAGAGGAGGATCGGGAATGAAGGCCCACAGCATCACCATGCTCGGGACCGGGCTCATCGGGGACTTCTATACGAACACGCTGCACTCCGGACGCGGCCGCGACCGGGTTCGCGTGGTCTATTCGCGGAGCGAAGCGCGCGGCGCGGCGTTCCGCGAGCGCTGGGGAATCCCCGAGTCGACGGCCGACATGGCGGCCGCCGTGAACCACCCGGACACCGATCTCGTCGTCGTCGGGCTCCCGAACTTCCTCCACGAGGAGGCGATCGCGCTCACGGCGAAGGCCGGCAAGGCCGTCCTGTGCACGAAGCCGCTCGGCCGGACGGCCGAGGAGGCGCGCCGGATGCTCGAGATCGTCGAGTCGGCCGGGATCTTCGCGGGCTACCTCGAGGACCTCTGCTACACGCCCAAGACGCTCAAGGCGATCGCCGCCGTGGGGGCCGGCGCGATCGGGGACGTGACCTGGGTGCGCTCCCGCGAGACCCACCCCGGCCCGCACAGCGCCTGGTTCTGGGATGGCCGGCTCACCGGCGGGGGCGCGATCATCGACCTCGGCTGCCACTGCATCGAGATCATCCGGAACTTCGTCGGGAAGGGAAACCGGCCGATCGACGTGATGTGCCACACGGACACGCTCGTCCATCCGATCGCCGACGAGGACAACGCCGTCGCACTCATCCGCTTCGAGTCCGGGGCGGTCGGACAGTTCGAGGTGAGCTGGACGTTCCGGGGCGGGATGGACCTCCGCGACGAGGTCGCCGGGACGCACGGCACGATCTGGCTGAACCACTTCCTGCGGACGGGCTTCGAGATGTTCTCCGCCGGCGGCGGGAGCGGCTACGTCGCCGAGAAGTCCGAGGCCAGCGCCGGCTGGCTCTTCCCCGTCGGGGACGAGGTCTCCGAGCTCGGCTACGTCGACATGTTCACCGACATGTTCCGGGCGCACGATGCCGGCACGGCGCCGCAGGAGACGTTCTACGACGGCTACATCGTCAACGCGATCATGGACGCCTGCTACCGCTCGGCCCGGACCGGCGCCTGGGCACCGGTCGAGCTCGAGTGGCGCGGGGGTGCCACGCCGCGGATCGCCTCGACGGCGGAGCGATTCGAGGGGCAGGTCGTGATCAAGCGCGAGATCCTGCCCGACGGCCGGCACAAGCTCATCCTGAAGGACGAGGCGACCGGCGACTTCACGGACCGCGTGGTCGCCGGTGGGTGAACCGATCGGCCGATCGAACGGCGGACGTCGCGGGAGGCGGACCGCCGCCTGATGCTCCGTGGACGGTGACGGCGGGCCTGCGAATCGGGGCTCGATCGGGAGCGCTGAAGTCGGGTCAGCGAGCCTGGGTGGGCGCGGGGCCATTGGTGCCGGTCGGATCGCCGGCCTCGATCCAGTGGGCCAGCGACGCTCGCGCGAAGAGCTGGTCCACGACCATCGATGACGCACCGATCACCCCGGCGAGGTTGCCGAGCGACGACCGCTGGATGAGGAGGTCCCGGGTGGCCAGCGGCAGCGACCGCCGGTAGACCGCGTCGCGGATCGCGGTGATGAACTGGTCGGGCGAGTTCGCGACGCCGCCGCCGATGACGATCAGCGATGGGTTGAAGAAGTTCACCACGCTCGCCAGCATCGACCCGACCCGCCGGCCGGCCACCTGGAGCAGCCGCAGGGCGACCGGATCGCCGAACGATGCGGCCCGGGCGACGTCCTCCGCGCTCACGGAGCCGCGCTGGTCGAGCACGACCCGGAGCCGCGGACTCCGCCCCTCTTCGGCCGCCGCCTCGCCGTCCCGACCCAGGGCGCCACCACCGGCCAGGGCCTCGAGGCAGCCGACGTTCCCGCACCGGCAGACCACGGTCGGGTCGTCCGTCACCTGGATGTGCCCGACGTCGCCGGCGCTGCCCTGCGCGCCCCGGTGGAGCCGACCGTCCGAGATGATGCCGGCCCCGATGCCCGTCCCGACCTTGACCACGACCACGTTGTCGTGGCCCGCGGCGACCCCGGAGCGCCACTCCCCGAGCGCGAGGACATTGACGTCGTTGTCCACCCAGACCTGCGCGTCATACCGGGCGGCGAAGCGTTCGCGGATCGGGTACCGGTCCCAGCCGGGCATGATCGGCGGCGAGATCGGACGCCCGGTGCCGAACTCCACCGGCCCCGGGACGCCGATGCCGATCCCCCACAGCCGGCCCGGGATGGCCTGGGTCGTCGCCAGCAGCGAGGCGAACAGGGCGTCCACCCGGTCGAGCAGGACCTCGGGGCCGGCCTCGATCCGGGCCGGCTCGTCGAAGTGGCCCAGGATCCGGCCGTCGAGCCGGGTGATGGCGACATCGATGCTGGTCGCCCCGAGGTCGGCGACGAGCACGTGACCGGCGTCGGCGCGGAAGGACAGCTGCCGAGGTGGCCGGCCCCCCGTGCTGGGGCCGATCTCGTCCTCGGTCACGAGCCCGCGGTCGATGAGCTCGCCGACCCGCCGCGCCACGATGGCCCGCCCGAGCCCGGTCCTGGCCACGATCTCGGAGCGTGAGCTCGACCGGCCCAGGCGGATCTCGTCGAGGACGGCGACGAGGGCGTCGAGGATCTCGTCCGGCAGCGGTGAGCGCTCGGCCTCCGGAACGACGTCCCCGGTCATGGGCCGATGGTACGACGCTCGGTCCGCTGCCTGGGGCGACTTTTGCACTTGACAGGTCAAAGTACGATCGGGGGGAACGGCGCCACGCGTCGCGTCCCACGGGCCGCTCGGGGTCCCCGTCCGCGTGAGGCCCCGCTCGTGCGTTCCGCTGCCCCATCCAGGCTGCCCAGACCAGTTCGACAGGAGTGAGACGCTGAGCGACGCGGAGCGCACCGGCATCGGGGCCGCCGTGATCGGGACCGGGTTCATCGGGACCGTCCACGTCGAGGCGCTGCGACGCATCGGCGTCGACGTGCGCGGCGTCCTGGGCAGCAGCCCGGAACGCACCCGGGCACGGGCCGACTCGCTCGGGGTCCGTCATGCCTACCCCGGCCTGGACGAGCTCCTTGCGGATCCCCGGGTGGATGTCGTCCACGTCACCTCCCCGAACGACCTGCACCTCCCCCAGGCCCGGGCCGCCCTGGCCGCCGGCAAGCACGTGGTCTGCGAGAAGCCGCTCGCGATGACCGCTCTCGAGTCTTCGGAACTGGTCGCCCTCGCGGCGGAGACCGGCCGGGTCAACGCCACGAACTTCAACATCCGGTACTACCCGCTCAACCAGCACGTGCGCGACCTCGTCGCAGCCGGTGGGCTCGGCGAGGTCCGGCTGGTCACCGGCCGCTACTTCCAGGACTGGCTCCTCTACGAGAGCGACTGGAACTGGCGCCTCCAACCGGAGCGAGGTGGCGCGCTCAGGGCAGTCGGGGACATCGGGTCGCACTGGCTCGACCTGATGACCTTCGTGACCGGCCAGCGCGTCCGCTCGGTCATGGCGGACCTCAGCACGTTCATCCCGACCCGTCACGAGCCGACCGGGCCGGTCGAGACCTTCTCGACGGAACGGCCCTCGGACACGGCCCCCCGGCGGATCGCGACCGAGGACGCGGCCATGATCCTGCTCCGGTTCGACGGCGGGGCCCGCGGCGCGGTGGGCATCTCTCAGATCAGCCCGGGGCGGAAGAACTCGCTCCAGTACGAGATCGACGGATCGGCGTCGGCCTGGGCCTGGGATTCCGAACAGCCGGATCAGGCATGGATCGGACACCGCGATCGACCCAACGAGATCCTGATCCGCAACCCGGCGCTCATGAACTCGGGCGGGCGGGCGGCGGCCGCCCTGCCCGGCGGCCATGTCGAGGGGTTCTTCGACACCTTCTGCGCCCACTTCCGGGCCGTCTACGCGGACGTCGGCGCCGGGCGGCCAGCGTCCCGCCCGGCCTACCCGACATTCGCCGACGGCCACGATGAGATGCTCGTCAACGACGCCATCGCCCGGAGCGCCGGCGAGGGGCGCTGGGTGGACGTCGACCGTTTCACGACCCCGGAGGCACCCCGATGAAGCTCGGCTTCCTGACCGCTCCGTTCCCCGAGACACCGCTCCTGGAGGTGGCCGACTGGGCCACCGCCGCGGGCTTCGAGGTCCTCGAGATCGCCTGCTGGCCGCGGACGGGCGGCGCCACGCGCCGGTATGCGGGGACCAGCCACATCGACGTGGCCGATCTCTCCGCCTCGCAGGCGACGGAGATCGCGGACGCGATCGCCTCCCGCGGCCTGGCGATCTCGGGGCTCGGCTTCTACCCCAACCCGCTCCATCCCGACCCGGCCCATCGCGAGGCGGTGATCGGGCACCTGAAGCACGTGATCACGGCGGCCGAGAAGATGGGCGTGCCCCTCGTGAACACGTTCATGGGCGGCGACGGCTCGAAGAACCAGGACCAGAACTGGGAGGAGGCGCTCCGGGTCTGGCCGGACATCGTCGCCTTCGCGAACGACCACGGCCGAAAGCTCACGCTCGAGAACTGCCCGATGCTGTTCTCGTACGACGAGTGGCCGGGCGGCCACAACATCGCGACCAGCCCGCGGATGTGGCGGCGGATTCTCGAACAGTGGGGCGGCACGGTCGGGCTCAACTTCGACCCGAGCCACCTGATCCTCCAGATGATCGACATCCGCCGGTTCCTCAAGGAGTTCGGACCGCACGTCCTCCACTTCCAGGCCAAGGACCTGATGATCGATCGCGACGGCCTGTACGAGCGCGGCGTCTTCTCGATGGGGATGGGCTGGCAGATCCCGCGGATCCCGGGCCTCGGAGAGGTCGACTGGTCCGCCGTCTTCTCCGAGCTCTATCGGGCCGGATTCGAGGGCGATTGCATCATCGAACACGAAGATCGGCGCTTCGAAGGCGCCGACCTCAAGGTCAAGCAGGGATTCCTCATCGCGCGGGACATCCTGCGGCCGTACTGCCACTGACACCCGAGGCACCCGGACCATGACGCTCTCGATCGACAACCTCACCGAACACGACATCGCCAAGACGATCGACCACTCGCTTCTGCGGCCGGAGCTCGACGACGCCTTCATCGAGGACGGCTGCCGGCTCGCCGCGGCGTACGACGTCGCATCCGTGTGCGTCCGTCCCGCGGACGTTCGCCGGGCGGCGGCGATCCTCGCCGGGACGGATGTCGGCGTCGGAACGGTGATCGGCTTTCCGCACGGCAACCACCGCACCGAGACCAAGGTCTTCGAGGCGCGCCAGGCCCTCGCGGATGGCGCCACGCAGCTCGACATGGTCATCCAGATCGGGGCCCTGAAGTCCGGTCGGGACGATGACGTCCGGGCCGACGTCGCCGCTGTCGTGGACGTCGCTCACGCGGCCGGCGCCATCGTGAAGGTCATCTTCGAGAATGCCTACCTGACCGACGATGAGAAGATCCGGGCCTGCCGTCTGTCCGAGGCGGCGGGTGCCGACTTCGTGAAGACGTCCACGGGGTTCGCGCCCGGCGGCGCCACCCACGACGACCTCAGGCTCATGCGCGCGAACACCTCGCCCCACGTCCAGGTCAAGGCCGCGGGAGGGGTCCGGACGCTCGATGCCCTGCTCGAGGTGATGGCGCTCGGCACGACCCGGATCGGCGCCACCGCGACCCAGGCGATCATCGACGACTTCCGGGCCCGCAAGGCCGGTGCAGCGCCGGTCGCGGCAGGTCCCGGGTCCGCCGAGGGCGAGTACTGATGGGGACGCGCGGCGACGACAGGCGCGACGCCCGGGACGGCCTGCCCTTGAGCACCTCCGCGGGCGCGCCCGTGCTGACCTGGCTGGCCCACGCCCGACCGATCCTGGACCGCCTCGCAGCGACCCAGGCGGACGCCATGGAGACTGCCAGCCAATGGTGCGCCGAGGCCATCGCAAGCGACGGGCTCGTGCACCTGTTCGGGACCGGCCACTCGCGAATCCCGGTCGAGGAGATGTTCCCGCGCTACGGCTCGTATCCGGGGTTCAACCCGCTCGTCGAGCTGTCGATGACGTTCCATACCCAGGTCGTGGGCGCCAACGGCCAGCGCCAGGCGATGTTCATCGAGCGGACGCCGGGCCTCGCCGAGGTCATCCTCGACAACTTCGGCTTCGGACCGAGCGACGTCATGATCGTCTTCTCGGCGGGCGGGACCACGGCCGTCCCCGTCGAGATGGCCCGCGGGGCACGCCGGCGCGGGCTCCGGGTGATCGCGGTCACGTCCGTCGCCCAGTCCCTGTCGAGCGATCCCGAGCCGCTGTCCGGCCGGCGGCTGCTCGATGAGGCGGACCTCGTCATCGACCTGTGCTCGCCGCACGCTGACGCCCTCGTCGAGATCGAGGGCCTGGACACGCCGATCGGGCCCGGCTCCACCGTTGCGGCCGTGACGATCGTGAACTGCATCAAGGTGCGGACCGCCCAGCTGCTCGTTGCGCGTGGGACAATGCCGCCGGCCATCACCCGGGCCTCGGTCGTGGGCGCGGAACGCTCACGGATCCTGTTCGACGAGGCCTATCGCGAACACGCACGCCGAGTCGCTCGCGCCATCGCCGGTGCCCCCGGCCCCGCCGGCGGCGATTCACGACCAGGAGGTGAATGACGAGGAGAGGCCAGCGCTCCCCCGTGCGCGGGGGCTTCGCAGTCCGCCGGGCGGCCACGATGGCGCGCCGGCCATTGGAGGAGGACAACGCATGATCGAAAACGGAACGGTTCGAGCGAGGCTGCTGGTCGCCGCGTCCGCGCTCGCGATGATCGCTGCGGCCTGCGGCGGCGGAGCCACCGCGGCCCCGGCGACCGAGGCGCCCGCGGCCACCGAGGCGCCTGCGGCCACCGAGGCCCCGACCGAGGCCCCGAAGACCTGGAAGATCGGGTATTCGAACGCCGGCGGCGTGGGCAACGGCTTCCGCGAGGAGCAGGTCTGCACCGCCAAGGCCCAGGCACTGGCATCCGGCCAGGTCTCCGAGCTCACCACGATCCACCGCAACACGGACGCTGCCGGCCAGCTCCAGGACATCCGCGACCTGATCGCGAAGGACGTCGACGCGATCGTGTTCAACCCGAACGATCCTGAGGCCCTCAACCCGGCGCTCGAGGAAGCCAACGCCGCGGGCATCCTGACCATCTCGGTGGATGCGTACGTCACGAACCCGGATACGTACAACCTCTACAACAACCAGATTGATTACGCCTACCTCGGCGCCAAGTGGCTGTTCGAGAAGCTGGGCGGCACGGGCAACGTCTACTACATGCGCGGGTTCGCCGGCCACCCGGCCGACAGCGACCGCCACATCGGATTCCAGAAGGCGCTCGCCGAGTACCCGGGGATCACGGTCCTCCCGACGATCGACGGCGTCCACACCGGCTGGGACCCGGCGACCACCACGACGCTGATCAACGAGTGGCTGTCCAGCGGCCAGTACGACGGCACGGATGGCATCTGGACGTCGGGCATGGACTCGCAGGTCGTTGACGCCATCAAGGCCGCCGGCAAGGCGTTCGTGCCGATCGTCGGCGCCGACCTCGGCGCGTTCGTCGCCCAGCTCCTGGATCCGGCCGGCTACCCGGGCCTCGAGGGCGTCGCCGTGACCAACACGGCCGCCGTCGGCGGCGCCGGCGTCGGCCTGGCGCTCAAGCTCCTGAACGGTGAGGCCGTCGAGACCGATCCGTCCGCCAGCCAGCCGAACACCGTGCTGCTGGTGCCGGTCGCGGCGGAGAACACGACCGACGCCGGCCGGGCGCTCCTCGCGTCCTGGCAGGTCGACGGCCTCGATCCGAACTGGCCGCTCGGCCTCCAGATCGAGGGCTACACCACGTACACCGGCGAGCAGGCCGTTGCGTGCAAGGGCCCGGGCGAGTAGACCTCCCCTGGTCGTGATCAACTCGGGGGATGCCGATTCATCGGCATCCCCCGCTCCCTATCCGACTACCCTACGGGCACCATGACCGTCACCGCCACGGATCTCCTGCTCGAGGCGACGGGGATCTCCAAGACCTATGGCGCTGTCGTCGCGCTGAGGTCGGCGTCCCTCGCCGTCCGCCCGGGCGAGGTCCACGCGCTCATGGGCGCCAACGGCGCCGGAAAGAGCACCCTCGTCAAGATCCTGACCGGTGCGGTCCATCCCGACAGCGGCACGATCGCGGTGCGCGGTCGGCCGCGCACGGTTCATTCACCGGCCGAGGCCCGTCGCGGCGGCCTCGTGTCCGTCTACCAGGAACCGGCGCTCATCCCTGATCTCGACATCCGGTCCAACCTCAGGCTGACCGACACGCCGCTCGAGCCCTTCCGCCACTGGCTCCGCGAGCTGGGCCTTGCGTCGCTCGACCTCTCGAGCATGGCCAGGCACGTGCCGCTCGCCTCGCTCCGGATCATCGACCTCGCGCGGGCCCTGGCGATCGAGCCGGACGTCCTCATGCTGGACGAGATGACCGCCGCCCTGCCGGCGAACCTGACCGAGCGCGTCCTCGAGGTGATCGGCCATCAGCGCGGCGGGAGCCGCTCCGTCATCTTCATCTCGCACCGGCTCATCGAGATCGCCGCTGTATGCGACCGGGCGACCGTGCTGCGCGAGGGCGAGACGGTCGGCATCGTCGACGTGACGGCGGGCTCCGAGGAACGCATCGTCGAGCTCATGCTCGGCCAGAGCGTGGCGGACATGACGGCCCAGGCCGACCGGATCGAGCGGCGGCCGATCCCCGCAGACGCCACGCCACGCCTCGCGGCCCGCGGCCTCGGCCACGGCACGAAGCTGATCGACGGCACGTTCAAGCTCTACCCGGGCGAGGTCCTCGGGGTGGTCGCCCTCGAGGGACAGGGACAGGACGAGCTGTTCGACATCCTCGCCGGCGCGGAGCGGCCAAGCAGCGGCGAGCTGCTCGTGGACGGCGCAGCCGTCACGCTGCGTCATCCCGCGGACGCCATCCGGGCCGGGCTCGTGTTCGTCGCGGCCGATCGCGCCGAGGCCCTGTTGATGCAGCGCTCGGTGCGAGAGAACATCGCCCTGCCCTTCGTGGCCCGCCTCCTCAGCTGGGGCCTGATCGACATCGGTCGGGAGGGCCGGACCGTCGATTCGGCGGTCGAAACGCTGCAGATCGATGCCCGGGCCGGGGGCGAGGTCCGTCGCCTCTCGGGGGGCAACCAGCAGAAGGTCACGATCGCACGATGGGTCGCCGGCGGCGTCCGGACGATGCTCTGCTTCGACCCGACCCGCGGGATCGACATCCGGACCAAGCACCAGATCTACCGGCTCCTCCGGGACCTGGCGGACGCCGGCGCGGCGGTCCTCTTCTACACCTCGGAGCTCAAGGAGGTCCAGCTCGTCTGCGACCGGGCCATCGTGATCTTCGGCGGCCGCGTCGTCGCCGAGATCGACGCGGCCGAAGCCGACGAGGCGGCGCTCCTGCGCGCCGCCTACAACCTGAAGTCGGACGCGATCATGCCCGAGCTCCTCGTTGCCGGAGCGGCAGCCGCCGAAAGCACCGGCGAGGGGCCCGGCGATTCGGCACGCTCCCTGCCGGGCCGGGCCCCGCACGAGCCCGACCGATGAGCGCCGAGACGGCCCCGGTCGAGGCCCGCTCCGGCACGTCCGACCGGCTGCTGTCGGCCGCGCGACGCAACGCCTGGACATTCGGCCTGCTCGGCTTTCTCGTCATCCTGCTGGTGTTCACCAAGGCCATCCAGCCGACCTACGGGGTCACCGGAGTCCGGGGCCTCGCCATCTCCGTGCTGCCGCTCGCCCTCGCCGCCGTCGCCCAGGCGATCGTCGTGATCGCCGGCGGGATCGACCTCTCGATCGGCTCGATGATGGCCCTGACGAGCGTCGTCGCCGCCTCGCAGATGAAAGGCCAGAGCGAGGAGTTCGGGGTCGCGGTCGTGCTGGGCGTGCTCGTCCTGGGCATCGTGCTCGGCGCCGTCAACGGCAGCCTGGTCGTGATCACCCGGGTCCCGGACATCGTCGTCACCCTGGCGATGTCCTTCGTCTGGGCCGGCTGCGCGCTGCTCGTGCTCAAGACACCCGGCGGTGGGTCCGCCGTCTGGCTCAGGGACCTGCTCAAGGGATCCGTGGGCAACGATTGGATCCCCAGGGCAGCGGTCGCGCTGGTCATCATCGTGGCCCTCGTGTGGATACCGGTCCGCAGCTCGCGGCTCGGCATCTCGCTGTATGCGATCGGCTCCGACCGGCTGGCCGCGTTCCGGAGCGGTGTCTCGGTCGGCCGGACGAAGCTGCTTGCCTACGTCCTGACCGGCCTGTTCGCGGCGGTGGCCGGGTTGAGCCTCGTGGCGAGCACTGGGATCGGCACGCCGGTCCCTGGCGGATACACCCTCCAGAGCGTCGCCGCGGTCGTCCTGGGCGGGGTGAGCCTCGCCGGCGGTCGCGGCGGCGTGTTCGGCCCGATCGTGGGGGTCGTGATCCTCCAGCTGATCCGGACGGACATGACGTTCCTCAACGTCAACACCAATCTCGCGACCGTCGTGCAGGGGGTCATCCTCGTCGGGGTGGTCATGTTCGGCAGCCTGATCCAGATGCGCAGGGCCCGAGCATGAACGGCGCCGGCGGCGCCTCCGGCGAGCGCGAGTACCAGTTCCGTCCATCGGCGTTGCGGAGCCTGTTCCGCGATCGCCCGCTCATCCCGCTCCTCGCCCTGCTGGCCATCCTCGTCGTCGCGTCCGAGATGGCCCGGCCGGGGATCGTCACCCCCTCCTGGGTGGGCGTCATGCTTCGCGCCGCCGTGCCCCTGGCGATCCTCGCCGGCTGCCAGACGCTGACGATGCTGACCGGCGGCATCGACCTGTCCGTGGGTGCGGTCGCCTCGATGTCCGGGTTCTTCGTGGCGACGCTCGTCTCAGGCCCCGGGACACCCACCGGGATCGTCGTCGCCCTCGTGATCGCGGCGATCGCCGGCCTGTTCACCGGCATCGGCGTGGGGGTGTTCCGGGTTCACCCCCTGATCATGACCCTCGGCATGGGCCTGGTCGTCCTCGGCCTGGCCAACGCATGGCAGCTGGTCATGGTCCAGGCCGGGGGCGGGACGCCCGATGAGCTCCGGTGGCTCGGCTCCGGTTCGCTCATGGGCGTCGTGCCCAACAGCCTGCTCGTGTTCGTGCCGCTCGCGGCCCTCATCCTCGTCGGCCTCCGGCGGACGGGGTACGGCCGGCTCCTCTACGCCATCGGCGACAACCCGATCGCGGCGCGCCTGTCCGGCGCGCGAGCGTGGCAGGTCCTGGTCGTGCTGTACACCATCTCGGCGGTCATGGCGGCGATCGCGGGGTTCCTGCTGTCCGGGCTGACGAACGTCGCCAGCGTGACGCTCGCCGATTCATACGTCCTGCCGTCCGTGGCGGCGGCGGTGATCGGCGGCACCTCGATCATGGGCGGCCGCGGTGGCTACGCCGGGACGATCGTCGGGGCCCTGATCCTGGCCGTCCTGTCTGCGCTCCTGTCGTCGCTCGGCTACCCGGAGGCGGTCCGGCAGGTCCTGTTCGGGTCGATCATCGTCGCCGTCGCGGCCGCCTACACCCGGGTCACCGGCGAAGCCTGACCGACGTGAACGACCGAACGACGTGAGCGCCCGCGGACCCGCCAGCCGCCATCTTGGCCTCGACCTCGGGGGCACGAACATCAAGTGGGCGGTCGTCGAGCGCGACGCCGATGCCTGGCGGTCGCTCGACCGCGACCAGGTCGCGACACCGGCCGCGGACGGCCCGGACGCCGTCGTCCGCCGCCTCGCGACGGTC
>DATIUS010000194.1:0-4482 GCA_035466655.1 Candidatus Sulfomarinibacteraceae bacterium
CGGGCTGGAGGGCTTCCGGCGCCGCATCCGGCGCCACCTCGAGATGGCGCAGACCCTCGCCGGCTGGGTCGACGCGAACCCCGACTTCGAGCGGCTCGCCCCGGTGTCGTTCTCCGTCGTCTGCCTCCGCTACCGGCCGCGCGACCTCGCCGGACGGGACGACCAGCCGGAGGTGGCAGCACGGCTCGATGACGTCAACGCGCGGTTGCTCGACGCGGTCAACGCGACCGGCAAGGTCTTCCTGTCTCACACGCGGCTGGCCGGCCGGTTCGCGATCCGGGTGGCCCTCGGGCACATCCGCGCCGAGGATCGCCACGTGGCCCTGGCCTGGGAGCTGCTCCGGCGCGAGGCCGCCGCGCTCGGGAGCGCTGGCCCCGGGGGGCCAGACATCGCCGAGGACGACCGCGGGACCTGAGCCCGATCTCGACCGGCGGAGTCCCCGTCGTGGCATCATCTCCACGCCGACTCCACGGCCAGCCCACCCCGCTGCGAGGACCCGACCAGACCGTGCCGCCGATCACCGAGCTGTCCCGCATCGAGCCCGTCCACCTCGAGCGGCTCAACCGCCAGGGCATCTTCACCACGGGACTGCTCCTCGAGGTCAGCGAGACGCCGACTCGTCGTCAGAACCTCGCCGACCAGGTGGACGCCTCGACGAACGACGTCCTCGCCTGGCGCGATGAGGCGCTCATGCTCAACCTGGCGGGCTTCGGGCCGACCGAGCACATGCTGCTCAGCCAGGGCGGCTTCGAAGGGCTGCGCGCGATCCTGGCGGTCGACCTCGACGCGTTCCGGACCCGCGTGGCCCGGGCCGCCACGGAGCTGAGCGTGGCCACACCGTCCGACCTCACGCTCGAGGGCTGGTGGGACCAGGCCCGGACGCTGGAGGAGGAGTAGCCGCGAGGTCGGCCGGCGGGGCCGGGATACCATGGCCGGCGTGACCTCATCGACCCTCGCGTCCCGTCTCGGCACCGTGGCCGTCGCGATCCCGACGGCGCTCCTCCTGGTCGCCGTCGCGATCGTGCCGTTCCTGAGCCCGGCCTGGTTGGACTTCGAGCAGGGCCGGGCGGGATCCGCGGCGTGGGCCGGCCTCTCGGAGACGGACGTCCGGACGGTCACCCACGCGATCCTCGGGGACCTCGTGCTGGGCCCGCCGGACTTCGACGTGACGCTCGGCGGCGAGCCCGCGCTCTCGCCGGCGGAGCGAGCCCACATGCAGGACGTTCGTGACGTCTTCGGCGCCTTCTACGGCGCGGCCGCGGTGGGTCTGGCGATCGTCGCGGTTGCGTTCTGGCTCGCCGGCCGGGGTGGGGTGCACTGGACGCGCCGGGACGCGTGGCGAGGAATACTGATCGGTGGGCTCGGCCTCGCCGCCTTGATCGCCGTTGCCGGGGTGGTGGTGGCCGTTGCCTTCGACGCCGCGTTCGAGGTCTTCCATCGGCTCTTCTTCGCGGGAGGGACCTACCTGTTCGATCCGCGGACGGATCGTCTCGTCCAGCTCTTCCCGGAGGTCTTCTGGTCTGAGACCGCGATCGCCGTCGGGGCCGTGACGGTGGTCCTTGCGCTCGGGAGCGCCTGGCTTGCCGGGCGCCGCCTGCGGGGCGACGGCGGGGAAGCATGATCGGCGTTCCCGTCGCTCGCATTCTCGGGATCGAGGTCCGCCTCCAGCTCGGCTGGATCTTCGTCGTCGCCCTCGTTGCGGCGCTCGCGACGGCCCAGGTCGCCGAGTCGGACCCGGCCGTCGAGCCCGTGGTGCGCTGGCTCCTCGGGGGCGTGATCGCGTTCGGGTTCTTCGCCAGCGCGCTCGCCCACGACCTGAGCCACGCGCTCGTCGCTCGCCGCCGCGGGGTGGAGGTCAGGTCGATCGTCGTCTCGTTCTTCGGCGGGGCCACGCCCCTCGATCCGGCGTCGCCGAACCCGCGGGACGAGCTCGCCATCGCCGTCACCGGCCCGGCGGCCAGCATCGGCCTCGGCGCCGGACTCGCGATCGCGGCCACGGCGATCGCGGCCGGTGGTGCGTCGGTCGCGATCGTCGTCGCGGAGGTGCTCGCCGTCCTGGCCGTCCTGAACCTGATCCTCGGCCTGGTGAACGTGATCCCGGCCTATCCGCTCGACGGGGGCCGGATCGTCCGGGCGTTTGCGTGGCGCCGCACCGGCCTCGAGCGTGACGGCTGGCAGGCGGCCGCGACGAGCGGGCGCATCGTGGCCTCGCTCGTCGTCGTCGGCGGCGCGGCCGCGATCCTCGTCGGCCAGGTCGCGAACGGCGCGATGATCGCCCTGAGCGGATGGTTCCTGCTCCTCTCGTCGCGGGCGATCCGCGAGCGCGTGCGGGCCAACGACCTGATCGGGGACCTCGCCGTCGGCGATGTCATGGAGCGCGACGGCCCCACGGTCCAGCCGGGCCTGACGGTGGATCTCGTGGCCGGCCAGCTGCTCGACGGCGATGTCCCGACGACCGCCATCCCGGTCCTCCGCGGCGACGAGGTGGTCGGCATCCTCGGGTTCCGGCAGGTCCGCCGGCTCCGGCCGGCGGCGAGGGAGACGGCCCGCGTGGAGGACCTGATGGCGAAGCCGCCGCGGCTTCCAATCCTCGGCAGCACGGACCGGCTGGTTCCTGCCATCGAACAGCTCCAGCGTTCCGGGCTGGATGGATTGCCGGTCGTCGATGACGGGCGGCTCGTGGGGGTCCTCACGCGCAGCTCGATCGGCCGCGCCGTCCAGGCGCGGACGCGGCCGACCGGATGAGCGGGCACGTGCCGCCGCCGGTCGAGGCGGGTGATGAGCCGATGCGAACGGTCGAGGAGGCGCTCGAGACGGTCCTCGCCGCGATCCCCCGCCCGACCGAGCCCGAGACCGCCTGGATCTTCGATGCCCTCGGCCGGGTGGCCGCCGAGGATGCTCGATCGACCACGGACCTGCCGCCCTGGGACAACGCGGCGATGGACGGCTACGCGGTCAGATCCGCGGACCTTGTGGGCGCGACCGAGGCGGAGCCGGTCTCCCTGGCGGTCACCGGCGACGTGGCCGCCGGATCCGATCCGAGCGGCGTCCGGGTGGTCCGCGGCACGGCCGTCCGGATCGCCACCGGCGCGCCGATTCCGGCCGGAGCGGACGCCGTCGTCCAGGTCGAGCTGACGACGCCGGCTGACCCATCCGGGGCGCCGGCCGGTGCGCGCGGGCGCGACGCGACCGGGCCCGTCCCGGCGACGTGCCTCATTCACCGGGCCGTCCCGCCCGGCGCGTCGATCCGCGCGGCCGCGAGCGATCTCCGGCGCGGCGACATCGTGGTCGCCGCGGGTTCGGCGATCGGCCCGGCGACTGTCGCGATCGCCGCCGGCGCCGGGCTGGACCACCTGTCGGTCCACCGGCGCCCGATCGTCGGCGTGCTTGCGACGGGGGACGAGCTTCGCGCGCCGGGCGAGCCGCTCGGCGCGGCCGGGATTCCTGACGCGAACGGGCCCGGGCTCATGGCCCTCGTCCGCGACGCCGGCGGCGACGCCCGGAGCCTCGGGACGGCGCGCGACCGCCTGGAGGACGTCACGGCGCGGATCGGCGCCGGGCTCGCGGAACGACCCGACGTCTTGATCGTGTCCGGCGGCGTCTCGGTCGGCCCGTACGACCACGTGCGCCGGGCGTTCGAGGCGTTCGGGCCGGTGGCGCTCTGGCGGGTGGCCGTCCAGCCCGGCCGACCGTTCGCCTTCGGAACGACCGGTCGACCCGGCGGCGGGACCCCGATCCTGTTGTTCGGGCTGCCGGGCAACCCCGTCTCGACGTTCGTGACCTTCGAGCTCTTCGTCCGCCCAGCGCTCCGGCGGCTGTCCGGGCTGGCCCGGCTCGGCCGGCCCCGGGATCGGGCGGTCCTGCTCGACCGGACGCCGAAGGCGGCGGGACGGCGCGCGTACGTCCGGGTCGTCGCCGCGCGCGGGAGCGACGGATCGCCGCTCCGTGACGAGCGCGGCCGGGTCCGCGTCTCGCTGGCCGGTGGGACGCCAGGGCAGGGGAGTCACGTGCTGTCCGCGCTCGCTGCCGCCGATGCCTTCGCGGTGATCCCGGAGACCGTGGACGTCCACGAGGCCGGTGGCGAGGTCGAGCTCTGGTGGCTCGACCGCCCCTGACGTCCCGGGCGATCCAACCTGGGCGCCGGTGGGGCATCATCGCGGGAGACAGGAGGAGTCATGGATCGAGGCCCCGCCCCGCGCGCCGAACGGCGACGGCTGACCCACGTCGACCGAACCGGCCGGCCGCGAATGGTCGATGTGAGCGAGAAGCCCGCAAGCGCGCGCCGGGCAGTCGCCGAGGCGTTCGTTTCGCTCGGCCCGGAAACCCTCTCGCTCGTGATCGACGGGGGTGCCGCGAAGGGCGACGTCCTGGGCGTCGCGGAGCTGGCAGGCGTGATGGGCGGCAAGCGGACCGCCGAGCTGATCCCGCTCTGCCATCCGATCGCCCTCACGGATCTCGTCGTCGCGATCACCCCGGATCGTG
>DATIUS010000195.1:0-12949 GCA_035466655.1 Candidatus Sulfomarinibacteraceae bacterium
ACACGTACCGGGACCCGGCCTGGGCGGCGGCGCTGGCCCGTGAGACCTACGCGGACTACTACCGGCTCCGGTTCCCGTACGACGCCGACGAGGCGGGTCGCCCGCGCCGGCTCTCCGCGCTCCACGGTCGGCTCCAGGAAGCTGGAGCCATCCTCGGGTCGAAGGCCGGTTGGGAGCGGGCGGACCTGCACGAGCCGGGGAGGCCGTGGCGCCGGGCCGGCCGCGGGCCCCGCGGGCGGGGCTGGTCCAGGCCGGACTGGTTCGAGCGGGTGGGGGAGGAGCATCGGGCGGTCCGGGAGCGGGCCGGGATCATCGACCTCTCGTCGTTCGGCAAGATCGACGTCACGGGGCCGGGGGCGCTCGCCGTTCTGCAGCGCGTCTGCGCCAACGACGTGGATCGCCCGGTCGGCGCCGCGGTCTACGGGCAGTTCCTCGACGAGCGTGGCGGCATCCTCGCCGACGTGACGGTCACGCGCCTGGCGACTGATCGCTTCCGCGTCCTCACCGGCGCCGGCTACCTGGCGTCCGATCTCGGCTGGATCCGGGCCAACGTCCGCCAGGACGACGGCACCGTGACGCTCACCGACGCGAGCGACGCCTGGGCGGTGATCGGACTGTGGGGACCGCAGGCCCGCGACGTCCTCGCCGCGACCTGCGGCGACGATGTCTCCGATGCCGGGATCCCCGCCCGGACCGCCCGCCCGATCCGCATCGGCGTGGCTCCTCACCACGCCGGCGCCGGCGCCGTGCCGGTGCTTGCGACCCGGATCAGCTACGCGGGTGAGCTGGGCTGGGAGCTCACCGTGGCGCCCGAGTGGGCCGTGCCGGCCTGGGACGCGCTGGTCGTCGCCGCCGGTGACCTCGGCGTCGGCCTCGAGCCGGTCGGCTATCGCGCTCTCGAGTCGCTCCGCCTCGAGAAGGGCTATCGCTACTACGGCGCCGAGCTGACGAGCCGCGACTCTCCGTTCGAGGCCGGGCTCGCCCCGTTCATCCGGCTCGAGAAGGGCTTCTTCAACGGTCGAGCGGCCCTCCTCGCTGAACGGACGCGGAACCCCGGCGGCCCGTCGCGCCGGCTCCGGACGGTGGTCATCGGCGCCGACGACTGGCTCCCGGTCTATGGCGGCGAGGCCGTCCGGATCGCCGGCGAGGTGGTCGGTCGGCTCCGAAGCGTTGCCTTCGGGCACACCGTCGCGCAGACAGTCGGGACCGTCTACCTGCCAGCCGACGTGGACGAGGGAACGCCGATTGAGGTCGACGTCTTCGACGGACGCGAACCGGGTTTCGTCGCGGCAGACGTGCTCTACGACCCGACGGGCGCCCGGATGCGGGGCTAGGATCACCGGACGATGCGCCTCTTGCGGAAGGGCCAGCGAGGCACAAAGCTCTTCTACGCCACGGACGTCCACGGGTCCGAGCGGACCTGGAAGAAGTTCCTCAACGCCGCGAAGTTCTACGGTGCCGACGCCCTGGTCATGGGGGGCGACGTGATGGGCAAGCTCGCGATCCCCGTGATCCGCGAGGCCGGCGGGACGTATCGGGCCACGATCCACGGTCGCGTCGAGCGCCTGGGCTCGGAGGCGGAGGTTGCCGGGGTCCGGGCCCGCATCGGCGACCTCGGCTTCTACGACGTTGTGATGGACGAGGACGAATACCGGGCGACCCAGGCGGATCCCGTCGCGGTGGACCGGCTGTTCGTCCGGTTGGCGATCGCGCGACTGACGCGCTGGATCGACCTGGCCGAGACGCGCCTGGCCGGGACCGGCATCAAGGTCTACGCCACCGGCGGGAACGACGACCTGACCGAGGTCATGGCGACGATGGATCGCACCGACACAAAGGCCTTCGTGGCCTGCGAGGAACGCGTCGTCCAGCTCGACGACGAGCACCTGATGGTCAGCATGCCGTACGTCAACCCGACGCCCTGGCGGACGCCGCGCGAGGCGGACGAGCCTGCGCTCGCGGCTCGAATCGAGCGGATCGCGGGAGGGTTCGGGGACCACGGGAAGGTCATCTTCAACTTCCACGCCCCGCCGAAGGACTCGACCCTTGACACCTGCCCGATGCTCGATGCGACAACGGACCCGCCTAGCCAGGTCGTTCGCGGCGGCCAGGCGGTCCTCCATGGAGCCGGGAGCACGGCCATTCGCGCCGCCATCGAGCGCTACCAGCCGATGCTGGGCCTGCACGGCCACATCCACGAATCACAGGCCGCCGCTCGTCTTGGGCGCACGGTCTGCATCAACCCCGGCAGCGAGTACGGGGAGGGGGTCCTCCGCGGCTGCCTGATCACCGTCGTCGACGGGAGGGTTGCCGGCTACCAGATGACCGCCGGCTAGGAGGCCCTGCGACCGGTGCCCAACCGGTTCGAGCGAGGGCAGAGGAGGTGCGATCGGAGGTTCGGTCCCGGCCTGATGCGGTCCCGGAGGGGGACCGCCGGTCCAGCGTTCCGTATCGAGGTGATGGTATGGCGACGGCTGCAACCACAATGCCCGAGGTCTTCGTGCGGAAGTCCTCCGGCCTCGTCCGCGTGATGTCCCCGCGATCAGCGTTCGTCTACAACGTCCTGACGATGGGCCTGATCTTCCCCTGGACCTACCTGTGGGCCCCGGGCGCCCTGCCGGGCGGCCAGCTGGTCTGGGGCATTCTCCTGGCGATGGTCCTGGAGATCCCGATCGCGCTCGCCTACGTCTGGCTGTCCACCGCGCTGCCGCGCTCCGGCGGCGACTACGTCTTCCAGAGCCGCGTGCTCGGCGGCGGCATCGGGTTCACCCTCGTCTTTTCGGGGTTTGTGATCTGGATCCTCCAGTGGGTGGCCCTGTCCGGCTGGCTGCTCTCCGCGCTCGGGTTCGCCCCGCTCTTCCTCGGATTGGGGGCCGCGACCGGCAGCGCCGCCTTCGTGGACATCGCAACGTGGTTCACGACAGCGCAGGGGATCATCCTCACGAGTGTCGCGAACGCGCTCGTGGCCGCACTGATCCTGAGCTCCGGCTTCAAGAACTACGTTCGGCTCCAGCGAGTGATGTGGGTCGCGATCCTCGTCGCCTTCGCGACGATGCTGTTCGTGCTGGGGACGGTCGCGACCGCCGACGTTCCGGCGAAGATCGACGCCTTTGCCGCCGCGATCGGCGGTTCGTCCACCTTCACGGCCGATGCGATCGCGGCGGCGCAGGGCGCGGGCGTGGACCTGAATCCGCCCTTCAGCGTGCTGGCGACCCTGCTCATCGCGCCGATCGCCTGGACCTCGCTGCAATGGGCCACCTACTCCGCGCAACAGAACGGCGAGATCAAGTCGGCGGGCTCGTTCCGCGACCAGCTGTTCATCATCGTCGGCTCGCTCGTCCTGACGGGCCTGCTCCTCGCCGTCCTCGCCTTCGTGCTGGAGCGGGCGGTCGGGACGGAGTTCCTGTACGTGGCCGGCTCCGGGTACTGGAGCCTCGTCGGCGAGGCAACGCTCGCCGGTTCCTACCTCTGGCCGAACATCATCGCGACGGCGATCGCGAACAACCCGATCGTGACGATCCTCATCGCCCTGGGCTTCATCCTGAACGCCCACCAGATCGTCCACAACTGCTACATCGGCATGACCAGGGTCATGGTCGCGATGAGCCTTGACCGACTGCTCCCCGAGATGGTCAGCCGCGTGTCCGAGCGCTTCCACACGCCGGTCAACGCCCACGTCATCTACTTCGTGGCCAGCCTCCCTGTCATCTGGCTCTACAACACCTTCGCGCTCGAGAACTCAGACGGGACGACGACGACCTGGACGTCGCTCACGCTCGGCGTGACCTTCGCCTGCGGGTACGTGTTCGTCGGGACGGCGCTTGCAGGCGCCCTGCTGCCCTTCCGGGCGAAGACCCTGTACGAGGCGTCACCCGGCGCTGCCTACAGGGTCGGCGGCATCCCGCTGGTGACGATCGTCGGTCTCGTCGGCGCGATCGCGGGTGCGGTCTTCCTGTATCTCTTCCTGACGGAGGCGAGCCTCGGGCTGACGAGCGACCTGGCCTATCGGGTCGTCCTGGGCGTCCTCGTCTTCGCCCTCGGCTGGTACCTCGTGACGTACTTCGTCCGGCGGTCGAGTGGGATCAACGTCGACTACGCGTTCAAGGAGATCCCGCCGGAGTAACGCTCCGCAGCCTCCGGCATCCGACGGCCCGGGCATCACGCCCGGGCCGTTTGGCGCTTCGTGCTCAGCGCGCCATGCCGTGCGTCGCCGCGAGCCAGTCCTCGAAGTCCGGGCCGTCGATCATCGCCTGGGCCCGTGTCCAGCGTTCCACCGCCCAGCCCCAGAAGTCGTAGTCGATGTTCGATATACGGGACTGGATCGCCGCCCACAGCGTCCAGCCGACGTCAGACATGATCATCTGGAGCCGGCACCGCGCCTCGAGGGCCGGTGTCGCCTCGCCGAAGTATGCCGCGATCAGCTCGCGGAGGCGCCCACCGTCGAACCCGAGCTCCTGGGCCGTGTTGCCGAGCTCGAAGCTCGGGTCGTTGTTGCCGCTGTACTCGTAGTCGACGATCCACAGCCGGTCGCCGTCGTCGAGGTAGTTCTCGGCCAGCAGGTCGTTGTGGCACGGCACGCTGGACAGCGGCCTGGCCCGGAGCGCGGCATCGATGCGTGGGACGGCACCGAGGTGCTCCCGGTAGCCGTCCGGCACGGCGATGCTGCGCTCCTCGATCACGCGGAGGTAGCGCCGGGAGAGCGCGACCATGTCGAAGTCGTCGCGGAAGCGGGGTCCGGCGTGGAGGCGGCGAAGGGCATCGGCGATCCGGGTCGGCTCGCCCGGAGCCTGGAAGGCGGCGTTCGACATGGTCCGGGCGTCGATCCACTCGAGGACGACGACGTCCCAGGCGGGGAGGTGGTGCAGGACCCGGGCACCGACGCCCGCGGCGGCCGCGGCGCGCGTGTTGTGGACCTCGTTTGCGCGGTCGACCGCGAGGAGATCCGTCCCGGCCCCCGGGATCCTGACGAACGTCGGCACGCCGTCCACCTCGACCCGGAAGTTGCGGTTGGTCAGCCCGCCGGCGATCGGCGAAGCGATGACGCGCCGTCCGGCCCAGGCCGGCAGGGCGCCGATCACGTCCTCGATCGAGGGAACCGTCATCTAGCAGCGCGACCTGTACGCCATGGCGGGGATTGCACCATGAACAGGCCGGCTGTTGCTCGGTCGTCCCGCACACCGGCGAAGGCACGCCGGGAGTCGGGCCGCCTTGCCGGTCGCGGCGAGCATCGGCGGCTCGACCTACACGCTCCACCGTCGGTCGCTACCCTGACGCAGTCGGAGCGGGCAGCGGCAGAGGGAGCGACGCGGGATGGTGGAACACGCCAGGGCGGTGATCATCGGCGGCGGCGTCGGCGGGACGTCGATCGCCTACCACCTGGCCGAGCTCGGCTGGACGGAGGTCGTCCTCGTGGACCGCGCGGAGCTCACGTCCGGTTCCACCTTCCACTCCGCCGGCCTCGTCGGGCAGCTCCGCTCGAGCGTGACGCTCACCCGGATGATGATGTACGGGGCGTTGCTCTACCGCCGCCTGACTGCCGAGACCGGCGTGGACGTCTCGTGGCACGAGGTGGGGTCCCTCCGCCTTGCCTCGACCAGGGCCCGCTACGAGGAGCTCCAGCGCCAGGCCGCCTGGGCGGCCACCTTCGGACTGCCGCTCGAGCTGATCTCGGCCAACGAGGCGCAGGAGCGCTTCCCGCTCATGGCCCTCGATGGCGTCCTCGGTGCCCTGTGGCTGCCGACCGACGGCTGGCTCGACCCGTCCGGCCTCGCCGGGGCGCTCGCGGCGGGGGCTCGTGCGCGCGGCGTGCAGATCCGGCAGCACACGCGGGTCGTGGGCGTCATTGTCGAGCGCGGTCGGGTCACCGGCGTGGAGGTCGAAGCGCGCGATGGCGGGCGGTCGACGATCGCGGCCGACGTCGTCGTCAACGCGGGGGGCATGTTCGCGCCCGAGATCGGCCGGCTGGCCGGCGTCACCGTGCCGATCATCCCGATGGCCCACCAGTACCTGTTCACCCACGCGATCGAGGGTGTCCAGGCGGGACTCCCGACGATGCGCGACCCGGATAACCTGTGCTACTTCCGCGAGGAGGTGGGCGGACTGTGCATGGGCGGCTACGAACGGAACCCGGCGCCGTGGTCGCTCGACGGCGTGCCGGCGGACTTCAACCACCGGCTGCTGGATCCCGACTGGCCGCGCTTCGAGTCGATCATGGAGGGAGCCATCCGGCGCGTCCCCGCGATCGCGGACGCCGGGATCACCCGGATGATCAACGGGCCGGAGGGGTTCACCCCGGACAACGAGTTCATCCTCGGCGAGAGCGAGGTTCGCGGGTTCTTCGTGGCGGCCGGGTTCTGCGCCCACGGGATCGCCGGGACGGGCGGGATCGGCCAGCAGATGGCCCGCTGGATCGTGGACGGCGAACCGGACCTCGACCTCTGGAAGATGGACATCCGTCGGTTCGGCGGCCAGTACCGGAGCCAGGCGCTCACGCTCGCCCGGACGTACGAGAACTACGCCACCTACTACGACATCCACTACCCGAACGAGGAGCGAAGCGCGGCCCGGCCGCTCCGGCTCTCGCCGGTCTACGATGCGGTGGCCGCCCTCGGCGCGGTCTTCGGCGAGAAGTCGATGTGGGAGCGCCCGAACTGGTTCGCCCCGAACGAAGATGGCGCGGGCGTCACGTCGCGCTCGGTGCTTGAGGCGCTGCGGCCGCGCGGCTGGGCCGGCGAGCACTGGAGCCCCGCGATCGGCGCGGAGGCGCTGGCCACGCGCCGGGCGGCCGGCCTGTTCGACGAATCGAGCTTCGCGAAGATCGAGGTCGAGGGCATCGGCGCCCCGGCCTTCCTCCAGTACCTGTGCGCCAACGACATCGACCGACCGGTCGGTGGGATCGTCTACACGCAGATGCTGAACCGGCGCGGCGGGATCGAGTGCGACTTCACCGTGACCCGCCTGGCGGAGGATCGATTCCTGATCGTGACGGGCACGGCCTTCGGGAACCACGACCTGGGCTGGATCCGCAAGCACCTCCCGGACGACGGATCGGTCCGCGTGCGTGACGTCACATCTGCGCTGGCCTGCTTCGGGCTGTGGGGTCCGCGAGCCCGCGACATCCTCGCGCCGCTCACGGGGGACGACGTGTCGAACGCCGCCTTCCCGTACTTGGCGGCCCGTGAGCTGTCCGTCGCGGAGGTGCCGGTCCTCGCGCTCCGTGTGACCTATGTCGGCGAGCTGGGCTGGGAGCTCTATGCGCCGGCCGAGTACGGTCGGGCGCTCTGGAACGCGCTCTGGGCGGCCGGACGGGAGCACGGACTGGTGGCCGCCGGGTACCGCGCCATCGATGCCCTCCGGCTCGAGAAGGGCTATCGCGTCTGGTCCGCCGACATCACCCCGGAGGAGACGCCGTACGAGGCGGGCCTCGGCTTCGCCGTCCGGCTCGACAAGGGCGTCGAGTTCCTCGGCCGGGACGCCCTCGTCGCCGCGAAGGCGGCTGGACCTCGCAAGCGGTTGCGCTGCCTCGTCCTCGACGACCCGCGTTTCGTGGCCCTCGGGAACGAGCCGGTGCGCGTGGGCGGACGGATCGTGGGGCGGGTGACGTCGGGCGGGTACGGGTTCGCCGTCGAGCGCTCGATCGCCTACGCCTACCTGCCGCCGAACCTGTCGGCGATCGGCAGCCGCGGGGAGATCGACATCTTTGGGGCATGGGTCGGCTTCGAGGTCGTCGGGGAGCCGCTGTGGGATCCCAAGGGTGCGAGGATCCGGTCGTGACGCCGGGATCTGGCGTGGCCGGCACGCGATCCGGCCCGGAGTACGGCCCTGCGTGGAGCGCGTCGCTCCGCCGGGGCTCGGACGCGGAGCTGCGCGGCTGGGTGGAGACCGCGCTCGCCTGGTGCGACGCGGCGGACGCGGTCGCGCTCCGCCACTTCCGGAAGAACCCGGTCACGACCCGGAAGCCGGATCGCTCGTTCGTCACGGAGGCGGACACTGCCGTCGAGCGGCTGCTCCGGGAGCGGATCGCCGATGCGTTCCCCGATCACGGGGTCGTCGGCGAGGAATTCGGGGTCGACGGCGGGGCCGCCGCTGTCCGCTGGTTCGTGGACCCGATCGACGGCACCCACAACTTCATGCGGGGCGTGCCGGTCTTCGCGACGCTCCTCGGCGTGGAGCGGGATGGCGAGCTGCAGGCCGGGATCGTCTCGGCGCCGGCGATGGGCGGCCGCTGGTACGCCTGGCGGGGCGGTGGAGCGTGGGGCGTGGGCCCCCTGGCCGGCCTGGATCGGCGCGGGGCACCGCGCCGGCTCCGGGTGACGGGGATCGCCGATCTCGCCGAGGCGCAGGTGGTCTATGCCGGGACGCAGGACGTCATCGCGAGTGGCGAGGCCCCGGGGTTCGAGCGGCTCATCGGGGCCGCCTGGCGGGAGCGCGGCTTCGGTGACTTCTGGGGCTACTCGCTCGTCGCGGAGGGCGCCGCCGAGGTCATGGTGGAGGTGGGGCTCTCGATCTGGGACGCGGCCGCGCCGGTCGTGCTCGTCGAGGAGGCAGGCGGCCGGGTCACCGACTTCCTCGGGCGGCGGGTCTTCGACGGGGGCACGACGCTCGCGACGAACGGCGTCCTGCACGAGACGGTGCGGTCCATCCTGACCGCGGGCTGAGCGCCAGCCCTCGAAGCCTGCTAGACCACCCGGCCCTCGATGGCGCGGGTCGCCATGTCCGCCCAGGGCCCGAGCAGGTCCTCGCGCTCGGCGGGGTCGATCTCGTCCCACAGGAGGACGACGACGACGGCGAGCTCGAGCGAGGCCAGGAAGCGGAGGCGTTCCTCGGGTGACGACGTGTTCGCCCTCGTGAGGAGGACCGCGTTCGCACCGCCGAGGGCCTCGGTTGCCGATCTGACCGCGAAGTCCCGGAACTCCCCGAGTACCGCGATCACCCCGGCCCGCCGCGGCCCGCCGCCGATGAGGGCCTGGACCCGGTCCAGGGCCGCGGCCCGTTCGTCCGGATCGTGCGACGCTGCCGCGAACGCGGGGTAGAGCCCGCTGTCGAGGAGGTGGAACGCGTCGGCGAACCGGTCGAGACGGTCGAGTGCCGCGCGGGGCAGCCGGTCGATCGGATCGATCGCGTCGCCCATCACGCGCCGACGGTCTTGGGCATCACGCGCCGACGGTCTCGCCCATCATGCGCCGGCCGCGCGGATGCTGTCCTCGAGGATCTCGAGCGCCAGGTCCACCTCGTCCGAGGTCGTGACGAGCGGTGGGATGAGCCGCGAGACGTTCCCGTACGAGCCGGCCGACAGGACAATGAGCTTCCGGGCCAGTGCCTCCGCGATCACGCGCTTCGTGAGGTCCGCGTCCGGGACGCGGCCGTCGCCGGCGCCCGGCTTCACGAACTCCATCGCGACCATGCAGCCGAGGCCGCGGACGTCGCCGATCGCCGGGTGGTCAGACTGGAGCTCCCGGAGCCCGCCGGCGAACTGGGCACCGCGGGCACGGGCGTTGGCGATCACGTCCTCGTCCTCGAGGACGTCGAGCGTCGCGAGCGCGGCGGCGCAGGCGACGACGTTGCCGCCGTACGTCCCGCCGTGGGTGCCCGGCGCGAGCCGGTCCAGGAGCTCGCGGCGGGCGAGGATCCCCGACAGCGGCAGCCCGGACGCGATCCCCTTGGCCATGACGAGGATGTCCGGTTCCACGTCCCAGTGGCGGACCGCGAAGATCTCCCCGGTCCGTCCGAAGCCGGTCTGGACCTCGTCGGCGATCAGCAGGATCCCGTGTTCCCGCGTGATCTCGCGGAGGCGCGGCAGGAAGTGGGGCGGCGGGACGATGTAGCCGCCCTCGCCCTGGACCGGCTCCACGATGATCGCCGCCACCCGGTTCGGGTAGATGACCTGGTGAAAGAGGAGGTCCAGCTCGGCCTCCCAGTCGCAGGTGCAGTTGGCATCCGGGGTGTGCGCACCGCCGGCGGCGCGGTAGCAGTACGGGAACTTCGTGTGGTAGACGCTTCCCGGCAGCGGCTCGAACCCCGCCCGGTAGACGTCCTTGGCGGTCGTCAGCGCCATCGTCTGGGCGGTCCGGCCGTGGAACCCGCCGCGGAAGCTGATGATCACCGGCCGCCCGGTCGCGACCCGGGCGAGCTTCACGGCCGCCTCGACCGCCTCGGCGCCGGAGTTCGAGAGAAAGGCACCCCATGGGCCGCCGGGCAGGAGACCGGCCAGCCGCGCGTAGAGCCGCAGTCCTGGCTCGTGGTAGACGATGTTCTGCTGCCCGTGGAGCAGCTTCGCGGCCTGGGCCTGGATGGCGGCCACGACCCTGGGGTGAGCATGGCCGGTGTTCGTCACCCCGATCCCGGACGAGTAGTCGAGATACCGCTCGCCGGACGGCGTGATCAGCCACGAGCCTTCGCCGCGATCCACCTCGATGTTCGTGATCCGGCCCCAGACCGGCGGCACGACCGAGTGGTCGGGGAAGGACGCGGCGACCTCGCGTGCCATCAGCGTGGCCGGACCATGACGGTGCGACCGCCGCGCGATTGGAGCCAGACGGAGATCGCCACGCCGCTGACCGCGATCAGGAAGATCGCGGTTCCGATCACGTGAACCTGGGGCGGGAGGTTGTTCCGGATGGTGCCCCAGATCCAGACCGGGAAGGTGTTCACCAGGCCGGACGTGAAGTTGGTCACGATGAAGTCGTCGATCGAGAGCGAGAAGGCCAGCAGGGCCGCCGCCACGATCCCGGGCCGGATGAGCGGGAAGGTCACCTTCCAGAACGTCGTCCACTCGTTCGCGCCGAGGTCCATGGCGGCCTCCTCGAGGTGGCGGGGGAACCCCTGGATCCGGGCCTTCACGGTCACCACCACGTAGCTGATATTGAACATCACGTGGGCGATCACGATCGTCGGCACGCCGAGCGGGTAGAAGATGCCCGCCGGGATGATGGACTTGAACGGCTCCTGGGTCGCCGTCGCGACGAACAGCGACAGGAGGCTGGCGCCGAGGACGATCTCGGGGGTCGCCATCGGGATGAAGATGAACAGGTTCGTCGCGTTGCGGCCCTTGAAGCTGTAGCGAACGAGGGCGAGGGCGATGAGCGTCCCGAGGATGGTCGCGAAGAAGGTCCCCACGACCGCGACGAAGATCGACGTCCAGAGCGCGTCGGCGAGGCCGGGGCGGTTGAGCGGACTCGCCCACGCGTCGAGCGAGAACTCCGCCCAGACGAAGTTGAACTTGCCCTCCGGGTCGTTGAACGAGAAGACGATCATCACCGCGATCGGCACCATGAGGTAGACGATCGCGAAGACCGTGAACAGCTTGAGCAGCCAGCGGTCGGCGAACGCCCACAGGCGACGCGACGCCCCCGGAGCGGCCACGTCGAGCGCCGGCGCTGTCCCGCTCACGCCGTCCCTCCGGTGAGTTCCTCGGTCCCGAGGATCCGGGCGTACAGGAAGATCGCCAGCAGGATCCCGGCCATCAGGAGGAAGGCCAGCGCGGCGGCGATCGGGTAGTCGTTCTGGTCGAGGAACCGGCCCTGGATGACGTTCCCGACCATCTGGGTCTTGGGGCTGCCGAGCAGCTGGGCATTGACGTAGTCGCCGATCGCCGGGATGAACGTCAGGATCGACGCGGCAAAGACGCCCGGCAGCGACAGGGGGAAGGTGACCCGGATGAACGCCTGGCTGATGAGGAGCGATCCGATCAGGCCGCCCGCAGCCGCGCCGACGAGGGCGCTCCCGACGACGGCGGCCGGCGCGGCCTCGTCACCCACGATCCGCGCGTAGCCCAGGCCGACCTGGAGGGCCACGACGAGGAAGGCGCCGAAGACGGCACCGGCGATGAGCCCGCCGCGGCGCCACGGACCCGCGTACAGGTCCTCAGCCGCCTCGATGAGCCGCCGATCGACCTTCTCGATCGAGACGTACAACGGCAGGACCATGAACGGCAGGAACTGGTAGGTCAGCCCGCCGACGACCGCGAGCGGCGTGCCGATGATGCTGAAGTTGTCCGGCACGAGGCCGAGCGCGTCACGCACGACGGACAGGACCGGCCCGTCGTTGCCGAGGATGATCCGCCAGCTGATCGTCCGGATCAGGAAGCTCGTGAAGAACGGGGCGATGACGAGAAACAGGAGGAGGTTCTTCCAGCGTCCGCCCTTGAACGCGATCGCGTACGCCAGCGGATAGCCGATGAGGAAGCACAGGATGGTCGCCAGGCCGCCGTAGACGATCGAGTTCGAGAAGTTCGCCGAGAACTTGCCGAGGCTGCCGGTGAAGTTCTGGATGTCCCAGACTTCGGGCGGCGTCCGGAAGCCCGTCCGAAGCGTGCCCTCGGACAGGCTGAACAGGAGCATCTGGATGTTGGGGACGACGAAGAACAGGAAGAGCCAGAGCAGTCCCGGCGCCATGAGCAGGTACGGAATCGCGTGGCGGCTCCGGAGCAGGGACACGCTCGGCTGCCCTCGTCAGCGGGGGGACGGCCGCGGCCGGGTCGCCCCGGCCGCGGATGGGTTGGCGGTGCGGCCTATGCGCCCTCGAGGTCGGAGGAGAGCTCGAGCCACTTGAGGTCCTCCTCATCGCTGAGCGCCATCTGCGGGTACATGTTTGCCGCGATGTCGGCCGGCGGGAAGAGGAGCTCGTTCGAGGCCAGGTCCGGATCGGTCTTCTTGATCTCCTCGGCGACGCCCTTCACCGGCGAGATGTAGTAGATCCAGGCCGCGAGCCGCGCGGCGTTCTTGACGTCATAGACGAAGTCGATCATCGCCTCGGCGGCGGCCTTGTGCTTCGCCCCCTTCGGGATGAGCATGTTGTCCGTCCAGATGATCGAGCCTTCCGCGGGATAGATGAACCGATCGTCCTCGCCGCCGGACGACGCCAGGTCGCCGGACCAGACCATCGCCACCCAGGTGTCGCCCGAGCCGAAGTCCTGGAGGTACTCGTTGCCGGTGAAGGCCCGGATGTGGCC
>DATIUS010000196.1:0-2660 GCA_035466655.1 Candidatus Sulfomarinibacteraceae bacterium
GACACGCGATCAGAGCGGGCCGGCCGGCTCCGCCGGCCGGCCCCATGCATTCCCAGGTTCACCATCACGCGTATTGCGTCCCGAGCGAGGCCACATGAGCAGCAGCAGCCACGGCAAGCATCCCCGCCTGGAAGAGCTCGAGGGAATGGTCCGGGATGGCCAGATCGACACCCTCATCGTCGCCATCACGGACATGCAGGGCCGCCTCATGGGCAAGCGTGTCCAGGCCGAGGCGTTCCTCAACGGCGTCATCGACCACGGCGCGCATTTCTGCACCTACCTCCTCGGCACGGACATGGAGATGAACACGCCCGAGGGGTTCAAGCTGATGAACTGGGAGACGGGCTACGGCGACTGGATCGCCTCGCCCGTCTGGGACAGCCTTCGCGTCCTGCCGTGGCTCGAGAAGACCGCGATCGTCCTGTCGGACACGATCGACGAGGAGACCCACCGGGAGATCCCGATCTCGCCGCGGACCATCCTCAAGCGCCAGGTCGAGCGGGCCACCAAGGCCGGCATCTCCGTCAAGGCCGGTTCCGAGTTCGAGTACTACGTCCTCAAGGATTCGTGGGACCAGATCGCCGAGAACGGCTTCGCCGTTCCAAAGCGGTTCGGCAACTACAACGAGGACTACCACCTCCTCCAGGCGACCAAGGCCGAGCCGCTCCACCGGTTGCTGCGCAACCAGATGACCGAGGCGCGAATCCCGATCGAGTTCTCGAAGGGCGAGGCTGCTCCGGGCCAGCACGAGGTCAACATCCGCTACGACCACGTCCTCGAGTCGGCCGACCGGAGCGTCCTGTTCAAGCACGGCGCGAAGGAGATCGCCTACCTCAACGGCTGGGGCATCACCTTCATGGCCAAGCCGGACCACACCTGGACGGGCAGCTCCGGCCACCTTCACATGAGCATCTGGGACGCCGACGGCAAGAAGCCGCTGAGCCAGGACGACGCCGACGGGCTGCCGTACGGGATGAGCCGCCCGTTCAGCCAGTTCGTGGCCGGGATGATGGCCCTGTCACGCGAGCTGGCCGTGTTCGTCGCCCCGTTCATCAACAGCTACAAGCGGTACGCCTCCCTGTCGTGGGCGCCGGTCAACGTGGTCTGGGGCCGGGACAACCGGACGACGGGCTTCCGGCTCGTCGGCCACGGGCCGTCACTGCACATCGAGAACCGCTTTCCGGGCGGCGACATGAACGCGTACCTGACGTACGCGGCGATGATCGGGGCAGGCCTGTACGGGCTCGAGCACGGCCTGGAGCTGGCGCCCGAGTTCAAGGGCAACGGCTACATCGCCAAGGGCGTCCAGCGGATGCCGCGCGCGCTGTACGAGGCGATCTGGGAGCTGGAGCGCTCGGAGGCCGCCGTCGAGATCTTCGGCCAGGACGTCGTGGACCACTACCTCAACGCGGCGCGCGTCGAGCGCGACGTGTACGACTCGGTCGTCCATGACTGGGAGCGCGAGCGCTACCTCGAGCGCGGCTGACCCACCGAGCGCGGCTGACTTGCCGGCCTGAGGGCCGCCGTCAGCCGCCCGGTCGGAGCGTCCCGCTGAAGACCTGCCAGGCGAGGAGCGATTTCGCGACCAGGCTCATGACCATGTACGTCTTCTCGCCGACGAGGTAGTCGCGCCACCGGCCGATCCGCCGGTACTGCAGGACCATCGTGATCGCAAAGACGTTGAAGCTGACGAAGAGCGACCCGACGATCACGTAGACGAAGGCCGGGATCCCGGCGCCGTCCGGGAGGTCCGTCTGGGCGCCGTACGCCAGGAGGATCGAGAAGATCCCGATCCAGGGCATGATCCCGGCGATGCAGCCGAAGATGTAGTGCTTCCAGTCGGGCCGGTCGTGGCGGCCCTCATTGGCTGCCTCCATGCTCCATCCGAAGAGGTTCATCGCGACGTTGCAGCCGGCAATCGCGACGAGGGCGGGAAGGTCCTGGATGAACGACAGCCAGGCGATCGCGACGATCATCACCGTGCTGCTGAAGGCGTATTCGACCCACCGGAGGGGGTTCATCCCGCGGGCGAGCCAGGCCTCGTAGCGGGTGCGCAGCAGCCATCCGGCGAGGAAGTGGGCGAACGCGCTCATTGCGAAGAACGAGGCGATCCACCAGGCGAGCGGCACGGAGAAGAGCTGGACGCTCGTCTGCTCGATGCCGGCGAACACGCCGTTCTCGATGATGGGCTTCACCGTCGGGACGAACGGCGCAAAGGCGACGGCCGTGCTTCCAACCGCGAGCATCGCCACGAACTGGAGGCCGTGGAGGCCGGTCAGGACCCGGTTCCAGCGGGCCAGGGAGGCGGCTCGTGCGGCGGGGATGGGGGCGGGTGCGCTGGTCCGGGAATGGGCGTCCATCGGTGTCGTCGTCTCCGTTCTCATGCGAAGGTGATTGATCGAGCGGCCAGGTCCGTCGGGCCGAGGTACGTCGCGAGGCCTTCCTCGAGGGTCGCCAGGCGTCGCGGCAGGGCCTCCAGCAGCGGCGCCGTGTCGACGACCGCCGGTTGGTTGATGAAGTCGACCGCGTCCGGCGTGAGCGGCGGCGAGGGCAGCAGCGTCATCGGGAGCGCGGCGAGCTTGAGGAGCGGGGCCGGACCCGGGAGGATCGGGCGGCGGGTCCCGGCGACCCGGAGGGACCGGGCGATGATCCGCCGCATC
>DATIUS010000197.1:0-6474 GCA_035466655.1 Candidatus Sulfomarinibacteraceae bacterium
CCTCGAGCTGATCGGCCATCGCCGTGAGGCGGAGCTGATCCGGCGCGAGGCCGTGGCGGCGTACTCGCGCGCCTGGGACGATGCGGCGAAGCGCCGTCTCGAGCGGCTCCGGGCTCGAGCCGAGCGGGTCGTCGACGGCAACGAGCGTCCCCGCATCGAGCGCCCGGCTCGCCTCGCACTTCGCTGGTCCCGCTCCGCCTGAGGCGACCACGCGGCGGCGAAACGAGCAGCGCGCGTCACGCAGGGCAGCCCGCGACGAACCCCCCGGCCACGGTGCGGACGTATGGGCCGTCGGAATCCCTGGGCCGTCGCAAGTCGCTGGGCCGTCGCGAGTCAGGGTCGCCGCGAACCGTGGGCCGGCGGGTACGCTGTCGTGCATGACGGAGCTCTCCGGGTTGATCGAGCGGACGGTGGGTGCCCTCGGCCGGCTCGCGGCGCTCGGCGAGACCATCGAGGACGAATGGACCTACGTGCACGACCTCGAGACGGTCTGGACGGCCGGGCTGCGGGCCGTCGCCGCGGCGGAACGTCCGGCCGCCGCCCTGCCGCCGCCGGCCGAGCTCGAGGCCGCCGTCGATCGGCTCGTCGCCGAGGCAGGGCTCGTCACTGACCCGCATCGCGCCATCGACTGGCTCTCGACACTCCCCCAGGCGACGCTCATCGCGCTCGGCGAGGCGGCCTGGTGAGGTTCCAGGACGCGGCGAAGGATGCGCGCGCGGTCGTGTACGCGGGGATCCAGGCGGATCCGCTCGTCGCCCGCGCGGCGGCGCTGCTCGCCGACGCGACCCCGGCGCAGCGGGTCCTCGCCCGGGCGGCGATGAACGGCGAGTCGATCGATGCGGACGCCTGGCGGACGATGTTCCCGACGCTGTTCGGCGCACCGGCCGCGCCGGTCGGCTCCGCGGAGCGCAACCGTTCCGAGGCGCTCCTCGATGCCGCGCTTGCGGTCGCCGGCCGCGGGGAGCAGGTCCGCAGCCAGTTCCGTGGGGCGATCGTGGAAGCGGTCGCGGAGGTCCTCCTCGCCCGGCGCGTCCCGGCGGGCGCGATCCGGCGCGAGCGGCGGATCCTCTTCGACGGCGTGCCCGCGGAGATCCACCCGTACGACGTCACCGTGGAGGCGCCGGGCGCGGCCGAGGCCTACGACTGCAAGTGGGGTGCCCGCGGGATCTCGCCAGACGTGCTCCACCAGCTCGACGACGCGCGGGCCCACGCCGCAGCCGAGGGGGAGCGCCTCCTCCCGGTCCTCGTGGTCTTCGACGCCCGCCGTTCCTGCGAGGTCCGGCTGGCGCGCCAGACGGCGCCGCGAACCGGGACGCGCCTGGTCACGATCGAGACCCTCGATCGGCTGGCGGGCCGCCGCGCAGAGGCTGCATCGTGACGCTCGACCCCGGCCTCGCCGGCCGTGCGGATCGACCGGTCGAGGGCATCGACAACGGGTTCGTCGCCGGGTACCGGGTCCGTTTCGACGAGGCCGGTGCCGACGGCCGGATCCGGACGTCGGCGTTCCTGCGCTACGCCTCGGACATCGCCTGGCGCCACTCGGAGGACCTCGGGTTCGACCGGACCTGGTACACGCAGCGGGGCCGCTGGTGGGTCGTCCGGGCGGTCGAGCTAGACGTCCGCGCCCCCGTCGCCATGGGCGGGACCCTCCGCCTCGCCACCGCGGTCATCGGCCACCGCCGGATCTGGGCGCGCCGGCGCGGCGAGTTCCGGCTCCCGGACGGGACGCCCGCGGCCGTGGCCACGACGGATTGGGTCATCGTCGACGAGCGCGGCCGGATCATCCGCATCCCCGACGATTTCGGGCACGCCTTCCCCAACCCGGCCCTCGACGACGAGACGATCCGGGTGACGCCGCCGCCGGTCCCGGCGAACGCCGCGCGACTCGCGATCCAGGTCCGGCCCCAGGACCTCGATCCCATGGGCCATGCGAACAACGCGATCTACCTGGACTGGGCCGAGCAGGCGCTGCACGCGAGCGGGGCCACCGGCGCGATCGCGGCCGTCCCTCGCCGGTGGCGCGCCGAATACACGGCATCGGCCGAGCCCGGGGAGGACCTCCTGGCGCGAGCGTGGGCGGACGACCGCGGCTGGTGGCTCATCCTGGAGCGCCCGGCCGACGGCGCGGTCGTCTTCCGGGCGCGGCTGGACGCCGGGACCTGAGGCCTCCGTTTCGCTGAGGGTTCAGCCTCGAACGGCGAGGGCGAGGATCGCGGGGAGACGCCGCAACGAACGGTCGGCCTCGAAGGGGACGAGCCGGCGAGCCAGGGGGAGCGCGGTCCGGTGGGTCCCGAACCAGACGGGCTTCGGCCAGGCGCGAAACGGCGCCCGGACCACCGACTTCTCGACCCGGGAGAACATCAGCGGGTTGTGGACGAACCCGGTCCCGGACTGGATGTCCCGCCGGGTATGACCGGGAAAGGCGCCCCACGGCGTGATCCCGAGGCCGTAGCCGATCGCGGACCAGTGGTTGAGCGAGACCGTCCCGTAGCGAAGCCCGGCGATCGCCCGATCCAGGGCCCCTGCGACGCGCGGCTCACGCGCGGTCCGAGGATCGACGATGACGGTTGCGTTGAGCGAGCCCCACAGCGTCTCGTTCGCGAATGCCGTCGCCCGGTCGAGGAATGCCGCGGCGTCCGGCGCCTCGATCGCGGTCTCGCCGACCACGCTGCAGAACGCCTCGACGCGGAAGCAGGGCTCGTCCCTCGCCGCTGGATCGAGGCCCGGGATGAGGAGCCACGGGAGCTGCCCTTCGCCGGGGGCGCCGATCGTCTCGGCCGCCGGGTGATCGGCCAGGAACCCCGCGAACCGGGCGGCTGCGCCCGGATAGAAGGCATCGCGCGGGGCCGTCGCCGCGAGGCGACGCCGGATCCCGTCGAGCAGTGGCCCGCGACCCGGCCATCCGGCGTGGGTCACGATCGCCCGGGCCGTCGTGCAGTTGAACCCGGCGTTGTTCGTCAGCATCGTGGCGACGTTGTCGGCCTGGTAGTCGAGCTCGGCACGCGACCAGCGGCCGGGCACGACGATGATCGGCGTCACGTTGCCGAGCTCGGCGCTGAACGGCTTGTGGAGGATCGGCTCGTCGCGCTGCTTCCGGGCGTGACCGTCGTCGCCGGCCCCGTAGACGATCGCCTCGTAGGTCCGGTCCGCCCCGGTGATGTGCAGCTCGTCCACGCCGGGGTGATGGCAGAGGTACCCACCCTGGACCGCGTTCCCGTGGACGATCCGGACGAACCCGCGTCGCACCAGCGGCGCCAGCGCGGCATCGTAGACCGCAGCGAGATGCGCGGTCACCGGGTGGGTCTTGAGGACCGCGACCCGGTTCTCGACGAACAGCTTGTGGATGACGTCGAGCGGCCCGATCGACGACACGTTCCCTGCCCCGAGGACGAGGCAGACACCGCCGGCGTCCGGCGCGCGGTAGGCGAGCGCCATCGTCGACGGAAGATCGGCCGCGGCGAGACCCGGCTCCATCCAGACCTCGGCGGTCACCCCGAGCCACGTCAGCCGGTCGATCAGGTCGACCGGCATCACCCCGGCCGTGACCCGACCGTCAGGCCGGGTTCGAACCGGACCCGGGATCCGCGGCAGCCCGTAGCGCGCGATCTGGCGCAGGGCGTCCCGATGGAGCCGGAGCCCGCGCAGGTAGAGGTACGGCCCGGCGATCGCCTCCTCGGACGCCACCGGGTCGTCCGGCGCCAGGCCCTCGAACCGGGCCGCGAGCTCCATCCACTCGCCCGCCGCGGCCGCGCCGGCCGCGAGGAGCTCATCGAGCATCGCCGCCCGCTCCATCGGCGGAACGGCGATCCATCGTCCCGCCGACGCCCGGAGATCCGCGACGGCGGCGTCGAGCTCGTCTCGCTCCGTGGCCGGCGGGACCGGAAGCCGTGGCACGAACGAGAAGGGTCCAGCGGCAGGGCCGACGACCTCGTCCGGCCTCGCGACTGCCTCTGTCACCGGGGCGCCGGGGTCACGTGCATCCCCGCATCGTAGCCGGGTGGTCCGGATCCTCGGGCGGGCACAGCCCGTCGAGTCTTTGTCGAGCGCCTCGATCGTGGTGGTGCCGCACGGCTTGACGAGAGCGCCAGGGGCGGGCAAATGGCCTGCTATCGTTCGACATACCATGTACACAATCAAGCAGGCGTCCACGCGCACTGGACTCGGCGCGCCCCTCATCCGGGCATGGGAGCGGCGCTACGGCGTCGTCTCGCCGGCGCGCACGGCTTCCGGCTACCGGCTGTACGACGAGGCCGAGCTCAAGGTCCTCATGCAGATGCGTGCCCTCGTCGATTCCGGCTGGACGGCGTCCGAGGCCGCTCGTGCGATCGGTGCCGGCGAGGTTGCCGTCGAGGAGGCTTCGGCCGGGCCGCCGGACGGCAGTCACCCCGCACCGTCGGGTGCGCCGGCATATCGTGCGAGATTGATCGAACGCTTCGTTGCGGCCGCCGAATCGACGTCGCCCGCGGAGACGGAGGCGGTGCTCGACGAGATCCTGGCCGCGGGCTCGTTCGAAGCCGTCGTCGACGACATCCTGCTTCCGGCCACGGCGGCGCTCGGCGAGTCATGGGCCGGCGGACGTCTCAGCGTGGCCGGAGAGCACGCGGCAAGCGCGGCGGTCGCACGGCGCCTGTCCGCCGCCTACCAGGCTGCCGGGGCGGCCGGTCGCGCGACGGTCCTCGTCGGACTGCCGCCCGCGTCGCGTCACGAGATCGGCGCGCTGGCCTTCGCGGTGGCGCTTCGACGGCTTGGGGTCGGCGTCGTCTACCTCGGACCGGACCTGCCGGTGGATGCGTGGCGGGACGTCGTCCGTCGGACGCGGCCGCGGGCAGTCGTCGTGGGCGTCGTCACGGCCGCCGACCTCGAGGCTGCGCGGGCCGTCGTGGACGCGGTCAGGGTGGAGTCTGTGGAGCTCATCGCCGTGGGTGGCGCGGCGACGACACTCGACCCGGCGCTCCCGGACGGCGTGCTGGTCCTGCCGTCCCGCGTGGTCGAGGCGGCAGCCGTTGTGGCGCGAGCGGTCGGCCGCCGAGGTTGAGCGTACGGGGCCGGATCGATCGACCCAGGATCTCCGGCCCGGAGCTCGGTCCTCAGCTCACCGCCTTCTTCACGAGCGCGCCGATCCTTGCCAGGTCGGCGGGGGTCAGCTCCTTCAGCGCGAAGGCGGTCGGCCACATGGTGCCTTCGTCGAGGTTCGCGTCGTCGTTGAAGCCGAACGTCGCGTACCGCGCCTTGAACTTGTCGGCGCTCTGGAAGAAGCAGACCACCTTGCCGTCCTTGGCGTACGCGGGCATCCCGTACCAGGTCTTCGGCGAGAGGGCCGGCGCGCTGGCCTTGATCAGGGCGTGGAGCCGCTCGGCCATGACCCGATCCGGTTCCGGCATCGCGGCGATCGCCGCGAGCACGGCGTTTTCCCCGGCCGCCCTGTCCTTGCCCGCGCGCGCTTCCGCCTTCAGCTCCCGGGCGCGCTCCTTCATCGCGGCTCGTTCCGCGTCCGAGAATCCCTCGTTCGCCGTGCCCTCTGCCGCCGTGCGCTTGCCGCGCTTCTGCGCATCCTTCATTGCTGGATCCCTCCTCTGCGAGAGCTGGTGGGACACCCCCATGCGAGGGAGTCGCCACTTCTCCACATTCTGCGGCTCGCCTCTGGGTCGGCCCCGGCCGGTACGCATCGACCTTCTCAGGTGGCTCGAGCCACCGTGCGCCGGCGACCCGGTCAGCTTCGTCCGGAGGCCTACCCGCGGCCGAGTCCCAGGAGACGCTCGAACTCGGCCCTGACGATCCCGTAGCACTCGCACGACGCAGCCTCGAGACGGGCACGATCGAGGATGTGCATGTGGCCGCGTTGGTAGGCGATGAGCCCGCGCCTGGCGAAGTCGGCGACGGCGAGGCTCGCGCTCTGCCTGGTCACCCCGAGCATGAAGGCCAGGAACTCGTGGGTGAGGCGGAAGGCGTCCCCCTCGGCCCGATCGTGGGTGGACAGAAGCCAGCGTGCGGCTCGCTGGTGGACGGCATGGAGCCCGTTGCAGGCCACGTTTTGCGCCGTCTGGACGAAGAACGCCTGCGAGTACGTCGTCAGCACGGATGCCAGCCGCGTCGGGGGCGCGGCGACCGAGAGGAGATCGTCGGCGCGGATCCGGAGGGCATCCCCGCTGAGCTGCCACATGAGGTGGAAGGGGGTGCTGAAGCTGCCGAGGAAGATGGGCAGCCCGATCATTCCCTCGTTGCCGACCGTCGCGACCTCTGCCCCCAGGCCGTCCGACATGAGGGCCACGACGGAGATCATCCCGCTCATCGGGAAGTAGGCGTGGTCAATCGCTCGTCCGGGTCGAGCGATGATCTCCCCGTGGGTTCCGGGGACCTTCTCAAGAAGGGGAGCGAGGCGCGCGTGCTCCTCGTCCGGGAGCGCCGACAGGAGGTGATTCTGGGGGCGGAGGTTCCTGTCCATGTCGACCTGCGCGTGGCGTCGGCACCGGATAC
>DATIUS010000198.1:0-10100 GCA_035466655.1 Candidatus Sulfomarinibacteraceae bacterium
TCATCGGTCGCTACCGGGCGTTCGGCTGGGACCTCGGACTCGCGTTCCAGCTGAACGACGACCTGCTCGGGATCTGGGGTGAGGAGCAGGCGACCGGCAAGGAGCCGACGGACGTCGCGCGCCGGAAGAAGACGCTCCCGCTGATCTACGCCCACGAGCACGCCGGGCCTGAGGACCGCGAGCGCCTCGCGGCGCTCTACCGCAACCCCGAGCCCGCGACGGCCGACGTCGCCGAGATCGTGGCGATCCTCGAGCGAACCGGGGCGAGGGAGTACACCCGGACCCAGGCCCGGCTGCATCGGGATCGTGCCCTCGCCGAGCTCGACGCCGCCGGGGTCGTCCGGCCGGCGGCTCGTTCGCGCCTGGAGGAGATCATCGTCCGGGTGATCGCCGCGTAGGTCGCCGGGGCACCCGCTACGTGGATCGTCGCGGCCATCAGGACGCAGCCCGCCGGGTCACCGGTCGTCGTCTGAGGCGCCCTCGCGCTTCGGGTGCCTGACGACGAGGACCTTGCCGACCCGCCGTCCGTCGGTCGTCTCGACCGTGAGGGTCAGGCCGTTCAGCTCCACCTTGTCTCCCGGGGCCGGCACTCCGCCGACGCGGTGATAGACGAGGCCGCCGACGGTGTCGTACTCCTCCTCGTCCTCGAGGTCGAGTTCCATGTCGAACAGCTCGCCCAGCTCGTCGACGTCTGCCCGTCCGTCCACCCGCGCCTCGTCGTCGGAGAGCCGGACGACGATCGGCTCCTCGACGTCGTACTCGTCCTGGATCTCGCCGACGATCTCCTCGAGCAGGTCCTCGATCGTCACGATGCCGGCGGTGCCGCCGTACTCGTCAAGCACGATCGCGATGTGGACCTTCCGGCGCTGGAACTCGTGGAGGAGGTCGTCGATCGTCATCGACTCGGGGACGAGCACCGGCGGGCGGAGGAGGGTACGCAGGGAGGGACGTGGAGCCGCGTCGGACTTCAGGTAGGGCAGGAGGTCCTTCGCGTAGAGGATGCCGACGACCTCGTCGAGCGATTCCTCATAGGCCGGGATCCGCGAGTGGCCCTCCTCCACGACGATGTCGATCGCCTCCTCGAACGACGCGTTCACGCGGATGCCGGCGATGGCGACGCGGGGGACCATCACCTCGTGGACCCGCCGTCCGCCGAGCTCGATGACCGCGTTGATCATCTGCTCCTCCTCGGCCTCGAGGACGCCCTGCTCGCCGCCGCGCTCGACGATGAGCTTGAGCTCCTCCGCCGTGATCTGGGCCTCGCGCGAGATGTCGGTCCCGAGCGACCGGGCGATCCAGCGGGTGATCGCCGCGAGCGCGGTCACGATCGGGCCGAGCAGCCGGCCGAGCAGCTCCACCGGGGCAGACAGGACGAGCGCGAAGCGCTCCGTGTGGCCGAGCGCGAGCGCCTTCGGCACGAGCTCGCCGAAGACGATCGTGAACAGCGACAGGAGCACGGTGACGACGACGAGCGAAACGGCCGTCGAGTAGGACGCCTCGACACCGATCCCCCGGATGAACTCGCCGAGCGCCCCGACGAGGCTCACGGCCGCGAACGCCGAGGCGAGGAACCCGACGAAGGTGATCGCCAGCTGGACGACGGCGAGGAAGCGGCCGGGGTCCTCCACGAGCCGGCGAACGCGCCGGGCACCGCGGACGTCCTCGTCCACGAGCTGTTCCACCCGGCTCCGTCGGATCGCGATGAGGGCGATCTCGGCGGCGACGAAGACCCCGTTGAGGAGGACCAGCACCACGATGACGAGGAGCTCGAGGACGGTCTGGTTCATCGGTCGGCCGACCCCTCGGGCTCGGCGGGGCGGACGCGCGGCTCGCGGATCCGGGCCGGGACGCCCACCGCCAGCTTGCCGGGTGGGACGTCCCTCGTGACGACCGCGCCGGCGCCGGTCCGTGCGCCGTCGCCGACCTCGACCGGGGCGATGAGCATCGTGTCCACGCCGAGGAACGCCCGCTTGCCGACGACGGTCCGGTGCTTCGTCCGGCCGTCCCAGTTCGCGGTGATCGTGCCGGCCCCCACGTTCGTCGCCTCGCCGAGCTCCGCGTCGCCGAGGTAGCTCACGTGGTGCTGCTTCACTCCGGCACCCAGGCGCGTGTTCTTGAGCTCAGCGAAGTTGCCGATCTCGGCCCCGGGCCCCACGTGGGTCCCACGGCGGAGGTGGCTGTACGGCCCGATCGTGGCGCCGTCCTCGACGACGGAGCCCTCGACGACGCTCGCCCAGACGACGCAGCCCCGGCCGATCGCGGAGTCGACGATCGTGGTGCCCGGGCCGATCGTGGCGCCCTCGCCGACCGACGTCGTCCCGCGCAGGATCACGTTCGGCTCCAGGGTGACGTCGGGGGCCAGCTGGACGTCCCAGTCGAGATAGACGGTGGACGGATCCCGCATCGTCACGCCGTCGCGCATGTGGGCCTCGTTCCGCCGGACCCGCAGGGTCCACTCGGCCCCCGCGAGCTGGGCGCGGTCGTTGATCCCGTCGAACGTCCCGTCATCGTCGAACCCGACGGCGCTCACGATCCGGCCGTCCTCGCGAGCGAGGCGGACGAGCTCGGTCAGGTAGAGCTCGCCGGTCGTGGCCGAGGGTGGAACGGACCCGATCCGCCGGCGCAGCCACGCAGCGTCGAACGCGTAGCAGCCCGCGTTCACCTCGTTCGATTCGAGTTCGTCCGGCGTGGCGTCCTTCGCCTCGACGATCCGCTCCACGGACCCGAACTCGCTCCTGACCACGCGGCCGAGGGAGGCTGGATCGGCGGCGAAGACGCTCGCCAGCGCGATCGCCGCGTCGTCCAGCCGGCGCTGCTCGAGGACGGCCAGGAGCTGGGCGCCGACGACGAGCGGCACGTCCCCGGACAGGACGAGAACCTCGGTCGCGTCCTCGGGCACCTCGGCCAGGCCGGCGCGCAGCGCGTCGGCGGTGCCGCGAGGAACGTCCTGGAGCGCGAACCGGATCGCCTCCCCGAGTCCCGCGTCGCGGACGGCGGCGACCGGCGGCGAGTAGACGACCACCGGCGGAGCGGCCGCGAGTGACGGCGTCACCTCCGCCCACGCGTCCAGCACGTAGGCGAGCATCGGCCGCCCGCACAACGGGTGGAGGACCTTGGGGGTTCGGGACTTCATCCGCGTCCCGAGTCCCGCGGCCATGATCACGGCGGCGGTGCGCCCGGGCGGCGCGGGTGGTGATGGGGTCATTCGGGTGGCGACAGGGTATGGGCGAGGCGTCCGGGGTGTCAATCGACCGATGGCCTGGGCTGTTATCGGGCGATGGCCGGGCCGGTTGTCGAGCGATGGCCCGGGCCGGTTCCGGCCGACGAACCGCCGTCAGGCGCGGCGGCGGGCGATCGCGTCGATCTCGATCAGGCCGCCCTTCGGGAGCGCCCCGACCGCGAACGTCGAGCGGGCCGGCGGCGGATCAGCCATGAACCGGGCGTAGACGCCGTTCACCGTGCCGAAGTCCGCGATGTCCGCCAGGTAGATCGTGGTCCGCAGGACGTCGCCCCAGGAGCAGCCGGCGGCGTCGAGGACGGCGGCGAGGTTGCGCAGCGCGCGCTCGGCCTGGGCCTCGACGCCGACCGCGAGGTCCCCGGTCAGCGGGTCGAGGCCGAGCTGTCCGGAGCAGAACACGAGATCGCCACCCGCGATTCCCTGGCTGTAGGGGCCGATGGCGGACGGGGCGCCCGATGTCGTGATGGCCTGGCGGGTCATGTTCGTTCCTCCGGTACGTCGGCGGTTTCCGAGTTCGCGCGCGCCGCCGGCGCGGCCCCGGCGATTGCTGTGGCGATCATCGACGGTGGACCGTCGCCCGGGGCCACGATCAGGCCGTCGGCGACGGCCTCGCTGAGCTCGTCCGCGGCCGCGGCCGCCGCGCTGGCCGAAGGATAGAGGACCCACAGCGTGGGGCCCGAGCCCGACACGCCGACCGGACGCCCGAGCAGCCGGGCGAGGGCGCGGCGGCAGCCGGTCAGGCCGGCAACCACGGTGCCCGTCGCCGCGACGAGATCGTTCGCGCTGGCAAGGACGCCGGCCCGCGCCACGAGGCTCGGTCCGTCGAGCCCGGCCCGCAGCTCGGCGGCGAGATGCTCCGACGTGCGCCACGTCGAGCGGGGGTCGGCCGGCGCCGCCGGGCCGCCGGCATCGAACGCGGCGAAGACGGCCGATGTCGGCGCGGGCAGGGCCGGCGTGACGAGCAGAACGCCCGGCGCGGCCCCGCGGATCGCGCCGAGGGGGTGCACGCGCTCACCGCGACCCTCGACGAGGGCCGGGCCGCCGGCGAGGAAGAACGGGACGTCCGAGCCGACGCGCGCCGCGACGCGCGCGCGGAGCGCGGCGATCTCGTCGTCGGGCGGCGCGTCCGACGGCAGCAGCCCCCATGCCTCCAGGGCGGCGTCGATCGCGGCAGCGGCATCGCTGCTCCCACCGCCAAGTCCGGCCGCGACCGGGATGCGCTTCTCCAGGCGCGCCGCGAGGGGAAACGGGTCCGCCGCCCTCCCCACCGCGATGCGCGTCGCGGCGATCGCGCGCAGGACGAGGTTGTCGCCGACCGGACCCGTGTCCGGGCCCTCGACGCGCAGCGTGTCCTGGCCGGTGGCCGCCGGGGAGGCGCTCAGGCGATCCGCGAGCACCAGCGGAACCATCACCGAATGGAGCTCATGGAAGCCGTCCGGGCGACGCCCGACGACCGCGAGCGTCAGGTTCAGCTTTGCCGGCGCCAGCCGGATCACCGGCCCCAGGCGTCGCCCCGCGCCGGCCATCGGCACTCGGTCAGCCATCGCCGCGTCGGAGGTCATCGGCCATCGGCCGGCCGCCGGTCGAGGGCGGCGCGCAGCGCGAGCCACTCCTCGACCGAGAGCGTCTGGGGGCGACGGTCGCGGTCGATCCCGACGACCTCGAGCGCGGCGTCGATCCGGGTGGCCGGCAGGCCGAGCTGCCGGACGAGGACGTTGTGGAGCATCTTGCGGCGCTCGCGGAACCCGGCCTGGACGAGGGCCCAGAGCTCGTCCTCGGCCGCCGCGGCAGCCGGATCGTCAACGGGAGCCCGCGACCCCGGCCGGCGCGGCTCGACGACGATGATCGCCGAATCGACGGCCGGGGCCGGCTCGAATGCTGCGGCCGGCACGCGGCGCGAGATTCGGACGGAGGCGTGGTACTGGACGAAGACGGACAGATAGCTCATCCGACCCGGCGGGGCGGAGAGCCGCTCGGCGACCTCCCACTGGACCATGAGGACCATCCGCTCCGGGCGGGGCGCCCGCCCGAGCAGCCGGTGCAGGATCGGGCTCGTGATGTGGTAGGGCAGGTTCGCAACCACGTCATATGGGGGCGGGACGAGGCCGGTCAGGTCCTGGTCGAGCGCGTCTCCCTCGACGAGCCGGAGCTGGCCGGGGCCCGGGCTGGGGTCGTCCTCCTCCACGACGCCCGCGCCGAACCGGTCGCGCAAGAGGGCGGCGAGCCCCCGATCCAGCTCCACGGTCGTCACGGCGGCACCGGCGGCGAGGAGCGCCCCGGTCAGGATCCCGAGCCCGGGCCCGATCTCGAGGACGCGGTCGCCGGCCCCGGCGCCCGCCTCGGCGATGATCGCGGCGAGGACGTCCGGGTCGGCCAGGAAGTTCTGCGACAGCGAGCGCCTGGCACGAAGGCCGTGGCCGCGGAGCAGCCGGCGAATCGCCAGCGGATCAAGCCGCTCGAGGGCGGCCCGGTCGGGCGAACCGGTGCGTGTGCCGCCGGGTTCTGCGACGGCGCGTTCGTCGGGAGCCCCGCCCGGTCGGCTGGGTGCGGCCCCCGGGCGTCCGTCTCGCCCGGTCACCGGGCCGCCAGCGGAAGGGACGGCCGGGCATCCAGGTCCAGGCCGGCTCGCTCCCCGGCGGCGAGCCGTCGAGCCGCGGCGGCACCGATCATCGCGCCGTTGTCCGTGCACAGCGCGGGGCGCGGGATGACGACCGGAACGCCGAGATCGGCCGCCTCGGTCAGCAGCCTCGCCCGGAGGGCCGCGTTCGCCGCCACACCGCCGCCGAGGACGATCGAACGGGCGCCCGTCGCACGAGCCGCCCGGATCGTCTTCGTGACGAGCACGTCGGTCACGGAATCCTGGAATCCCCAGGCGAGCTCCGCGATGCGGGCCCCGGGCAGGGCGACGTCCGGGGTGCCGGTGAGCCCCTCCTCCACCCGGGCCGAGTCGACGATCCGCCGGGCGGCGGTCTTGAGGCCCGAGAAGCTGAAGTCGAACGAGTCACCGAGCCATGCCCGCGGGAACGCCGCGTCGTGCGCCACGGCGCCCGACGCGGCGCGCTGGATCTCCGGGCCGCCGGGATACCCCAGGCCGAGGAGCCGCCCGACCTTGTCGAACGCCTCACCTGCGGCGTCGTCCACGGTCTCGCCGAGGAGGCGGTACTCGAGGTGGTCCCGCATCTCGACGAGGAAGGTGTGCCCGCCCGAGACGACGAGTGCGACGAGGGGGAACTCCGGCTCGGGGGCCTCCTGCTCCCCGGCCCGTTCCAGGAGCCACGCCGCGTAGACATGGCCCTCCAGGTGGTTCACCCCGACGAGCGGCTTGCCGTGGACCCAGGCGAGCGTCTTGGCGGTGTTGATCCCGACGAGCAGCGAACCGGCAAGGCCCGGCCCGTGCGTGACCGCCACGGCGTCCACGTCGGCGACGGTCACGCCGGCGTCGGCGAGGGCCGCATCGAGCACAGGCAGGATCCAGCGCAGGTGGGCTCGTGCGGCGACCTCGGGCACGATCCCGCCCGTTGCGGCGTGCAGGGCGACCTGGCTCGCGACGACGTTGGCATGGATCCGGCGGCCACCCTCCACGAGTGCGATCCCGGTCTCGTCGCAGGACGATTCGATCGCCAGGATGAGCGGTCCGCTCACGCGCGCTCTCCCTCTCGCGGGCGGGGAGGATTCTGCCCGGCCTGGAGGTCGCTGCCGTCGAGGTGCGCGTCGGCGACATCGGCCGGCCCCGATGGCGGCGGCGCGGCGGCAAGGGCGGACCGGAGCGCAAGGATCCGGGTCCGCATCGCCGCCCCGGTCAGCGGTTCGGTCGTCATGATCAGCGCATCCTCGCCGTTGTCGGAGTAGTAGCGAGGCCGCAGCCCGACGGGCCGGAAGCCGTACTTCTCGTACAGGCGCCGCGCCGCGACGTTCGACAGCCGGACCTCGAGGGTCGCCTCGCGGGCGTGCCGAGCCACCGCCAGGTCGAGCAGCGCGAGGAGGAGCGTCTCGCCGACCCCCTGCCGGCGCCAGGCGGGGTCCACGGCGAACGTCGTGACATGTGCCTCGTCCACCATCAGCCAGATGCCGCCATAGGCAACGACCTCGTCGCCGGCGCGGACCACGAGGTACGAGGCGAGGCGATTCGCCTGGAGCTCGCTCCGGTAGGCGTCGTCCGGCCAGGGCACGCTGAAGCTCGACTGCTCGATCCGGTGGACGGCGACCAGGTCGTCGAGCGACATCGGCCCGACGCGGAGCTTCAGCGGGGGCCGTGCGACCACTCGATCTCCCCGCTCGTCGCGCGCACACCGCGCGGGAGCGTCACGTACTCGGGCACGACGAGCTCGACATCACCGCTGGTCCCCGTCGCGAGTCGCTCGGCCCCGAGCGCGAGGAGTGCCTCGGCCAGGCCGGCGCGCGCCGCCTCGCCTCGCGCGACGGCCTCCTCCGGGGCGCGGCCCGGCAGGTCGACGGCAATCAGCACGTCATCGCGGCCCATGGCCGGCTCCGTTCCTCCGGGCAGGAGCTCCGGTTGATCGCCGTCCCGGATCGCCACGCGGTCGTGCGGACCGGCCGGCAGCAGCAGGACCACCCGGCCCGGCCGCGCGACGCCGGCGGCGACCGCCGCGCGGATGAGCGCCTCGCCGGTCCCGACGCCGGCGATCGGGACACCGGTCGCGTGGGCGAGCGCCTTCGCGGTCGCGAGGCCCACCCGGAGGCCGGTGAACGCACCCGGTCCCGTCCCGGCCACGATGCCCGCCAGGTTCTCCCGTGCCAGGCCCGTTTCGGCGACGAGCTGCTCGACGCCCGGCAGCAGCCGTTCGCCGTGGCGGTGCCCCGCCGGCCAGTCCAGCGCCCGGATGGCGCGGCCGTCCGGCGCGCCCGCGGCAACGACGATCCTCGATGTCGCCGTGTCGATCGCGAGCAGCCAGGGCCCCGGCGGCCGGTCCGGCGTCACCGTGCGGGCACCGGTTCGTCGAGCCCGCGCGGATCCAGGTCGGCGACGCCTGCCGCCGCGACGTACCGGGTCAGCCGCGCGTCGCCGGCCTCGATCCGGATCCGGCGGATCGCGTCCCCGGTCCCATCGATTCGGACGTCCAGCCGCGCCGCGGGCAGCGCCGTGCCGAACCGCTCCGGCCATTCGATGAGCGTGACCCCCATCGCCTGGCGATCGTCCAGCAACCCGCCGGCCACCGCGTCCACCGCGTCCGCGATCCGATACAGGTCGAGGTGGAACAGGGGGAGGCGGCCCTCGTGCTCGGCCATCAGGATGAAGGTCGGCGAGTTGATCGTCCCGATCACGCCGAGACCCCGGCCAAACCCCTTCGCGAAGACCGTCTTGCCGGCACCGAGCTCGCCCCACAGGCAGACGACGTCGCCGGGCACGGCAACCAGGGCGAGCGCGGCGGCGAGCCGGCGCGTTGCTGCGGGGCTCGATGTGGTTCGCTCGGTTGCCAGCTGCATCTCCGGGGTCATCGGCCCGAGCGTAGCCGAAGGTCCGCGAGCGTGCCCGTCGGCGGGGAAGGCGATCGCGGGCGTGCCTTCGCAGGCCGCGCATCGGGGAGGAGCCGTCAGACGAAGCGTTCGAGATCGCCGAGCGGGACGGCGACCGGCGGCCCCCCGCCGAACGCGACGAGCCCCGCCTCAAGGACGACGCCAGCCGGGAATCGACAGGGCCCGGCAAGACCGGCCCAGCGACCCTCCGCCCCGGCCAGCGGACCGGCGACGACCCGGACGAGGTCCGGCTCGGGAGGGGACAGATCGAACCCGGGGTCGTCGAAGATGAGCGCAGGCGGATCTCCCACGATCGCGACGGTGCGGCCGGCGAGGCGCTGGAAGAGGGCCATGACCGGCGAGGCGATCGGGCGCCGGACGGCGCCGTCGAGGACCAGGATCGCGAACGTCGGCAGCCCGTGGGCGGCGGCCTGGCCCCGCCGTTCCGACGCCAGGACATCACGTCGCTCCTTGACCCCGAGCGTCGCCACGACGATCCCGCGCACCCCGACGGCCCGCGCGCGGGTGATCGCCTCAGCATCGATGTGCGCCCCGGTCACGAGGATTGCGCCGGCCCCGCCGACGTCGATCTCGGAGGCCCGGACCTCACCGTCGCGCGATGCCATGACCTCCAGCCTGCCCGAGGCGGGACCGGCCAGCACCTCGTGCCCGGGAATGCCCCGGCCGTCCGTTCGCACGCGGATCTCGATGCCGGGGCGGACGCGGGCGACGACCCCCGGGAATGGCGCTTCGAGTGGCTCGTGATGTTCGCCCGCCCCGATCCGCCAACGGCCGCCACTCCGGAAGAGAAGCTCGCCGTGCTCGACCCCGGCCGTGCGCCGGCGGCCCGGGGGCCGCGCCCAGAAGGCGCCAGGCTCCACGCCCTCCGACCCGGCCGGCACGGAGACGACCTCCGTCCGGGGGTCCCGCAGGCGATCCGCGAGCGCGACGCCACGATCGACGGCTTCGCCGACCGCCACGAGCGGGCGATCACCGGGCCGGAGCGAGAATGTCGCCTCGAGCGGCCCGAGCGCGAGCGGCCTCGCCCGGACGAGCGAGAGCCCGGCCGCCGGGTTGGGATCGGGTGCGCGAGCCACCCGGCTCATCGATCATCCGCCGGCCAGGCCATCGCCGACCAGGCCGCCAGGAGGGCCCGGCGGCGATCCCGCCGCTCCGGCAAGCGCAACGGGACATCCCGAAGATCGAGGATGAGGCCTGCCAGGCCGCCCGTGACCGTCACATCGAACCGCCGGGCCCGGGCCCCGAGCCGGACCGCCGCGCGGAATTCGAACGACGCATCGGCGCGCGCGCCCGGCGGGAGGTCGACGAAGGCCAGCTCCCCGGCCGTCAGCTCATGCCGGCTCGCGGATCCGCCGCGGCCGAGGAT
>DATIUS010000199.1:0-6624 GCA_035466655.1 Candidatus Sulfomarinibacteraceae bacterium
CGGTGAGCCCGGCAGTCGCGGCACGCAGCGCCGCCAGCAGGTCCGCCGCGGTCGTCACTCGGCCGCCGTCGCGAGGATCGCCTCCAGGTCCGCGACGTGGTCGGCGTAGTGGTCGATCGTCTCGTCGATGAACGTCTGGAGGTGGGTGGCGTGCTTCACCCAGCGGGACTCCGGCACGACCGTCAGGTACCCGCGGAGCTCGCCCGGCACCGAAGCGAGCCGCCGTCGGACCTCATCGATCGGGAGCGCCCGCCACTCAGCGGTAATGTCGTCGTTCATCGCGTCGCCACGCTCGTCCCAGAGCGCGTCCATCCGGGCAATCGCCGGGCTCGCCTCGCCGACCGCGAGGTCCTTCGCGATCGCCAGGGACCATTCCTGCCACGCCACCAGGTGACTGATCAGGTCCCGCGCCGACCAGCCGTGCGCGGCTGCGACCGGCACGTCCATCCGTTCGTCGGCGATCGTCGCGAGCGCCTCGAACGGACGCCAGGCCTCCCGCTCCTCCTCCAGGAACTCCATCGCGCTCAGGTACATCCCGGCTCCTTCACACTGCGACCGGCTCGCGGTACTCCCCGAAGACATCGCGCAGGACGGCGCACTGCTCGCCCAGCGTCGCATAGGCCGCGGCGCAGCGGACGAAGTGCGGCATGAGGTTCGTGGCGCTCGATTCGGGGCGCGAGGCTGCGTCGCGGAGCCCGGCGAGCGCGGCCTCGACCGCACCGGCGTCCCGTTCGCGGCGGGTCCGCTCGAGCCGCGCGAGATGCCGTTCCAGTGAGCCCGGCGGCACGGCCAGGACCGGCACGCCCGTCACCTCGCCCTCGTCGACGTAGGCGTTGACCCCGACGATCCGGCGCTCGCCCGCGTCGAACTCACGCTGGAACCGGTATGCGGCGTCGGCGATCTCCCGCTGCGGGTAGCCCTCCCGGATCGCGGCAACCATCCCGCCGCGCCGGTCGATCTCGTCGAGATACCGCCAGACGTCGCGCTCGACCTGGTTGGTGAGCGACTCCACGAACCACGAGCCGCCGAGCGGATCGACCACCGACGCCGCACCGGTCTCCTCGGCGATGACCTGCTGCTGGCGGAGCGCGAGCAGCGCCGCTTCGGCCGTCGGCACCGCGAGCGCCTCGTCGTACGCGTCCGTGTGGAGTGACTGGGTCCCGCCGAGGACGGCGGCGAGGGCCTGGATCGCGACCCGCGTGAGGTTGTTGAGCGGCTGCTGCGGCGTCAGTGAGACCCCGGCCGTCTGGGTGTGGAAGCGCATCCAGGTCGATCGCTCGTTCTCGGCGCGGTAGCGCTCGGTCATCAGCTTCCACCAGATCCGACGCGAGGCCCGGAACTTGGCGATCTCCTCGAAGAAGTCGCTGTGGGAGTTGAAGAAGAAGCTGAGGCGGGGCGCGAAGTCGTCGGCGCGCAGGCCACGCGCGAGCGCCGCCTCGACGTACGCCATCCCGTCGGCGATCGTGAACGCGAGCTCCTGGACGGCGGTCGAGCCGGCCTCGCGGATGTGGTAGCCGGAGATCGAGACCGTGTTCCAGCGGGGCAGCTCGCGCGTCCCGAACTCGATCGTGTCGGTCACGAGGCGGAGGGACGGCTCCGGCGGGAAGAGGAACTCCTTCTGGGCGACGAACTCCTTGAGGATGTCGTTCTGGATCGTCCCCTCGAGGGCGGCGCGCGGGACGCCGGCCTTCTCGGCGGCGACGATGTACATGGCCCAGATCGGCGCCGCCGGCGAGTTGATCGTCATCGAGGTCGACACGCGGTCGAGCGGCAGGCCGGCCAGGAGGACCTCCATATCGGCCAGCGAGCTGACGGCCACCCCGCAGGTGCCGAACTCGCCCTCGGCTTCCGGATCATCCGTGTCGTAGCCGTACAGGGTGGGCATGTCGTAGGCGATCGACAGGCCGGTCTGGCCCGCGGCGAGGAGCTGCCGGAACCGGACGTTGGTGTCTTCGGCCGCCCCGAAGCCCGCGAACATGCGCATCGTCCAGAGCCGGGAGCGATAGCCGGTCGGGTGGATCCCGCGGGTGAACGGCGGTTCGCCGGGGAAGCCGAGGTCGCGCGCCGGGTCGTAATCGTCCCACCGGCCGCGCGCCAGCGGGTCGCCGCGGTGGTCGACCGCGGTGGGCCCACCGGCCCCCGCCGGCTCGCCGCCCGGCCCGGCCTCCAGGTCCCATGGTCCGTACAGGCCGTCGAGGGGGATGTCGCCGAGGGTCACGAAGCCCGTTCGGCGCTCCGGTGCCCGCTCGCGCGCCGGGTCCAGGCGCTCGGCGTGCCAGCGCTGCCGGCGGGACGCCCACGATTCCGGGTTGCCGCTCATCTCGGCGCCGACGATAGCACGGGGTCAGGCGCGCGCCGGGGCCACCCGGGACGCTCCGGCGCCGACCCCGACACCGACACCGACCCCGACGACGGCTTCCACCCCGGACCCGGAGGCCGCTCCGACGGTTGCCGCGACGGCTGCCTCGACCAGCTCGTCGTGGGCCTCCCGCGAGGCGCCCGGCGCGGCCGGGGTGGCGACGAGGACGACCCGGACGACGCGGCCGTCCTGCCAGGTCACGACGCTCTGGAGGGACAGGTCGTTGAGGGTATCGAGCCGCCAGGCCTCGCCCGCCCCAGGGAACGCCGGCCGGCTCACCGCGATGTTGTCGGTCCGCTTCGCCGTCCGGGCCCCGATCTCGTAGAACTCGGCGATCCAGGCCCCCGGCAGATCGGCCCCGTCGATCGCGAAGACGACGCTCGAGACGCCCCTTCCACCGCCGAGGTCCCAGGTCGCGCCGGCGAACCGGATCTCGTCGAGGTCGTGGGCGACGAGGGACCCGAGCGCGCCCGTGGAGCAGTTGCGGCCCGAGTCCACCGTCGTCGGCGCCTCCCCGCCCAGGATGGTCGGCAGCTCCGCCTCCAGGTCCGGGTAGGCACCTGCCGCGCGGCCGTCGGCGACGCACGGTCCGGCCGGGTCGAAGACCGGCCTGGCACCACCGCACCCGGCCAGCGCCAGCCCGAGCAGGAATGCGGCGCCGAGCATGACGTAGCCTCGGGGCGAACGGGCGGCGACGTCACGGAGCCCTCGGGCAGGACGAGACGACCGGGGCGCGAGGGGGATCACGGCGGGGAGCCTACCTCGCGAACGATGAGGGCGCCTTCGCGCACCGGTACGGAGGTCCCGAAGATGGTGCGCCGACGCCATCGACCTTCGCTCCGGGGCGGCCGGGACGAGGGGGCCATAGCCGTGGGACGCTGGTCGCGCGTACGGTATCGGCACGCCTGGACGCGGCGAACCGGGGGCACTCGGGGCGTCGGCCACGGACCAGCGACCGGACGCCGAGGCCGAGGATGGTCGGCAGCGGGGATCCCGGTTGCGGGTCACGGACCGAGTAACCATGAGCCATCGGCCTCGAGCCGGCACGCGTCCGGCGGGACTTATCCGCGCTCCCGCCGCTTCGCGCCTCCGCCACCCAACGATCGCCTCTCGCAACCGCGCGAGGGGCGATCGTCCATCCCTGCCCGGCCGGCCCCCGGCGAGGCTCCTCAGCGGCTCGGGACCGGCCGCAGACGGCGGACGACGCCGCGCCGGTCCAGCTCGGCCTTGATCGATCGCGCCGCACCGACGAGCTCCGGGTCATGGGAGATCGTCCGGGCGAGCCAGTCGATGTAGCTCGGCTCGAACGAAGCGATCTCGCCGAGCGTGTGGCCGTGGAACTTGCCGAACTCGATCCGGGTTGCCGACGCGACGTCCACCGACGGTACCGGCGCCGGGCGGAAGTTCGGGTCCCGGCCGCGATCCAGCGGACCATTCGGCTGGGAGGCCCGGGGCGGCTCGCGGTCGAAGCGCTCCCCCCGAAGCGGTGCGTGGCCGGGCAGGGTGGCGGCCCGAGCGGTCGTCGTGTTCCGCGCCCGGAACGTGCCCGACAGGTCCAGGCGGGCGGTGACCGGCCGCGTGGGCCGGGGCCGCGGGGGCCAGGTGGTCCGGCGGGTGGCGGCCCCCTCCGCGCGGTCGCGGTCCGTGGCGCCGGGCGCCCCGATCCGGAGCTGCTCGTAGGCGCGGTTGATCTCCGCCATCCGCCGCGTGGCGGCGCGGGCCGCCCCCACCTCAGCCCCGGCCACGTCGGGATGATGCTCGCGGGCGAGCTTCCTCCAGGCGGCCTTGATCGTCGCCTGCGAGGCGCCCCGCGGGACGCCGAGGATGTCGTGCGGATCGCGCTTCGGCGCCGGTTTCGCCACACCTGGAGTGTACCGGGCGATCGGCGCTTGACAGGTCCCGTGGCGCTGCCGTCCCCTGTAGGCGATGACATCGCGTGGCCGTCTCCGGCGGGCCGGCGTCGCGGCCGCCGTGACCATGGCGCCGTTCGCGCTCGCCTGGCGCTTCGCCCACGTCTACCGGACCCGGGCCGGGTACCCGCGCCTCCATCCCCCGACGATGGATCCGATGGACCTCGGCATGCCTTTCGAGGCCGTGGCCATCCCTACCACGGACGGTCTGACGCTTCCCGGGTGGTGGATCCCGGCTCGCGGGGGCGTCGCGGGCCCGGCCGTCGTGCTCGTGCACGGCTGGGAATCCGGGCGGCATCGGACGCTCCCGAACGCCCGGTTCCTGCATGCCGTGGATTACCACGTGCTCACGCTCGACGTCCGCGGCCACGGCTCCAACCCGCCCGAGGAGCTCCCGGTCTCCGCCGGCGAGTTCGGCGCCGACGCCCTCGCCGCGGTGCGGGCTGCGCTGGCCCGGCCGGACGTGACGAGGGTCGCCGTGCTCGGTCACTCAATGGGGGCCGCCGGGGCGATCATCGCCGCGGCCGCCGAGCCGCGGGTGGCGGCCGCCGTCCTGACAGCCACCCCGGCGGACCCATACCGCCTGACGCGCCAGACGTTCCGCCTGGCCCGCCTCCCGATCCCGGATCCCATCGCGGTCCCGCTCGCCTGGCTGACGACGCGCGTCTACCTGGAGCCGCGCGGCCACACCGTCGACGCGATCTCCGCGACAGTCGCGATCCGCCGGTATGAGGGTCCGATCCTTGCGATCCACGGCACGGACGACCGGGTCGTGCCACTGGCCCACCTCGGGCGCCTGGTGGCGGCGGCGCGCGCCGCCCGGGCCACGCAGGCCGCGCAGGCCGCGCGCGCCGGTGTGGGAGGCCGCGCGGCGCGGTTCGGGCGCGCCGCGCCGGACGTGACCGCCGTCGAGAGCCGGCCGGTCGAGACGCTGGTGATCCCCGGGGGCCAGCACAGCTGGCTGTACGAGTTCCCCGAGTACCGTGAGACCGTCGCCCGGTTCCTGGCGCGCGCCCTCGGCGGTCCGCTCGCCCCCGACGACGCGGCCCGGCTCGCCGCCGCCGTGGAGGTTCGCAGGCCGCCGGACGACGAGCGCCGCTTCGGCATCCTCGATGAGCTGGATTCCGCCACCGGCCGCAACGTGCCGTCCGTCCCGCCGCCACCCGAACCCGCGCCGGCCCGGGAGGCCTGAACCGTTGGACGTGCTCGACGCCATCCACGGGCTGCGCGTCGTGCGCCGCTTCGCCGACCGACCACTCGAGGCCGCCCACCTGACCGCGATCCTCGAGGCGGGGCGCCGGGCGAGCTCGTCGAAGAACCAGCAGCGCTGGGACTTCATCGTCGTGACCGGGCGCGAGCGACTGGTCGAGCTCCGACGGGTGGGCCCGTATGCTGGGCACGTCGGCGAGGCTGCGGCGGCGGTCGCGCTCGTGACCCCCGATCCCCGGAGCCCCGAGGTGCCGGCATCCACGCTCTGGGACCTCGGCCTCGCGGCGCAGAACATGATCCTGGCCGCGTGGGCACTCGGGATCGGGAGCTGCCCGGCGACGGTCTATGACCACGACCTGGCGCGCCGGCTGCTCGGCTGCCCGACCGGACGCAGCTGTGAGTTCGTCCTGTCGTTCGGCTACCCGGCCGACCCCTCGGATCTCAGCCGGCCGCTCCGGCCGGGCGGACGTCGGCCACTGGCGGACGTCGTGCACGAGGATCGCTGGTAGGCCGCCCGCACCGCGAGCGGCGGGCCCCACGTGCCGGGTGCATCACCAGCTTCGGCGCCGTCGAGTTCAGCGCATGAGGAGATCGACGATCGGCTCGCCGAGGCAGGCAAAGCCGAGCCGCTCGTAGATCCCGATCGCGGTTCGGTTCGTCGCCTCGACGAGGAGGTGCACGAAGCGGGGTTGGTCGGCGAGCGCCTCGGCCACGGCCACGGCGGTGACGAGCGAGCCGAGTCCGCGGCCCTGGAACGCCGGCGCGGTCCCGATCGACGACAGGTACGTGCCACCGTCGAGCGTGATCCGCCGCGCCGCAGCCGCCGGGAGATCGCCCGCGAGGAGCAGCAGGACGGCCCCGCACGGCCGCCGGCCGGCGGCCAGGGTCTCCGCTCCGAGGCCGGGCAGGCGGTCCGTTTCGACGTCGAACGCTCCGACCAGGAGGCGCGCGACCTCCATCGCCCAGCGCTCCGGGCCCCGCCCGACGTGCTCCAGGCGCAGGTCGCGACGAGCGGAGAGCGTCCGGGCGAGCGCCAGGCACGGGCCGGGATCCTGGAGCACCATCGCCCGATCCGCGCCGACCGCGCGAAAGCCCGCGTCCCCGAGGCGGATCGCCAGGTCTCCCGGCCGGTTGTCGAGCGGGAGC
>DATIUS010000200.1:0-16293 GCA_035466655.1 Candidatus Sulfomarinibacteraceae bacterium
TGATCCGCGACGATCCGGTTCAGCTCCTCGGGCATCCGTCGGTCGAGGCTCCGCAACCCGGCCTCGACGTGGGCCACCGGGATTCCGAGCTTGGCCGCCGCCAGCGTCCCGGCGAGGGTCGAATTCGTGTCGCCAAAGACGAGGACCGCGTCGGGCCGCTCGGCGACCAGGATCGGCTCCAGGCCGACGAGCATCGCGGCCGTCTGCTCGGCGTGGGACCCACCGCCCGCCCCCAGCGAATGGTCCGGCCTCGCCAGCCCCAGCTCCGCGAAGAACGAGCCGGCCATCGCCTCGTCCCAATGCTGGCCGGTATCGACGAAGACCTCGTCGTGCGCTGCTCGGAGCGCCGGCTGGAGCGCGGCCGCCTTGATCAGCTGGGGTCGCGTCCCGACGACGCTGACGATCTTCACCCCGACAGGGTAGCCGGGCGCGTGGGTCGTGCGGCGGCGCGACCGCTTGGGCCGGTCGCGGGCCGTGCCGGGCACAGCAACGGCGAGGCCGGCGGATGCCTCCGCCGGCCTCGTTCGGTCGCTCCGGGCTGACGAGGGTCAGCCGAGATGGTCAGTCGGGCGTGTACTCGAAGATCCAGAGCCCCGAGTCGCGGTCGCTCGCGGCGACGTACTCGTTGCCGCCGTGCGAGAAGACCTGGACCCCCCAGAAGTTGTTCCCGGGCTCTCCGGTGACCGAGGCGTCGGCCACGTAGCGGCCGACCTCGACAATCTGACCGCTGTCGATCCGGATGACCCGGAAGCCGCCGGCGTAGTAGGAGAGGTAGCCGAGGCCGGCGTCGACCTCCGACATCGCGACCTCGTGGACGGAGAGGTCCCCGAAGCCGGCCGCATAGGCCGGATCCTGTGCCTCGGGGATGGCATAGGTATCGAGGTCGGTCATGGTGGCGCGATCGAAGAGGTGGACGTAGCCCCAGCCGTTGAACGCGGATTCGGCGTGGAATGCGCCGGGCGACGCCGCCTTGAGGGCTTCGCCGGTCGCAAAGCTGACCATGACACCCGGGATGGGCGGGTAGGGCCCGGAGTCGCGCGCGCCCATGGCGAACACGTCGTTCGGGCGGGCAGCGTCGGTCGCGACGATGAACCCGGCGTAACCCCGGGCATAGGCCGCCTCCGCCTTGTCCTGGAAGAAGCAGACGCCGCGCTGGATGAGGGCGATCGAATCGCTCGACGTCGCCGGCCCGATCTCTGCCGTCGTGCAGCCGAACCCGTTGGTCCAGACGACCGTTCCGTTGAGCACGCCGCCGGGCAGCGTGGCGATCGGCCTGGTCCAGCCGGCCTCGACGGCGAAGTACGAGGTCCCGTCCACGACGATCGCGTTGCCGACCAGGCCGTACGGCGTGAAGTCCTCGTCCGCCCCGACCACATAGCGATTGTCGAGGCTGAACTCCGCCTGGTGCGCGTTGCCCTCCGGAGCGATGCCCGAGCCACCGTGCTCCAGGCGCTGTGGATCGCTGGCGGCGAAGTCGGAATCGGCGATGTAGGTCGCGTTGGCGGGGTCATCGACGTTCAGCTGGACGTAGCCGCCGTCCCAGTAGGACAGGAGCATCACCCACGCACCGCCGATCTGCTTCACCACGACGTCGTGGAAGAAGATCTCGTCGAGCCCGGCCTGAGTCCCGATCGGGAAGTCCTCGTCGACGTCGTACTCGGCGATCAGCTTCGGGTGCCGGGGGTCGGTGATATCGAGGATGTCGACGTCGGTCCCCTCGAGGTCGTCGACCATCACGACGTAGGCCTTCGGACCGGCATCCCAGGCAAAGGCGCTGTGGATGTCGTTGGCGTCGTTGCCGACGCTCGAGGTCTTGATGTTGAAGTCGCCGAAGTTCTCGACGAGGCGCATGGGCTTGAGCGGATTGGTCACGTCGAACAGCGAGACCCCGCCCTTGCCGTTCACGTCGCAGGTCTCGTTGTTCTGGACCAGGAGGTCGCCCTTGAACTTGGCCGTCGTGACCGGGATCACCTGGACGCCCTCGCCGACGTAGGTGTCCTGGTGGGACGGAATGAACCCCGCTTCGACCGGGTCTGACGGGTCGCGGATGTCGACGATCCAGACGCCGCCATCCTCGATGTTCTCCGGGTTCGTGCAGCTGTCCTGGACGAACGATCCCAGGTACGCATAGCCGTTCCAGACCGCGACGTCCGCGGTCTTGCCCTCGGCGGCGTCGGCGAGCGTGAGCTGGCCGATGAGGGTGACGTTGTCGCTCGTCGGCGGGAGATGCCCTGCCGTCCCGCCGTGCTGCTGATGGGCTTCGCCGTGGACGCCCTTGCCGGAGAGCGGGGCCCCGTCGTCGAACGGCTCGTCGTGGGCGACGGCCATCCCCGACAGGGCGAGCGTGAGGCCCAGCGACAGGCCGATGGGGACGCGGAATCGACTGCGCATGACCGATGCCTCCGCGAGGCGATGGCGGGGGGGACGGCCCGCTCGATCGCTCGATCGGGGCAAGGTACGCGGGGCGACCGGATGCGTCAACGGCCGTTCCCGCGTCGGCGCACCGGGGCGGTGCCCGGACGCACCGCGAATCTATCCGCGACCCGGCACCCCGATGCCGCGGTACCCGACGCCGGCCGGGAGGGCGAGCCCGGACAGGCTGTTTCGCCCGTCCACGAGGAGCGCCAGGTTCGGGAACCAGCCGGGATCGAGGGCCCTCCACCGTGCGTCGGCGGTCTGGGTGACGATCGCCCGAACGTCGGCCGGAGATCCCCAGGCGTACGGCTCGGCGCCGAGGGCGCGGATCTCGTCGTCCGCGAGGAGCGGGTCGTGGGCGAGGACGCGCGCGCCGGCCGCCCGCAGGGCCGCGATGAGTGGGATCGAGCGGGAGTACGCCAGCTCCTTGACGCCCTCGCGGTACGTCAGGCCGAGCACGAGGACGGGCGCCCCGTCGAGACCGCCGAGGGTTTCGCGGACAGCCTCCACCGCGATCTCGATCTGACCGTCGTTGACCTCCCGCGACCGGGCGACCAGCGACAGCTCGGGCGCCCTCGACAGCAGGAAATGCGGATAGACGGGAATGCAGTGACCTCCGACGCCGAGCCCCGGCTGGTGGATGTGCGAGTACGGCTGGCTGTTCGCGGCAGCGATGACCTCGCGGATGTCCACCCCGACGCGGTCGGCATACGCCGCGAACTCGTTGGCGAGGGCGATGTTCACGTCGCGGTAGGTCGTGTCGGCGAGCTTCGAGAACTCGGCCGCCTCGGCCGAGGACATCGCGACGATCTCGGCGTCGAGGACGGCGTCGTAGAACGCCGCGGCGCGCGCCGTGGACGCAGCGCTGAGCCCGCCGACGAGCTTCGGGTAGCTCGCGAGGTTCCGGAGGACGGCCCCGGAGAAGAGGCGCTCCGGCGAGAACACCACGAAGAAGTCCCGCTCCGCCCGGAGCCCGGATGCCGCCTCCAGCTGCGGTGCGAACCGGCCCCGCGTGTCCCCGACCGGCAGCGTCGTCTCGAAGACCACGAGGCTGCCGGCATGGACGCCGGGCCCGATCGAGGCGACGGCGGAATCCATGTACCGGTAGTCGGGCTGGTGGGCCGCGTCCAGCATGACCGGCACGATCAGGACGACGACGTCAGCGGCCCGGGCCGCCGCCGCGCCGTCCGTCGTCGCACGAAGACGACCGGCCGCATGCGCCGACGCGACCAGCTCCGCGACCCCGGGCTCCTCGCCGATGTGCGAGCGGCCCTCGTTGATCGCCGCTACGACGGGCTCCTGGACGTCGACCGCAATGACGTTCCAGCCGTGGCCGGCGAACTGCGCCGCGAGCGGCAGGCCCATCTTTCCGGCGCCGACCACCGCCACCGTCCCGGCCGTCCCCTCCTCGCCCACCCACGGCGGGACCAGCCGCGGGGGCAGGACGTGCCCACACGCGTTCGCGGGCAGGACGATCGAGCCGCCGAGGAGGCTGGCGCCCGAGGTCGGGCGGGTGACGATGCTCATACGGTTGCTGACGAGCCCGTGGACGGGGCCGCGAAGCGGGCGGCGAACCCGTCAAGCGTGACGACCTCGCGCCGTGCGGCCGCCTCGAGCAGCGCCGTCGCGATCCCCACGGCCCACAGGCCGTCCTCGGCGTCCACCTCGGGCCGGCCGCCGTCGCGGACCACCCGCAGGAACGCGTCGTGCTCCAGGGCGAGCGGCTCGCCGGTAGGAACCGGGAGCTCGGCGACCTCGCCCTCGAAGGTCGGGGCGTAGCCACCGATGAGGCGCGGGTTCGTCGTGTCCGTCGCCCGCGTGAACGTCAGGCGCTGGGTCAGGTAGTCGAGCTCGAACATCCCCTCCTCGCCGACGACGACGAGCTGGCGCCGCTTCGCCGGGGTGAGCCAGTCGACGTCCAGCTGGGCGACGACGCCCGACGGGAAGTGGAGGAGCCCGAACAGGAGGTCCTCGTGCGACGCGTGGATCCGCTGGGCGGTCTCCGCGTGCACTCGGACCGGCCGCTCGCCGGCGATCCAGGCGCAGATGTCCACGTCGTGGGTCGCGAGGTCCACGGTGACCCCGACGTCGCGGATCCGGGCCGGGAACGGGCCGGCGCGACGCGTCCCGATCGCGTACACGGTCGACAACCAGCGTTCATCGTGGAGGAGCCGGCCGAGCTCGCGGACCGCCGGGTTGAACCGTTCGACGTGGCCGACCTGGACGGGGACGCCGGTCGCCCGGGACGCGGCCACGATCTCGAGCGCCTCGTCGACCGTCGGCGCGAGCGGCTTCTCGACGAGCACGGCGATCCCCCGCCCGATCGCGGCAAGTGCCAGCGGGAGATGAGCGGTCGTCGGGGCTGCGATGACGACCGCATCGAGGTCCGCCTCGGCGATCATCGCGAGCGGCTCGGCGAACCCGGTCGCGCCGGTCCCCGCGACGGCCGCGGCGAGCGCGTCGGGCACAGGGTCGGCGACGGCCGCCAGGCGCGCGTTCGGCCGGCTCGAGATCACCCGGAGGTGGTTGCGGCCCATCGAGCCGAGGCCGGCGAGCCCGATCCGGAGCTCCCGATCCCCGGCCGGCCGCCAGAACGCGGTCATCGGCAAGTTCCCGCCGTCACGCGAGGTCCCGCCGTCATGCGGAGGCGCCCACCCCGGCGTACGTGTGGACGGCGGCACGGACGACCCGGATCACCGTCGAGCGCTCCTCGTCCGTCATCCCCGGGTACATCGGCAGCGCGATCGTCCGTTCCGCGGCGTGGTCCGTGACCGGCAGCTCGGCGTGGAGCCCGCGCTCCTGGATGTACGCCTGGCGGTGGACCGGGATCGGGTAGTAGATGTCCGCGCCGACACCGCCCTCCCGGATCGCCGCGAGGATCGCGTCCCGGGCCGCGCCCACATCGAGCGTGTACTGGTGGTAGACGTGGGTCCGGCCATCGGGGACCGCCGGCGTCCGGACCGGCAGGTCCGCGAACCCCTCGTCGTAGGCGGCAGCGATCGCCTGGCGGCGGGCCGTGTTGCGCTCGAGCTTCGCCAGCTGCACGAGCCCGATCGCCGCGTTGATGTCCGTCATCCGGTAGTTGAAGCCGAGCGATTCGAACTGGTAGCGCGCCCGCATGCCCTGGTTCCGGTAGAGCCGGAGCCGGTCGGCCAGCTCGTCGTCGTTCGTGGTGACGAAGCCGCCCTCGCCGGTCGTCATGTTCTTCGTCGCGTACAGGCTGAACGTCCCGTGTCCGAAACTCCCGGCCCGTCGGCCCCGGTACGTCGCGCCGTGCGCCTGGCAGGCGTCCTCCACGACCACGAGGCCATGGCGGTCCGCGATCGCCCGGATCATGTCCATGTCGGCGACGAGACCGAACAGGTGGACCGGCACGATCGCCCGGGTCCGCGGCGTGATCGCCGCCTCGATTCGCTTCGCGTCGATGAGGTACGTGTCAGGCTCGATGTCCACGAAGACGGGCATCGCGCCGGTGGACAGGATCGCGTTCGCCGTCGCGGCGAACGTATGGGCGACCGTGATCACCTCGTCGCCCGGCCCGATCCCGAGGCAGGCAAACGTCGCCATGAGCGCGAGGGTCCCGTTCCCGACCGCGATCGTGTGGCGCACCCCGCAGTACTCGGCCCAGGCCGCCTCGAGGGCCTTGACCCGTGGGCCCTGCGCGACGATCCCGGAGCGGATGACGTCGGCAACGGCGTCGATCTCCTCCTGGCCGAGGTCCGGACGGGCGATCGGGATCATGCGGGAACTCCCTGCTGGGGACGCGGGCGCTCCTCGAGCACCTCGGCGTCGGCGACGTAGACGTACACCCGCCCGCAGCTCGGGCAGTGCAGCTCCGGGTGCGTCGAGTAGTGGGGTGGATTTGCCGCGGCCGGCTCGCCATCCGCGTCCTGGAGCCGCACGCCGCAGGCGCACATCCAGCCGATCCGCCGGGCCGGGCTGCCGACGACGAGCGCGTAGGCCGGGACGTCCCGGGTGACGATCGCGCCGGCGCCGACCGTTGCGAACTCGCCAACGTCCGTGCCGGCGACGACGACGGCACCGGCCCCGATGGAGCACCCGTGCCGGAGGCGGATGGGGCTCACCGTCCAATCCTCGGCCCGGGCGAGGTCGCCGGTCGCGGTGATCGCGCGTGGGAAGCGGTCGTTCGTGAGGATCGCCCCCGGGCCGATGAAGACGCCGTCCTCGATCGTCACGCCGTGGTAGACGAGCGCCCCGTTCTGGATCTTCACCCGGTCGCCGATCTCGACGCCCTCGTCGATGAAGACATCGCGCCCGATGACGCACTCTGCCCCGATCCGCGCCCCGACCCGAACCTGGGCCCGGTGCCAGATGCTCGTGCCGAGCCCGACGGCCACGTCGGCCTCGAGGTCGGCGGTCGGATGGACGCGCGCTGACGGGTGGATCACGGGATTTCGCGGGGCTCCTGCTGCGGCTGCCGAGCCGGGCGCCCGGCGGGCCCTCGACGCTCGGTTGAGCCCGGCGGCGGAGCCGGGCGATCGACCTCGGAGTATAGCCGCCCGACCCTCGTCAGCCCCCTCGCCGAATGCGGCCGAAGAGGCCGGCGAGGATCCCGAACGCCGCTCCGAAGGCGAGGGCGCCGCGCCAGTCGAGGACCGGGCGAACGTCCCCGCTCACGCGCTGGGCGATCAGGAAGAGGACGGCGCTCGGGCGATGGATATCGACATGCTGGGCGACCAGGGTCCGGACGAACGACTGCTCGACGCGGGCTCCCTGCGCGAGGATGGACCCGGCGCCACCCTGGGTCAGGCTGACCTCACCGGCCAGCACCGCGCCGATTCCGCCCATCTGGACCGAGATGCGGTCGGCGCGTGCGGCGCCGATTCCGCCCTGGGTGACGGTGACGTCGGTCGCGTCTACCCGGCCGATTGCGCCCTGGTGAACCTCGACGGCATCGGCCTGGACCCACGAGCCATCCTCGTCGACCGCGGGAGCGGCGGCGGCATCGGGCGGGGCTCCGGGCGCGGCTCCGGGCCCGCCATCCGGCTTCGCGCTGGGGGGCGGCGGCAGTGGCTCGCCGGCCGGGGCGGCCGAAGCGGCTGCGCGTCGCGAGCGCCTCGGCGCGGGGGAGACGACTGGTTCGACGGGTTCGACGCCGTCCGGCTGAACGGCTTTCCTGGCAGGCATCGGGTGTACCTCGATGGTCGAAGTGTCCCGGCGGCCGAGCCCGGACCATCGGGGGGCCGGCGCGTTCCGGGGTTCGCTCCGCTATTCTGCGCCCCGCCGCGTCAGAACGACGCCGCAGGGGGAGCCTGGTGACCGATTCCGGTGCCGCTGGCGCGGACCGACGCCTCCCACGGGCCGTCGTCGGCCTGTTGATCGTCGCCGCCATCGGCGGCGGCATCGGGTTCGGGGCGCTCCTGGCCTCCGCCTGGTCCGAGGACCGTCCCGTCGTCGCGCAGGCGTCCCCGTCGCCAGTCCCCTCGTCCGCGGTGCCGACCGCCGCCGCAACACCGTCCCCCACGACAAGGCCGACCCCCGCCCCGACGCCGGTCACGGTGCCGGCGCCGCTCACCGGCCTGCCGGTCGGCCCGGAAGCCGCGACATGGCACCCGGTCGCGGTCATGGTCGACGACCACCGGGACGCGCGACCACAGTCCGGCTTCAATGCCGCCGCGATCGTCTGGCAGGCACCGGCCGAGGGCGGGATCCCGCGCTACATGCTCGTCCTTCAGGACGCTCTCCCGGCAGCGGTCGGGCCGATCCGCAGCGCACGCCAGTACTACATCGACTGGGCGTCCGAGTGGAATGCGGTCTACGTCCACGTCGGCGGCTCGCCCGAGGCGCTGGCGACGCTCCGTGCCGAAGGGCGTGGGCAGCTGGTCTGGAACGCCGACGAGTTCCGCTGGGGGGGCACGCACATCTGGCGGGTCCCTGAGCGGCCGGCCCCGCACAACACGTACTCGGACGGCGAGCACCTCCGGGCCCTCAGCGCGGCCGTCGGCGCGAGCGACGGGCCGATCGAGCCGGCCTGGGCCTTCGGGCCGGCGGCCCGCCCCGCTGCGCGGCCGGTCGGCACGACGCTCACGGTCACCTACCCCTACGAGACGGTCGAGTACCGGTACGACGCCGACACGAACACGTACCGCCGCCACATCGATGGCTCGGCGGAGCCGCAGGCCGACGCAGCCGACGGACGGGTGGTCGCCCCGACCAACGTGGTCATCCTCCGGATGCGCTTCGGCGCGCTGAACGACGGCCACCCGGAGAAGCACCGCCTGGATGCCGCGGACATCGGTTCGGGCGAGGCGATCATCTCGACCAACGGGCGGATCGTGACCGGCACCTGGTCGAAGGCGTCGGTCACGGCCCCGACGCTCCTGTTCGGTCCGGACGGCGCGCCCGTGACGCTCACCGCCGGTCAGACGTTCGTCCAGGTCATCGCCCTGTCCTACCCGTTCGCCGTCACGGAGGGCACCGTCCCGAGTCGCGGGATCCAGCTCCCGTAGCGCGGCGTCGGCGCGCGACGGACGCCGCGACCGGCTCAGCGGGGCGAGCCGCCCCGGAACCGCGCGGCGAGTTCCTCGGCGCGGAGGCGAACGACGACCAGGAGCGCCTCCGCGATGATCCGGCGGGACATCTTGGAGCGTCCCACGCGGCGGTCGCGGAACGTGATCGGGACCTCGACGACGCGCGCCCCGCTCCGCGACGCCCGGTGGGTCATCTCGATCTGGAAGACGTACCCGCCGGCGTGGATCCCGTCGAACGGGATCGAGGCCAGCGTCGTTGCCCGCCAGGCCTTGAACCCGCCGGTCAGGTCGTACGGGCGCAGGCCCAGGACGATCCGGGCGAAGAGGCTGCCGCCGCGCGAGATCAGCCGCCGCCCGAGGCCCCAGTCCTCCACCCGACCACCCCGCGCGTAACGGCTGCCGATGACGAGATCCGCCCGCTCGCCGGCCAGCGGCGCCAGCAGCGACGGGAGCGCCGCCGGATCATGCGACCAGTCGGCGTCCATCTGGACGAGGGCCTCGGCACCGCCGTCGATCGCCACACGGAAACCATCGAGGTAGGCCCGTCCGAGGCCCTGCTTGCCCGCCCGATGTCGCACGCGGACCCGTGGATCTGCCGCGGCCAGCCCGTCGGCCAGCGCGCCCGTGCCGTCGGGCGAGTTGTCGTCGACCACGAGAAGCGTCGCGCCGGGCAGCGCGCCGAGGATCGCGGCGGCGATGCCGGGGAGGTTCTCCGCCTCGTCGTAGGTCGGCAGGATCACCCACGCTCCCTGCCCCGTCGCTCCGATGCTCACGAGTCGGAGTCTACCGGCGGCGGGGCGAGCGCCGCGGCACTTGGGATCAAGCCGCCCGGCCGCGATCCGCCGAGGTGCGATGGGCGGTCAGCCGCCGATCAGGTACGGCAGCTGGTTCTGGACGGCGTCGCCGACGACGCCGGAGCCGCCGAGGATGACGATCCGGCCGGGGTCGAGCCGGCCCAGCTCGGCCGCCGTCGCGGCCGGCAGGGTGTTCTGCGTGACGAGGAGGAGCGGTCCGTCGGTCGCACCGGCCACGGCCGCTCCGGCCAGCGCGTCGGGGAAGTTGAGGCCAGTCGCGATGTAGGCGACCAACACACCCGGGGCGTGGGCGGCCGCGCTGATGGCGGCCGCGGTCGAGTAGCGATCCGTGCCGCCGACGCGGACTGCCCCGCCCGGAGCGAAGCCGGACAGCGCCTCGAGCACGGCGTCGCTGACCGAGGTGACGGATCCGAAGAGCACGATTCTTGCCGGCTGGAGCCGCGTGAGCTCGAACGCCGTTGCCGCAGGCACGCCGCTCTCCGAGACCAGCAGCATCGGCGCGCCCTCCGACCCCGCGGCTGCCGCGCCGGCGAGTGCATCCGGGAAGTCGAGACCCGTCGCGAGGTAGACGACCGGAACGCCCGGGGCGTACGTGGCCGCACTGATCGCAGCCGCCGTCGCGTAGCGGTTCTCGCCGGCGAGCCGGGTCACGCCACTCGTGGCGTACCCCCAGAGCCCGGCGACGACCGCGTCGCTGATGACGCCGGATCCGCCGAGCACGGCGATCGTCCCCGGCCGGAGTCGGGTGAGCTCCGCTGCCGTACTCGCGGGGATTCCGTCCTTCGTGACGAGGAGCACGGGTCCGCCGGTCAGGCCGGCCGCGGCGGCCCCTGCGAGCGCGTCCGGGAAGTTCAGGCCGGTCGCGACGTAGACGACCGGCACCCCGGCGTCGTAGCTGGCGGAGATCGCGGCAGCCGTGGCGTACCGATCCTGGCCGGCGAAGCGGGTCACGGAGCCGGCCGTCGGCTCGACGACCGGCGGTTCGGGCGTGCCCGGAAGCGGGCTGACGGCGACGCCGGTCACGTCGACGGTTCGGACGTCCGGCCGGGCCACGATCGAGCGGTAGTAGCCACTGCCCGGGCTCTCCGGATCCATCGTCGTGGTGTAGCCCGGGGTTCGGCCCGACGCGAACGAGAGCTCGTTGCCGTTGTAGTCGTACTGGCTCCGCCACGCGTCGAGGAGCGGCTGGTTCGTCGTGAACAGGTCGCGGATGATGCCGTTGACGCTGCCGTGGCCTTCGGCGATGACGGCGGCGGCCCCCGCCCTGGCGAACCCGGCGCCGTAGTTGTCGACGCGCTGCTTCGCCACGCTTTCGGTGGGTTCGGCCTGGCCCGGCTCGGAGTTACCGGATGCGTAGCAGAGGTGGTTCAGGAGAACCACGGCGTTCGGGGCGAGCCGGATCTCGTTGGCGAGGTAGGGCTCGCCGTAGTACTTCGTGTTGCTGTCGCCGTTCCCGGCCGTCGCGTTGAGACCCAAGCCGTCCTTCGTCGTGTAGTTGGGGTCGAAGGTGTACGGGCTCGGCCAGCCGTTCCCGTGTCCGAGGTAGACGACGACGCTCGCGCCCTGGAGCGCCGGCTTGACCGCCGTCCAGGTGGCGTTCGGGCTGTAGATCCGGACGACGTTCGTCGAGTACCTGATCGCTTCGGCGTAGATGGTCTCGGCGATGTCGCGGTAGCGGGAGGTCGCGCTGTGCGTCGCCCCCACGATGATCACGACCTTTGCGCTCGAGACCGGTCCACCCGTGGGTGGCGTCTCTTCCGCGGCGGCCGGCATCACGTTGACGAGGCCGACGATGAGCGCGAGGACGAGGGCGCGGGCCGCCTGCGACAACTGAGGACTCCATCCCGACCCGACGCACGTCCGGCCGTCTCGAATTGACTGGTGCCCCAAGCCTCCACCCGGGAAGCGCCCACCTCAATGCCGCATGGGTACCGACGGCCATGGCCCCATCGGCGAGAGGAGGCGTGGGGATCGGTACGGTCAGAGCGAGTCGGGGGCCGTTCAGTGCGGAGCGCGGCTCGGTGCGCGCCGGCCCCGGGAGCCCTCGGGGCGGGGCAAATCGGGCAACGAGACCTGCGCGGGGCGAAGGCCCCGACCGCCCTGCGCCGTCGTCAGGGGGCGGGCGACACCGTCGGTCCCGCCTCCACGCAGGGCTGCTCCGAGTCCGGGAGCGTGCCGCTCTCCCCGGGCTGGCAGTCCATCGGCTGCTCGTAGATCGGGGGCAGGCCGCCCTCGTAGTCGAGGATCACGAGGATGAACTCGAGGCGATCGAGGGTCGTGGCCGGCTCGATGAAGGCCGTCTGGACGATCTCATTCGCGTCGCGCCGGACGTCGATGACCCGACCGATCACGAGGCCCTTCGGGTACGGCGAGCGGATCCCGCCGGCGAGCTCGATCCCGGCCGTCACGACCTCCTCACCGAGGAGGACCGCGATCGACGAATCGATGTTCTCCATCAGGAGGCTGCCGGGCAGCTGCCCGGTGATCTCGCCCGTCGCGGCGCTCCCGACGAGCTGGCCGATGACCGTGGACGCCGAATCGCTGATCAGCTGGACGACAGCGGACCCCGATCCGGCCTCGATGACGCGACCGACCAGCGCACCGCCCCCGGCGATGACGACGTCCCCGATCTCGATGCCGGCAGCGGTTCCGCGGTCGATCATGATCCGGCGCTGGACCTCGGAGGAATCGCGGCCGATGACCGCGGCGGCGACCGTCGTGTACTCGAACCCGTTGCGAAGCTGGAGCAGCCCCGTCAGCAGCTCGTGCTGGCGGCGGAACTCCTCCGCCTGGCGGTTCTCCGTCCGGATCCGCTCGTTCTCGGCGCGCAGCGCCTCGTTCTCGAGGCGGAGCTGGTCGATCTCCCCGACCGCGGCGGCGATCGAGCTGACGTCCCGGCCGAGCCCGTCGATCGCGCCCTGGATCGGCCGGAAGGCGAAGCCGATCCCCCGCTGGAGATCGATGACGAGCGGATTCGCGGAGACGGCCATCAGCAGCAGCGCCGCGGCAAGGAGCGCCAGGTAGGCGATCGCGCGCCGGCGGGCGGTCCGGCTCGTCAGGACGGTGCTCATCCGGGCCTTCGGGCGCCTCGGCCTGGCTGAAGCGCTCTCAGCGCGGCGGCCGGGAGTACGTCTCGGTGACGAGGACGCGCTCCATCGAGGCCATCTCCTGGAGCACCATGCCGGTCCCCCGGGCGACGCAGGTGAGCGGATCGTCGGCCACGTGGACCGGCATCTGGGTTGCCTCGGCCACGCGGCGGTCGAGCCCGGCGAGGAGCGCCCCGCCGCCGGCCAGGACGATCCCCTGGTCCATGATGTCGGCCACGAGCTCCGGGGGCGTCTCCTCGATCGTGTCGCGGATCGTGTCGACGATCTGCTGGACGGACGGCTCGATTGCCTCGCGGATCTGGTCCGCGCCGACCTCGACGCTCCGCGGCAGGCCGGTGAGCAGGTCCCGGCCGCGCAGGTTGACCCGCTGCTGGTCCCACTCGCCGGGATAGGCGGACCCGATCGCGATCTTGATGTCTTCGGCGGTCCGCTCGCCGAGGAAGAGGTTGTACTCGCGCCGGGCGAAGTTGACGATGTCCTGGTCCATCTCGTCGCCGCCGATCCGGATGCTCCGGCTGACGACGATCCCACCGAGGCTGATGACCGCGACCTCGGTCGTGCCGCCGCCGATGTCCACGATCAGGCTGCCGGACGGCTCGCTGACCGGGAGGCCGGCGCCGATCGCGGCGGCCATCGGCTCCTCGATGAGGCGGGCCCAGCGGGCGCCGGCGTTGAGCGCCGCATCCCGGACCGCCCGCTTCTCCACCTCGGTCACGCCCGACGGGATCCCGATGAGCATCCGCGGCCGGGCGATGAGCCCGATCCGGTCGTGGACCCGGTCCACGAAGTACTTGATCATCTGCTCGGTCACGTCGAAGTCGCTGATGACCCCGTCGCGGAGCGGGCGCACGGCAATGATGTTCGCCGGCGTCCGGCCGACCATCCGCTTGGCCTCCGCCCCGATCGCCAGGACCTTCTTGGTCCGCGCCTCGATCGCCACGACGGACGGCTCGCTGATCACGATCCCGCGGTCCCGGACGTGGACGAGCGTGTTCGCGGTGCCGAGGTCGATCCCGATGTCGCGGGAGAAGATGCCGAGCAGGCGATCGAGCATGCCGGGGTGGGTCCTCTGCGGTCGGCCCGTGGGCAGGTGGCGTCGTGGCCCGGACGAGCCGCAGCAGTATACCCGGCACTCCGTGGCGAACCGCCCGCCGTGCCGAACCACGCTCCGTGGCGAACCGCCCGCCGCTGCCGGCCGGCCGTTACGCGACCGTTTCCAGCGCCTCCTCGAACTGGCTGGCGTAGAGCTCGTGGTAGAAGCCGCGCCGGGCGAGCAGCTCCTCGTGGGTGCCGCGCTCCACGATCCGGCCCTGGTTCATCACGAGGATCACGTCGGCGTCCCGGATCGTGGACAGCCGGTGGGCGATGACGAAGGCCGTCCGCCCACGCATGAGCCGGGCCATGGCCCGCTGGATGAGCACCTCCGTCCTCGTGTCGACGGACGAGGTCGCCTCGTCGAGGATGAGGATCGGCGGGTCGGCGATGAACGCCCGGGCGATCGTCAGCAGCTGCTTCTCGCCCTGGCTGACGTTCGTCGCGTCGTCGTCGAGGACCGTCTCGTACCCGTCGGGCAGGGTCCGGACGAAGTGGTCCACGTGGGCCGCCTCGGCCGCCGCGTGGAGGCGCTCGTCCGGAACCGGGCCGTCCGCCCCGTAGGCGATGTTCTCGCGGATCGTCCCCTGGAACAGCCACGCATCCTGGAGAACCATCCCGAACGTGCGTCGGAGGTCGTCGCGCGACATCGTTCGCGTCTCGATCCCGTCGACCGTGATCCGGCCGGCATCGACGTCGTAGAAGCGCATCAGGAGGTTCACGAGGGTCGTCTTGCCGGCGCCGGTCGGCCCCACGATCGCGACGGTCCGTCCCGGCTCCACGACGAGGTCCAGGTCGTCGATCAGCGGCGCCTCCGGCTCGTAGCGGAACGAGACCGCCTCGAAGGCGACCCGCCCGGCGGGGGCCGGGATGACCGCCGGCGAAACCGGGTCCGGGATCTCCTCGGCCTCGTCGAGGAGCTCGAAGATCCGCTCGGCGGACGCGACGGCGCTCTGGAGCACGTTGGCGATCGAGGCGGCCTGGATGATCGGGAAGGTGAACTGGCGCGAGTACTGGATGAACGCCTGCACGTCGCCGAGCGACATCTGGCCGGTCGCGACGCGGGTCCCGCCGATGACGCAGATCGCCACGTAGTTGAGGTTGGAGACGAACGTCATCGCCGGCTGGATGATCCCGGACAGGAACTGCGCCCGGTAGCTGGCGGCGTAGAGCTGCTCGTTGAGGCGGTCGAACTCGGCGATCGCCCCCTCCTGCCGCCCGAACAGCTTCACGATCGCGTGGCCGGTGTGCATTTCCTCGACGTGGCCGTTCAGGGCGCCCGTCCGCTCCCACTGGGCCGCGAACTGGCGCTGGGACCGGCCGGCCACGATCACCGTGACGACGATCGAGACGGGCACGACGAGGAGCGAGACGACCGCCAGGAGCGGGCTGATGAGCAGCATCATTGCGAGGACCCCGATGACGGTCAGGAGCGAGGTCATCAGCTGGGTCAGGCTCTGCTGGAGCGTCTGGCTGATGTTGTCGATGTCGTTCGTGACGCGGCTCAGGATGTCGCCCCGCGACCCCCGGTCGAAGTAGGCGAGCGGGAGCCGGCCGAGCTTCTCGTCCACGCGGCGCCGGAGCCGGTAGACGGTCCGCTGCGTGACGCCGGCCATGATGTACGACTGGGCCCAGCTGAACAGCGAGCTGAGCACGTACACGGCCGTGACGATCCCGAGGATCGTCGCCAGCGCCCCGAAGTCCACGCCGACCCCAGGCGCGAACCGCATGCTCGCGAGCATGTCCGCCTGGTTCTCGAGGCCCTGATCGCGAAGGAACCCGACGACCTGGTCGACCGTGACGCCGGCCGGGAACTGCCGCCCGATGACGCCCTCGAACAGGACGTCCGTGGCGTTGCCGAGGAGCTTGGGCCCGATGACCGAGAAGAGCACGCTGACGATCCCGAGGACGAGGACCGCGACGAGCCTCGGGCGCTCCGGGCGGAGCTCGCCGAGGAGCCGGCGGAACGAGCCGCGGAAATCCCGCGACTTCGCCGGCGGCGGCCCCATGAACATCATGTGGCCCGGCGAGCCGCCGGGCCCACCCATCGGGCGCCGGCCACCCATGCCGCCGGGGCCGGCGGCGGGCCCGGCCGGCTCCGCGGGGCCGGTGGCTGGCGCGCTTCGACCCATCGGGCCGCTCACGCGACCTCCTCCTCGGCGACCTGCGAGAGGACGATCTCCCGATACGTGTCGCAGGTCCGCATGAGTGCCTCATGCGTCCCGATGCCGGCGATCGCTCCGTCCTCGAGGACGACGATCTGGTCGGCGCGGAGGATCGTCCCGACCCGCTGAGCGACGATGATCACGGTCGCTCCGCCGAGCTCGCGGCCGAGGGCGGCCCGGAGGCGCGCGTCGGTCCGGAAATCGAGCG
>DATIUS010000201.1:0-7989 GCA_035466655.1 Candidatus Sulfomarinibacteraceae bacterium
GGTGGACCGGGACGCCCAGGAACAGCTCGAACGGCAGGCGGCTCCCGTCGTCGAGGACGGCCGCGCGGGTGCCCGGGTCCAGGCTGCTCACCCGCCGGTCGCGGACGAACTCGATGTCGCGCTCAGCGAACCGGGCGAGGATCGCATCGGACGTCTCGGGCGACGGCGGGACCGGGGTGCCGAACGGGATCACTACCTGGATCCGAGTGTCCTCACGCACGCCTCGCTCGCGGAGGTACTCGTCCAGGAGCATCGCCGCCTCGGACGGCGCGGGCGGGCACTTGAAGGGCGTCCCGCACACGCCGACGATCGCCGTGCCCGACCGGAACGACGGGAGGACCTCCCGCAGGTGTGTCGCGCCGCGCACCGAGTAGAACTCGTGGCCGGCCTCGCCGAGGCCGGGGGTTGCCTCGAGGTCGTACTCGGCGCCGAGCGCCACCACGAGGACATCGGCCTCGTAGGCGTCGCGGTCCGTCACGGCGCGCCGGGCCGCGGGGTCGATCGAGACGATGGTCTCCCGCCGGAACCGGACGCGCGGCGTCGCAAGATCCCGGTAGGGCAGCCGGACCGCCTCGAGCGGCCGCTTGCCGAACATCACGTCGAGCTTCGAGAAGCCGAAGACGAACGCGTCGGATCGATCGATCAGCGTGATCTCGACTTCGTCGCCCAGCTCCCGGGCGAGCCGCGAGGACAGCTCGAGGCCACCGAAACCGGCCCCCAGCACGAGGACGGACAGGGTCATGGCCGAAGCATAGGGCGAGCGGTCGCGGGCCGGGGATCGCGCCGCGCAGGTTGATGCATCATCGACGGGTGGACACAGGGTCGCTCCGGGTCGTCATCGCCGAGGATTCCGCGCTGATCCGGGAGGGGCTCGCCCGGCTGATCACGGACTCCGGGGGCGCCGTCGTCGCCAAGGTCGGCGACGGCCCGTCGTTCGTCGAGGCGGTCGTGGAGCATCGGCCGGACGTCTCGGTCGTGGACGTGCGGATGCCCCCGACCCAGCGCGACGAGGGGTTGCGTGCCGCGATCGAGGCACGGCGGCGCGTGCCCGGCACCCCCGTTCTCGTCCTGAGCCAGTACGTCGAGCGGCAGTACGCCGCGGCGCTCCTCGCCGATCGCGCAGGCGGGGTGGGCTACCTCCTGAAGGACCGGGTCGCGGACATTCGCGAATTCATGGACGCGCTGCGGCGCGTGGCGCGTGGCGGGACGGCGCTCGACCCCGAGGTCGTGGCCCAGCTCATGGTCCCGCGCCATGCCGACGACCGGCTGCACGCCCTCACGCCGCGCGAACGCGAGGTCCTCGCCGCGATGGCCGAGGGCCGAACCAACGTGGGGATCGCCCAGCTGCTGAGCATCACCGAGGGCGCCACGGAGAAGCACATCACCAACATCTTCGGCAAGCTCGAGCTGCCCGACTCCGAGAACGACCACCGGCGCGTGCTCGCCGTCCTGGCCTACCTGGGCTCCTGACCCAGAACCACGAGCGCGGCGGCCCCCTGGGGCTGGCCGCGCCTACGCGGGAATCGGGATCTCCGCGCGGACGAGCGTCGGGCCACCGGGCGGGCTCGTCAGCGTCAGCGAGCCGTCGAGCGCCTCGACCCGGCCGGCCAGCCCGGCGAGGCCGCCCCCGGGGAGGATGCGTGCTCCGCCGCCCCCGTCGTCCCAGACCTCCATGACGAGAAGCCATTCCTCGCGCCGAACTCGTACCTCACAGCTCGCCGCGGATGCATGCTTGGCGACGTTCGCGAGCGCCTCGGCGACCACGAAGTAGGCCGCCCGCTCGATCGCGTCCGAGAGCCGGGGTTCCTCGGGCAACTGGCTCTCGACCGTGGTCGGCACGGGGCAACGGCCGGCAAGCGCGCTCAGCGCCGGGACCAGACCCCGGTCCATCAGGATCGGCGGGGCGATCCCGCGGACCAGATCGCGCAGCTCGGCCAGGGCCAGCCTCGCCTGGTCTCGCGCGTCCTCCACGAGCCCGAGCGCCTTCGCCGGGTCCGATTCAACGTGCTCGGCCGCCAGGCTGAGGTCGATCGACAGCATGACCAGGCGCTGCTGGGCGCCGTCGTGCAGGTCGCGCTCGATGCGCCGGAGCTCGCTCGCCTCCACGTCGATGACCGCCTTGCGGCTGCCCTCGAGCGTCTCGACCCGGCGCTCGAGGGCCCGCTGCTCGGACTCGCACAGGAGGCCGGCGACGACCGCCCGATGGAGGGCCATCAGGCCCTGCGAGACGGACGCTGCGACGGGGACCAGGACCAGCCCGAGGAGTGTCCCCGCGAGGCCGAGCGTCGGCAGCGACACCGGCCCGCCGACCGGGCCAAACGGCAGGCTCACCGACCCTGCCCAGAGTGGGATCGAAACCAGAGCCAGTGACAACCCCCACAGGAGGACGACGACGAGGAACTCGAGCATGGCCAGGGGGAACGCCACGAAGACGTACACGACGTCGCGCCAGCGGCTCGCGTCGAGGAAGACGGCGGCGGCCAGGTCGCGGAGGCCGGAACCGTAGGGCCGGTACGGGTGCGGTCGGAGGGGCCGCGGATCGGCCAGGGTCGCCCTCGACCGCTCGATCCGGGCGACGAGCCGGCACCCCTCGATCGTCAGGCCGATGACCACGACGCCGATCCCCACGACGAGCAGGGAGACGCCGCCCGAGAACGCGGAGGCGGCCGCCGAGAACGCGGCGACCTCCACGAGGAACCCGAGGAGGATCGCGCGGGTGGCGCCCCAGGTCGACGGATGGAGCGGGGAGAGGATGAACCTGGCGACCGCGCTCCGCGGCCGCCCCGACACCCGGGCGCCGGTGAGGGCGCTCAGGGTCAGGAGCAGGCCGAGGACGAGGAGCGGGCCGCCGAGGATCACGCGCCGCCAGCCGGGCGGCGAACCGCGCCCGCCAGGAGGGCGACGCCCAGGGCCAGCACGAACGCCGGGCCGAGGTAGTGACCGGCCGCCCAGCCGGGGAACATCGGCCCGACCAGGGCGATGGCACCGAAGACGACGAAGAGGACTCCAAGCACGAGGCCGGCTCGTCCGGGACCACCGTCGGACGATCGCCGCTCATGGACGTGGATCGGTGCCCCGGGCGCGACGCCGTCGGCGCCGGCCGGAGCCGCGATGACCGGCATCCCCGCCGGCTCGAGCGGGATGACGAACGCGAGGATGATGTAGAGCAGGATCGTGAAGCCGCCGAGGAAGGCCGACAGGATCCAGGCGATCCGGATGACGGTCGGGTCAACCTCGAGGTATTCGGCCATGCCGGCGGCGACGCCCGCGATCTGCCGATTCTCGCGACAGCGGTAGAGGCGACGGGGGTTCACTTGCAGTCTCCTTCGGGATTGATGTCCACGCTACCAACGTTGACCGAGACGGTCACGTCCGCGTGGTGGGATGCCAACGAGTAACCGGGGGTTTCCCAGGCGTCGCCCACGCGGACGAGCCCGGACCAGGTGGTGGTCCCCAGGACCGATTCCTGGCGGATTCGCAGGCCGAGGTCGGCCGGAACGCAGACGGTGACGTCGGCCGCGTTCGCGTCGATGTCGGCCTCGAAGTCGTCGGTCGCCGGCAGGCGCACCGACACGGCCGCCGCGTTGACGTTCATCGACAGCCGGCCGAGCGTCGCGCCGGTCAGGTCGAGGCGCACGTCGCCGGCATTGACGTCGACCCGCAGGTCGCCGAGCTGAGCGCCGGCGAGGTCGAGGCGGCCCCGGCCCGCGCTCACCTCGGCCGCCAGGTCGAGGGTGTTCCCGGAAGGGAGCACGACCTTGAGCGCCTCGCTGCCCCAGCGCGAGCCGAAGTGGTGGTTCCGCTCGGACGATTGGACGGTCAGCCGATCAGCCGATGCCCGGACCGTTGGGGCCGGACCGAAAGCGCTGCCGGTTGAGACCTCCCAGCCGGTGCCGGCTGCCGTCGTCACGGAGAGCTCACCGCAGCTGATCGACAGGTCGACCGTTGCGGGGCCGTCGAACGAGCCCGCTCGAGTGGAGGAGGCGGCCGGCGTCGAATCGGCGCAGTCGATCGCCATGTCCGGCGCCGCCATGACCAGCCCGCCGAGCAGCAGGCCTGGGACCGCTGCCGCGAGCACGCCGGCCGCGATCCGGAACCGCGTGCCGCGCAGGACCAGCCCGGCGCCAAGTGCGATGAAGAAGATCGGCCACAGGTCGAGGGCGCGAGTGGCAACCTCGTCATCCACGACCCTGCCCTGGACCAGGAGCATCGCGGCGCCGGCCGCGGCGATGAACACGCCTGCGTACAGGAGCCTCCGATTGACCATCGTGTCTTGCCTCCGAATGCGGTGGTTGTCGATGGCCATGACGCTACGGTCGAGGGACGTTCGGAACCAGCCGGGCACCCGGCGTCTTCGTGGTGGGGATAGCCCCCCGTCAGGTCGCCGGTTCGGTCGCGGGTCCGCTCTCGGGACGCCCGGTCAGGGTCGTCGCCGCGACGCCAGCCAGCACGAGCCCGACTCCCAGCGCGTATCTCAGGGCAGGGCGAACCGCATGCTCTCGACGATCGGTGTCGCGGCCGCCAGGAGGCCGTCCATGAGCGAACCGTCGAAGGCGTCGACGTCCACGACGACGGTGCCCTCACCGGGTACATCGAGGGCGAGGAGCCGGAGGCGCTCCGATCCGGCGACGACCCATCGGAAGCTGGAATCCGTCGCGCTCACGAACAGCGGCACCGTGGGGAGCCCTTCGGCGAACGGACAGGACGGCGCCCAGCCCGCGACGATGGCAATGTCCACCTGCAGGCCGACGAGGCCGCCCAGCGTGACGACGACAGGGTCGCTGGTGGTGAAGCCCGGGCGCGCCCGGATCCAGTCGACGAGGTCCTTCGCCGTCGGCCCGACGCCGGGTGCCGGTGCGATCGGGCAGTCGGAATCCTGCGAGGCGGGGAGCGGCGAGCGGAAGACCCAGATCCCGCTCACGTCCGAAGTGACGGGCTGCAGGACGAGCTCGTCGCGCGAATCGCCCACGACGAGCCAGCCGTCCGGCAGGGTATAGGTGATCCTCGGCACGAAGGCATTCGCCGTGTACGTGCCGGCGGGCAGGGCCGGCCGCTGGGGGGTCGGCGCCTGCGTCGGCGCCGTCACGCCGCCACACCCCGCCACCACCACAAGCGCCAGGCCGAACGCGGCTGCGAGTCCTCGTCTCATGGGTGCATGGTATGGGCCGTCGGGCAGCGGTGGCTACAGAAGGCCGTAGCTGGCGATCGCGAGCGAGCGTGGCGGCTCGACGCCATCCGAGGTGAGAAGCAAGCCGGGAGGCGGGACGATCCGCAGCCCTGCGGCGAGCGCGATTCGGACGAGCGACCGTGATGTCCCCGGGATCTGGACGATCGGGTTGGGCTGTCGGGCGAGCTCAGCCTCCAGGGCCACCGCGGCGCTCGCTTCGTCGCGTCCGGCCGCTTCGGCCACGAAGCACCGCTCGCCGTCGTGCTGCAGGAGGTGGCGCAGCGTCGGACCGGCGGCCTCGACCGGCGGCGGCTCGGGCCACCCGAAGCCGTGGCGTCCGAGGAGCTCGCCCTCGGCCGCGACGAAGACCGCGTGCTCGGCCCCGATGTCGGCAGCGGTCGCCTCCCGATAGGCGATTCCCTCGTCCAGCGTCAGTCCTCCTCCCGATCACCAGGCGCTGGGGAGCGCCCCGTGGGCGCTCATGTTGGGCAGGCCGTGCCGAGGGCGCGCAGCCGGAACCGCCACGCGAGCGTCACGAGGAGGAGGACGAGCGACACCGCGCCGATGACCGGCTGGATCGGTGCGTAGACGGACAGCGCGCCGCTCGTGCCGAGCAGCAAGAGGGCGACCTTGTTGCAGACCGGGCACCCGATGGCCAGGAACGCCCCCAGCCCGGCGAGCGAACCAAGCGTGCTCCCCTCGCGCGTCGGGGCGAGCTCCGTCAGCGGCGCCGGCGTCGAGGGGGCAGGCACCGGCGGTGCGGAGTACGTCGCGGCGACGAAGCCCATGAGCGGCGCCGATGCGAGCCAGACGAAGATCGCGAACGGCTCCGGCGGGATCGGCCGGGCGAAGATCGGGCTCGGGATGATCGCGGTCAGCACGCCGAAGGCGATGAGCGACGCGGCCGACCACAGGGCGGCCCAGGCGAGGAAGCGCCCGTCGACCGTCCGGAGCCCGTCGCGCACATCGGCCACGAAGCGCTCAGCCAACATACGCGCGCTCCTCGTAGCACCAGGTGAAGCCGCGGCCGATCGGCATGGACAAGATCACCGGGTGCCCCTCGCCGAGCGCGTGACGACGCGCGTCTCCGGCCTGCGATTCGCAGCAACCGACGTGGCCGCACGCAGCGCACATCCGAAGGCTGACGGTGCTGCCGCACTCCTCGCAGCGCTCGCCGGACGGCTCGGGGAGTGACTCTGGCACGTGGGGGCAGGCGGTTCGGTCGGGATCGAGCTCGCGAATGATGTCCATGCCCCCATCTTCGCCGAATGCGCCGATCCTGGATGTGAGCCGCCGCACAGTGCCACGCCTGCGTGCTGGCGGCGTCGGGCGAGGGTGGGATCCTGGCCGCGACCGTATAGTCGTGACCGTCGCGCCCCCCTCCGGCGAGGAACGATGCTCCCAGCCGCGCAGCCCACCTGCTTCCTGATCGCCGACATCTCCGGATACACGGGCTACCTCGCCGACGTCGAGCTGGACCACGCGCAGGACATCCTCGCGGACCTCATCGGCGCCGTCGTCACGGCGCTCCGGCCCAACTTCCGGCTGGCCAAGCTCGAGGGTGACGCCGCCTTCACGTTCATGACGGCCGAGAAGATCGATGGGTCGATGCTCCTCGACACGATCGAGCGCTGCTACTTCGGGTTTCGCCGGCGTCGTCGCGACGTCCGCCAGGCGACGTCGTGCGACTGCAACGCGTGCGTCCGGATCCCGGATCTCGACCTCAAGTTCGTGGTCCACCACGGCGCCGCCATTCACCAGAAGGTCGCGGGCCGGCAGGAGCTCCTCGGATCCGACGTGATCGTCGTGCACCGGCTGCTCAAGAACGAGGTCGTCGAGAAGCTGGGCATCAACGCCTACGCCCTGATCAGCCAGGCGTGCATCGATGCGTCCGACATCGACCCGGCCGCGCTCGGCATGCGCCCGCACATCGAGACCTACGATCGGATCGGCGACGTGCGGGCCTGGGCGCACGACCTGGAACGCCGCTGGGCGGAGGAGGAGGCTCGCGCTCGAGTGTTCGTCACCCCAGAGGTTTCCATCCTGACACTGTCCGTGCCCACGAACGTGCCGCCACAGGTGGCCTGGGAATTCCTCACCAAGCCGGGGCAGCGGATGTCGTGGCAGCCGTGGGTGACGGAGGTCACGGTCGAGGGGGCGACGGGTGGTCGGCGCGGCCCCGGCTCGGCCAACCATTGCATGCACGGCAAGGATGCCGTCGTCGAGGAGATCCTCGACTGGCGCCCCTACGACTACGTCACCGACCGGACGATCCTCGACACTCCGAGCGGACCGGCAAAGGTGCTCCACACGATCGAGCTGGAGCCGACCACGGCGGGCACCACCATCCACTTCCGGTTCGGGGCGCCCAAGACCAGGCGGGAGAAGGCGCTGATGGAACAGATCGGTCCCGCGTATGGACAGGCCCTCCAGTCGCGCATCCCCATCCTCGTCGCCCAGCTGGACGCAGCGCTCGCGGCGCGAAGCGTGGATGGTGGACCGGAACCTGAGCTGGCCAGGCCACGACCGGATGGTCCGCTGTCCGGGCTCCAGCCGCTGGCGATCGTCGATTGACGGCCGGCCCGGCGCACCCGCCGGACCGCTTGCCATCCGCGTGGCCTCGTGCCGCCAGGGCCGCCAATCACGAGGCGGCCCCAGCCGCCCGCTGCCGGGTTGACCGGAGCCGCTCCTGGGTCGCGTGCCGTCACCGCGCCCCCCAGATCAGGGATCGCGCGGAGCTCGGCGTCGAGATCAGGCGGGCACGAGGACCCGCTGCTCGACCAGCGCGATGAAGTTGTCGCGCGACTGGTTGAGCATCTGCT
>DATIUS010000202.1:0-10181 GCA_035466655.1 Candidatus Sulfomarinibacteraceae bacterium
CTCCGCCTTCGGGCGCCCCGGCCTCGATCCGCGGCTCCCGCCGTTCCAGGCCGCGCGCCTGGTCGTGGACGCGAGCCTGGCGCCCGGCACCGTGGTCGAGGTCGCCACCCGCCCGCACGACGCGATGGACGACCCCTGCGACGCCGATCTCTCCGGGTGGGCGTCCGATCGGCTGTTCGTGACGGTCTGCCGCCGCCAACAGGGAGCGGGCGTCCAGCCGCTCGTCCGGATCGAGGGCCCGGGCGAACCCGCCGAGGAGGTCGCGGTGGGCCCGCCGGTCGGCGAGTGGGACGTGGCGTGGCTGCTGGACGCGCGTCGGGGGGTCCTCTATCGCTGGTCCGGGCTGGCCCACGTCTTCACCCGCCTGGACGTCGCGAGTCGCGCGGCCTCGACCGTCGCGGTCGACTTCGAGGGCGGGACGCCGGACGCCCTTGCGGCGTGGCCGCCCACTCCTGTCGCGGACGGGGTCTCGCCCTGGGGCTCGCTGACCGGTGCCGACCCGGTCGGCTTCCGGGCGCGAATGACCGGCTCGGCGGACGGCTCGGTGCTCTACGCGATCGGGTTCCGGAGCGTCCAGGACGACCTGCGGGACGACCTGATCGCCTCGACCGGGATCTGGGCACTCGACCCCCGCGGCCGGCTGGTCGCACACTGGGCACCGGCGGCGCTGTACGACGAGATCGGGTTCACCCCGGGTTACGAGCGCCTCGTTACGCTGGCGCTTCCCGGCTCGGACGGCGATGGGGAGCCGGCCGACTGGTCAACGTCGCTCCGGCTGCACGATCCGCGCAGCGGCGAGCTGGAGCTGATCCTCGGCGACGTCGAGGAGTCGAGCGGGTTCGTGCCGACGCTCATGCCATCCAACGTGCAACGGGGCATCGCGGGCTTCTGACCCGGGTAGTTGCGGGACCCGAACGCTGACTCGGACTCTGACAAGGGTCGGGCTTGCTGGTATCCTCCGCACTCGCCGCATGGACCCGTGGTGTAGCGGCCCAACATGCCAGCCTGTCACGCTGGAGATCGCCGGTTCGAATCCGGTCGGGTCCGCCATCAGCCCGAATCCACCCGACGCCCCGTTCGCCCGCCCGAACGGGGCGTCCCCTCGTCCGGGGTACCCTGCGGCCGTGGGATTCGACCTCGAGCGCCACCGCCCGGCGACACGCCGACGCCCCAACCGGGCCATCGTGCCGGCGACGCTGCTTGCGCTGGCCGTCGTCCTGGGCGGGTGCGATCCGTCCACCTCGGCCGGACCCTCGGCCGCGGCCGAGGCCTCGCCCGGGCTCGCCGGTCCGGCCGTCGAGGCCGTTCCGCCGTCGCCAGTCGTCGCTGCTCCGGCCCCGACCCCGGTCCCGACCCCGGTCCCGACGCCGACGGTCGTCCATCGCCCGCTCGTGCCCGTGACCGACTTCCGCGCGCCGTGGACCGAGACCTCGGCCGGGGAGGTCGCCGCCGTCCTGGCGGGGACCTCGGAGCGGTACGACGCGATCGAGGTCGTCGAGGCGCAGCGGTTCAAGGTCCTCGCCGCGCTCGGGCTCGGCCTGCCGGGCGAGGGCGCGCCGCTGATCGTCGCGCCGGACCTCGCGACCCTGCGCGCCGACCTCGCCACGAGCCGGTCGCGCCTGGCGTTCCTCGTCGTGGACGATATCGACGCGAGCGTGCGGGCGCTCGGCTGGGAGGGGAGCTTCCTGTTCGGCAGCGAGCGCGTCGCGACGGCCTCCGACTGGCCGCTCCAGGCCGCGTTCACCGCCGGCGCCGGCGAGATCCCGGTCGTGCCGCCGGTCCGCTACGACCCGGCGACCGCGTGGACGCTCGTCGCGGGCGGCGACATTCTCCTCGATCGGGGGGTCGCCCTCGCGATCCGGGAATCGGGGCGCGGGGTCGACTTCCCGTTCGACGGTGGGTCGGTCGAGATCACCTCGCGCTGCCGGGACTGCTCCGCCTTCGGCTGGGACCTGCCGCGGACCCGCCGGACGGGCGAGGAGGGTGCGGTTCGCGAGCTGCTCACCGGCGCCGATCTCGCGATCGCGAACTTCGAGAACCCGGCGCCGAACGCCTTCCGGTTCCATGAGCACGGGACGGTCTTCAGCGCCGACCCGGCGCTCATCGAGGGGCTGGCCAATGCCGGGCTCGACTGGGTCTCGTTGGCCAACAACCACATCGGCGACGCGGGCTCAAGGGGCGTCCTCCAGACGATGGTCAACCTCGATTCGTGGGGGATCGCGCACGGCGGGGCGGGAGCGAACGCGAGCGCGGCCCACGCCGGCACGCTGTTCGAGGTGCGCGGGGTGACGGTCGGCCTCCTGGGCTACGACGCGATCGCGCCCTCCTACTGGGCCACGGATTCGAGGGCCGGGAGCGCCGGGCTATCGGCCGAGGGGCTGCGCGCCGACGTGGCGGCGGCCCGAGCGGCGGGCGCCGACCTCGTCGTCGTCTTCCCGCACTGGGGTGTCGAATACACGACCCGCGTCTCGGCGCAGCAGTCGCGCCTCGGGCGCGCGGCGATCGATGCCGGCGCGGACCTGGTCATCGGCAATCACCCGCACTGGGCCGGCGCGCTCGAGATCCACGAGGGCAAGCCCATCTGGTACGCGCTGGGCAACTTCGTCTTCGACCAGACCTGGTCCGAACCGACGATGGAGGGGATCACCCTCGAGCTGACCTTCGATGGCGCCCGGCTCGTGCAGGCCACGATGCGCCCGCACCTCATCCTCGACCGCTCCCAGCCGAACTTCCTGGATCCGGCCGAGAGCGGCGCCGTGGTCATGGACCAGGTCTGGTCCGCCTCCGAAGGTCGACTGCCCTGGTAGGCGGTCAGTCGAGGCCGGCGAAGACGTCCGTTTCGGGGGCCTGCACCGGGAACCGGGCTTCCCGGAGGACGTAGGCCTCGCGCGTCCAGAACTCCCGCCAGGCGTCCGGGCCGAAGCGCAGGAACGAGCTCGTCGGGCTCATCTGGCTGACGTGCTTCCAGATGGCGGCCCACTTGCGGTCGAGGACGTCCGAGACGTCCACCCACGTCGTGACCGTCTCGTCCGGGACGAGCATGCGGGCCATCATCGCGCGGAACTGGGCAAGCTCCTCGGGCGCCGCGTCCTTCGGCTCGGACCAGAAGCTCGTTTCGCCGGCGGCCTCCATCCGGTCGCGCATCGCGTTGCGGACCGAGGCGGGGATCGCCTGCTCGTAGAGCTTCGAGGGCGCCCACGGCGCGAGCCCGGTGTCCGGGCCCACCCCGCCGTGCTCCGGCGCGAGCTGCTCCGGGTACCAGGCGGGATCGCCGGCGCGGGCGTAGGCGCGGATCGCGGCGTCGTGGGCCCGGATGTGGTCCGGGTGCCCGTACCCGCCGAAGTCGTTGTAGGTCGTCATCACGTCCGGTCGGTGGATCCGGACCAGCCAGGTGAGGCGTCGGGCGGCGTCGTCGAGATCCGCCTGCCAGAAGCAGCGCGGATCGTTGTTGCCGTCCGTGCCCATCATCCCGGAGTCGCGATAGCCGAGGTTCTCCCACTCGGTGACGCCGAGCTCGGCCATCGCCGCCTCGAGCTCGGCAGCCCGGATCTCGCCGAGCCTGCGGTGGTTGTCCGGCGTGTCCATCTCGGGGACGACGATCTCGCCGAGCTCGCCGCGCGTGCAGGTCACGAGGACGACGCGATGCCCGTCGCGGACGGCCCGGGCCATGAGGCCGCCCGTCCCGATCGTTTCGTCGTCGGGGTGGGCGTGGACGGTCATGAGGGTGCGGGGACGCCGGTCGGTCATGGTCGTGCATCCTACGGCGAAACCCCGCCGGAGGCGGCCGGTCGTCGCGAACCCCCGGCCGCGGTCCCACCCGGGCCGGTACTTCCGTCATGCGGACGAGCGGCGGGTGCTCGTGGATGCTGCCGGCATGATCGGATCAAAGGGGTCTCGCCTCCGGCTCGTCCTCCGTCAGCCCGACGGGAGCTTCGCCGTCGGCGGCCCCGAGGTTGATGCCCTCCCCGAGGTCGAGTTCGTCGCCTTCGCCGAGGATGGCCGGCTATCCGGCCGGATCGGCCTCGATGCGGCCCGGCTGACGGACATGCTCAACGCTCACGACGAGTTCCAGCTCGAGCACGTGCTCTGGGAGCGGCTCCCGGATGGCGGGCAGATGGTCATCCCCGAGTTCGTGGTCCGCCGCGACGAGCTCCTCCTCGTGCACGCCACCGGGCCGCGCGGCGACCGGTCGCGCCGAACGAGGACAGTGGCCCGGGCGATGACGATCAAGAGCGGCCCGTACCTCGTGACCGGCGACGTGCACACCGCTCCCGGGCTGGACCCGCTGCTCTTCTTCCGTCGCCGCCAGCCGATGGTCCCGCTGACCGACGCGATGATCCAGTACAACGGCGCGGCCGGCTCCGTGAGGGAGTTCGCCGACGCGATCGTGGTGAACCGCGACCTCACCGACTGGGTCCGCCGGAACGAAGCCGTGACCGCCCCCCCCGTCGTCTCGGATCGGTTGGGCCGGCCGACCAACTGACCTCGGTCGCGCCAGCCGCAGCGCGCGGCTGCCGGCTCGTCCGAGCCCGATGCCGCCGTACCATGCGGCGACGATGACCGCCACGCCTGCGACGGCACCCGGCCCCCTGGACGGCCTCCGCGTCGTCGACTGCTCGACCGTGCTCGCCGGGCCGTACTGCACGATGCTCCTCGCCGACCTCGGCGCGGACGTCGTCAAGGTGGAGCCGCCCGAGGGCGACGCGACGCGCGGCTGGGGTCCCCCGTGGGTCGGCGACGAGGATGCCGGCACGCGGACGGCGGCGTACTTCCTGGCCGTCAATCGCAACAAGCGGAGCCTCCGGCTCGACCTTCGAACCGAGGTCGGGCGCGGGGTCCTTCGACGGCTGATCGCCCGTGGTGACGTCCTCGTCGAGAACTTCCGGGCCGGAGGCTTCGAGCGGCTCGGCTTCTCCGACCCCGTGCTCGCAGACATCAACCCCGCCCTGGTGCACCTGGCGATCGGCGGCTACGGGATCGCCGGGCCCGACGCGGCCAAGCCGGGCTACGACTTCGTCATCCAGGCCGCCTCGGGTCTGATGTCGATCACCGGGCCCGTGGACGGCCCGCCGACGAAGGTCGGTGTGGCCATCAGCGACGTCGTCGCCGGGTTGTTCGGGACGGTTTCCGTCCTCGCGGGGCTGCTGGCCCGGCCGCGCGCGGGCGGCCAGCGGGTGGACGTCTCGCTCCTTCAGAGCACCCTGGCGGTCCTCGCGAACCAGGCCCAGAACGCCATCGTCACCGGCCGCTCGCCGGGCCGGCGGGGCAACGCCCACCCGAACATCGTTCCGTACGAGACGTTCAACTCCCTGGACGGGGAGATCGCGGTCGCGGTCGGCAGCGAGCGCCAGTGGCCCAGGTTCTGTGCGGCGCTCGGGCTGCCGGAGCTGGCCGCCGACCCGCGCTTCGCGACGAACGGAGACCGCGTCGCCCATCGAGTGGAGCTCATCCCGATCCTCGCCGCCCGGCTGGCGACCGGGACGTCCGCGGACTGGCTGGCCCGCCTCGACGGCGCGGAGGTCCCGGCCGGCCCGATCCTCGACATCCTCGACGCCTTCTCTACGCCGGGGGCGCTCGCCGTGGGAGCCCGGGTGCCGATGGCGCACGCTGCGCTCGGCCGGGTCGACCAGGTGCGCAGCCCGTTCGAGTTCGGGGCCACGCCGGCGACCGTGCGGACGCCCCCGCCGCTCCTCGGCGAGCAGGCGGACGCGGTGCTGGCGGAGCTCGGCTACGACGCCGGCGAGATCGCCCGCCTCCGGGCCGACGGGATCGTCTGAGCCGTCGGGCGGCAATTGGGGGGCCACCCCCCGGTGACACTGCCCGGCGAGTCCTGCGACGCCCGTGCTTACCGGTCGATGAGCTCAGCGCGGAGGAGATCCATGAGCAGCCCGTCGTGCCAGGTGCCGTCCGGGCCGCGCTCGTAGGCGCGCATCACGCCGACCCGTCGGAATCCGACCTTCTCGTAGGCTCGGATCGCCCGCTCGTTCGCCTCCGCCGGGTCGATGGTCACGCGGTGATGGTCCCGGTCGCGTACGAGATGGCGGACGATCAGCCGAAGCGCCTCCACCCCGAGGCCCCGACCCTGGTGCTCGGTCGCCAGGAAGAGGTCCACGCCGGCGTGCCGGTAGTGGGGGTCGAGCTCCTCGGCGTAACCGATCCAGCCGACGGTGGCGCCCTCGGCCTCGATCACGAACGAGCTGCCCGGCTCGTGGTCGTAGAGCTCATCGACCGAGGCGTCGGGACCACCTGCTCCGAACCATCGCGCGACGTCGGGTTCGGTGAGGATCGCGCGGAGACGTGTCCGATCCCCCGCTTCGATCGGGCGGAGCAGGAGACGAGGCCCGCGGAGGTGGAGCGGAGGCACGGACGCGATCCTCGCCGGACCGCGGATGGATGGCAAGCGCGACGCTCGGCCGTGCCCTCGGGTGCCGCCGGCGGGGTAGACTCGGCGGCGCTGACGCCCCCAGGAGTACCGACCCGATGACCGAAACCCGTGAGCGCTGGGCGCTGATCCTCGGCGCCTCGTCCGGAATGGGCGAGGCGACCGCCCGCGCCCTCGCGGCGGCCGGCGACAACATCTGCGGCATCCACCTCGACTTCCGTGCCGCGCTCGAACGCGTCGAGGGGGTCAAGGCGGACCTCGCCGCGCTCGGCCGCGAGGTCCTGTTCATCAACATGAACGCGGCGGACGACGAGAAGCGAGCCGCGGCGCTGGACCGGCTCGAGGAGCGCTTCGCGGCCGCGCGGTCGGCGGGCCGCGAGCCGTTCGTCCATGTCCTGATGCATTCGCTCGCCTTCGGGAGCCTCGTCCCGTTCATCACGGGTGACCCGAAGGAGGGCGTCGATCGCAAGAAGATGGAGATGACCCAGGACGTGATGGCCAACAGCCTTGTCTACTGGGTCCAGGACGTGTACCGGCGCGGCATGCTCGGCCAGGGGTCGCGGATCTTCGCCATGACCTCGGAGGGCTCCACCCGGGTCGTGCCGTCCTACGGCGTCGTGTCGTCGGCCAAGGCCGCCCTCGAGAGCCACGTTCGCCAGCTGGCGATGGAGCTGGCCCGAAAGGGGACCGGGGCGACGGTCAACGCCATTCGCGCCGGCGTCACGATGACCCCGGCGCTCCTCAAGATCCCGGAAGCGCAGCAGATGATCGACCTCACCCTGAGGCGCAACCCGACGGGCCGGATGACGACCCCGCAGGACGTTGCGAACGCGATCGTGGCGCTGTCCGGTCCCGGCACGGCCTTCATCTCGGGCGACATCATCAGCGTCGACGGCGGGGAGTTCATCACGGGGTCCTGAGCCGGGTCGCGCCGGGCCACTCGGGAGGCCGTCGGCGACCCGCCTCGCCGGCCTCGGCGTCCTACGGCCCGTCGGTCCCGACGCGGATGGGCGGTTCGGCCCTGTGGCGGGCACCTGCCGGGCCGGGATGCTAGGGTCGCCGGCGTCGTTCCGGCGTCCTGCGTCAGCCGCCGAGGAGCCCACTCCGTGACTCGTCAACCCCAGCCCCCCCCGACCCGCCGCGAGCGCCGCGAGCTCGAGCGCCGTGACCGCCCACTCCGTGACCGTTCCCGGACCGCCGCGCGACGTCCCGCCAACCGGCCGGCCTGGCAGTCCCCGTTCGCCCTGGTCACCGCAGCCGCCCTCGTCGTGGCCGTCGCGATCATCGTGCTCGGCCAGAAGCCGGCACCACCCGAGCCGACGGGCGACCTGATCACGCCGCCGCTCACCTACGCTGCCGACATCGTCGACGGTGAGCTCCTTGGCCGGGCCGACGCGGCGGTGCTCATGGAGGTTTGGGCGGATTACCAGTGCCCCGTCTGCGCCCGCTGGGATCGAGAACATCTCGGGACGCTCAAGACCCAGTTCGTGGACACCGGGATCCTGCGCATCCAGGCGCGAGATATCGCGTTCCTGGGTGGCGGCGAGTTCGACGAATCCCTGGAGCTGGCCGTGGGGGCTCGCTGCGCGGCGGAGCAGAACCGTTTCTGGCCGTTCCACGACCTCGTCTACTGGAACCAGGGCCGCGAGAACGAGGGCGACCACAACGCCGCGTTCATCGCATCGCTCGCCGACCGGTCCGGCGTGGACCGCACGGCGTGGGACGCCTGCGTCGCCGGCGAGGAGGTCCGCGATTCGCTCCGCGCGGACACGAACGTGGCTCTCGGAAAGGGCATCAACTCGACGCCGACCATCTCGCTCAACGGCGGGACGCCGGTCCCGGGCCTGCCGGACCTCAACGTGCTCGTTGCGCAGATCCAGGCGCTCGCCGGGGCGAGCGCCACCCTCGTGCCGCCTGCCAGCACGGCCCAGTGATCGCATGATGCGCCGCGCCGAGGTCCGGCCCATCTTCGGGATCCACCCGGGCCTCATCCTCGCCGTCCTCGACATCATCGGGCTGGCGATCGCGTCCTACCTGGCGATCGTGGAGGTCGGCGGCGGGGTCCCCGTGTGCGGGCCGCTAAAGGGCTGCGAAACCGTCGCTCTGAGCGAGTACAGCCGGATCGGCGGCGTCCCCGTGGCCGTCTACGGGGTGGGCCTCTCATTGATCCTGCTCACCCTTGCGATCGCCTGGTGGCGGACGAACCTGTACGGGCTCCTGCTGGCGCACTACGGGCTGTCGCTGGCGGGGGTGATCTTCGAGATCTACTTCCTGTACCTCCAGATCGCGGTCATCAAGGCCGTCTGCGTCTGGTGCACCAGCTACGGGCTGTCGCTGATCCTGCGGTTCGTCATCGCCCTGATCGTCTGGCTCCGTCAGCCGCGCCCGGTCGCCGATTCCGCGTAGGCCCCGAAGCGCGTCGAAGCGCCCGGCCGGGCGGCGAGGGCGAGCAGACCGATCGAGCCGCCGATCCCGATCGCGGCGCAGGCGAGCCCGACGGCGACGAGCGTGCCACCCGGCGCGCCGCCCCCGGGGACCGCGGCCGGCCCGAGGCCGATCGTGACCAGCGCCGCGCCGGCGTTGAGGGCGCCGATCCGCACCGCGGCCGCGCGCCCGAGGAGGCGCCGCTGCGCGGCATGGCGGATCGGGTCGCCGGGGCCGATCGCCGGCAGGAGGTGCGTCAGCGCGCCGACGAGGATCCCGCTGACGCCGCCGATCACGAGCGGGCCGACGAGAACCGGAAGGGACCAGCCGGCGGGATTCGCCCCCGAGACGAGGACCCGCGCCGCCGCCGCCGCCAGCCCGAACCCGAGCCACCCAGCGCCGGTGAGCAGGGCGAGCGAGGTGAACCGGTGCCAGCCGACGTCGGTCGTCCAGCGCCCGCGGTCGCGGTCGAGGTGGATCACCGCGCCGTGCGCGACCACGCCGATCGCGCCTGCGAGCACGGAGATCGCCCCGGTCCGGGCGAGGGGATCCAGCGCCCCGGCATACCCGGCCGCGACCATCGGCGCGCCGAGCGCGATGCCGATGACGGCGAGCCGGCCCGAGACACGCGGCCGAAGCCTCGTCCCGGCGACCGTCGGGGCGAGGTGGAGGAGCGTCGTGACGATGACGAGGCCGGCGAACCCGACGAGGTTGAGCCAGGCGTGGGTCGGCTTGAGCGATCCCCACGCCGCGCCGACCGCCTCGTTGCCGCCGACCACCAGCGTGGCGATCGTCGCGCCGACGGCCACGTTCAGGAGCGCAAGAGCATAGGCGCGCTGAAAGAGGACCCGCCGCGGACCGAGCGCGCCGCGGATCGGGGCAAACGTGGCGACGGCGACCAGGGCGAGCCCGGCGAGGAAGGCACCGCCCCCGAGCAGCGCGGGGAGGGCCTCGCCCCGGGCGTGGCCGTACGCGGACATCACTCCCAGCGCACCGGCCGCCACGAGCCCGATCCCGCCCATCCTGATCGCGGGATGGGCCGGTGGCGCGACGACGAGGGCGGCGGTGAAGAACGGCAGCACGGCGGCGATCGCGGTCGTGGCGGCCCCGGCGAGGACGAGGTGGACCGGAAGCCAGGCGCCCAGTCGGATCGTGGGCGGCAGGAGGAGGGACGCGAGGGCCAGCGCGAGGTAGGTCGCGCCCACCACAAGGCCGCCGAACGCGATTCGGCGGTCCCCGGATCGGGCGATTCCGACGCCCCCGCGAACCGTCGGCCCGAGCATCGGGAGGGGCCGGCGGGCACCGGAGCTCGGATGCGCCGCGGGCTCCTCCGCCGGTTCCGTCGCCGACGCACCGGCAGGCACGACGGCGTGGG
>DATIUS010000203.1:0-3495 GCA_035466655.1 Candidatus Sulfomarinibacteraceae bacterium
ATCGCGCGGCCGGACCCATCCGAGTACCACGGCGGCTACGCGGAGGAGGCCGAGGGCTACGCCCGGGACCTCGCCGGCGTCGACGCCTGAGTTGTCGACCAGGACCGCTACGCCCGCGCTCCGCTGCTCCGTGTCGGCCGGCCCCCGGCACCGGCCCCGGCTGGTCCTAGGGCCGGACGAGGTCCCCGTACATGTCCGGCCGCCGGTCGCGGTAGAACTGCCAGGTCTGGCGGACCTGCCCGACGAGGTCGAGGTCCATGTCGCGGACGATGAGCTCCTCGGCATAGGGGTCGCCGACGGCACCGATGAACTGGCCGCGCGGATCGGCGAAGTAGCTCTGGCCGTAGAAGTCGTCGTCGCCCAAGGGCTCGATCCCGACCCGGTTGATCGTGCCCACGAAGTAGCCGTTGGCGACGGCGTGGCTGACCTGCTCGATCCGCCACAGGTACTCAGAGAGGCCCCGGCTCGTGGCACTCGGGATGAACACCATCTCGGCCCCGTTGAGCCCCAGCGCCCTCGCGCCCTCGGGGAAGTGGTGGTCGTAGCAGATGTACACCCCGACCCGGCCGACCGCGGTCTCGAAGACCGGGTAGCCCAGGTTGCCGGGGCGGAAGTAGAACTTCTCCCAGAAGCCCTTGACGTGGGGGATGTGGGTCTTTCTGTACTTGCCGAGGTAGCGCCCGTCGGCGTCGATGACCGCGGCCGTGTTGTAGTAGATCCCGCTGGTGTGCCCGTCCTCCTCGTACATCGGGACGATGAGGACCATCCCGGTCTCGCGGGCGAGGGCGCACATCCGCTGCGTCGTCGGGCCGTCGGGGATGCGCTCGGTGTAGGCGTAGTAGGCCGGATCCTGGACCTGGCAGAAGTAGGGCCCGTAGAAGAGCTCCTGGAAGAGCATCACCTGTGCCCCCTGCTTCGCCGCCTCGTGGGCGTAGCCCTCGTGCTTGGCGATCATCGACTCCTTGTCGCCGGTCCAGGTCGCCTGCAGCAGGGCTCCTCGTACGATCCGGGGCATCGGTCTCCCTCGTCCTGTCGCGCCTACAACGCTCGGCGCGAACGGGCTCGGCCGAGGGCACGAGCGTACACCGCGGATGGTCGGCTCGTCGCCGTCGAAGGCGACCCGAGGACGTCCCGTCGGCGCGATGCCCGCATGGCGCGCGGCGGGTGCCGGGCACGGTGGGTGGGCCGCAATCTGCGACAATCGACGCACGCGTCACACTCGACCCGAACGGAGCTCTCCATGACCGTCGACACCGTCGCCAAGATGACCAGCGCGGAGATCGTCGCCCTCAATCGCGCCCACACCTTCTTCTCATGGTCCGTCCAGGGCGCCCTGGACCCGATCGCGGTCGACCATGCAGAGGGCGTCTACCTCTACACCCCGGAGGGGCAGCGGATCCTCGACTTCAACAGCCAGCTGATGTCGGTGAACATCGGCCATGGCGACCGCCGGGTCATCGACGCGATCACCGAGCAGGCGACGAAGCTCCAGTACGTCCAGCCGGCCTTCGCGACGGAGATCCGCGGGCGGCTCGGGCAGAAGCTCGCCGAGATCATGCCGGGGGACCTGGACAAGGTCTTCTTCACGCTCGGCGGGGCGGAGGCGATCGAGAACGCGATCAAGCTCGCCCGCCACTACACCGGTCGGTACAAGGTCCTCGCCCGCTACCGCGCCTACCACGGGGCGACCTTCGGGGCGATGACCCTGACCGGCGATCCGCGACGCTGGGCCAACGAGCCCGGCCTCGTGGGCGTGGTCCGCTACCCGGACACGCATCGCTGGGGCGAGGCGGAGCCGCGGCCGGCCGCCGAGTCCCTCCAGGGCCTCGAGGACGTCATCCGCTACGAGGGCCCGCACACGATCGCGGCGATCTTCCTCGAGACGGTCGTCGGCACGAACGGCATCCTCATCCCGCCGGACGGGTACCTCGAGGGTGTCCGCGAGCTGTGCGACCGGCACGGGATCCTCATGGTCGCCGACGAGGTCATGGCGGGTTTCGGGCGGACCGGGAAGTGGTTCGCCGTGGACCACTGGGGCGTCACGCCGGACCTCATGACGATGGCCAAGGGCCTCACCAGCTCGTACCTGCCGCTCGGGGCGGTCGCGATGCGCCACCACATCGCCGAGGCCTTCGAGACGAAGATGTACTACGGCGGCCTCACGTACTCCGCGCATCCCGTGAGCCTCGCCGCGGCCCTCGCCACGATCCGGGTCTACGAGGAGGACGGGCTCATCGAGAACTCCGCCCGGCTCGGCGTCGCCATGCGCGCCCACCACGAGCGGCTCGCTGCGAAGCACCCGTCCGTGGGGGCGCACCGCAACCTCGGCCTGTTCGGCATCCTGGACCTCGTCCGGAGCCGGGACCCGTGGACGCCACTGACCCCGTTCAATGGCACGAGCGACGAGATGAAGGCGATCGGGAAGTATCTCCGCGGGCACGGCCTCTACGCGATGCTCGCCAACAACTCGATCCACACGAACCCGCCGCTGTGCATCACCGCGGAGCAGCTCGCCGAGGGCTTCGAGGTCATCGACGCCGCCCTCGACATCGCCGACCAGGCCGTCACGGGCTAGGTTCGCTCCTCGCCGGCTCCGCGACGGCCGCGCCGCCGCCTCAGCCGGTGTTGCCGGTCCCGAACTGGCGGTCGCCGGCGTCGCCGAGGCCGGGCATGATGTAGCCAACGTCGTTCAGCCCGCGGTCGAGCGCAGCGCAGTAGATCTCGACGTCCGGGTGGGCCTTCGACACGGCCTCGACGCCCTCGGGTGCCGCGATCAGGTTGACGAGCTTGATCCGGACGGCACCCCAGCGCTTCAGGACCTCGATCGCCGCGGTCGCCGAACCGCCGGTCGCGAGCATCGGGTCCAGGATGAGGCAGAGGTCCACGTTCGCGGAGTCGGGCAGCTTGTTGTAGTACTCGACCGGCCGGAGCGTCCGCTCGTCGCGGAAGAGCCCGAGATGCCAGACCTGGGCCGTTGGCATGAGCTCGAGCATCGCGTCCACCATCCCGAGGCCCGCGCGGAGGATCGGCACGAGCCCGATCCGGTCGGCGAGCTCGGCGCTCTGCATCGTCTCGAGCGGCGTCCGCACCTCGAGCGGGCGGACGCGCGCGTCGGCGAGCGCCTCGTACCCGAGCAGCCAGGACAGCTCGCGGACGATCTCGCGGAACTTCTTCGGCTCGGTTCGCTCGTCGCGAAGGATGCCGAGCTTGTGCTGGATGGCCGGGTGCTGCGAGACGTGGAGCGTCGGCGTCGACATCGACGAGTGCCTCCGGCGGGGACGATCGAGGGTGAGTGGTCGCGGTCCGCCCGGGCGTCGCCGGGGCGGGCGTCGGCCGCATCCTAGCACCGGCGAGCATCGCGATTGACGCCCCGATCCGGCGTCACTACCGTTGCGGCGAGCGGTCGGTCGAGACCGGGCGGACGGCGCGACGGGTGCCCACGGAGTGTTGTCCGGCCATCGCGCCCGACCGCCAATCGCCCGGGCGTCGGGCAGG
>DATIUS010000204.1:0-29752 GCA_035466655.1 Candidatus Sulfomarinibacteraceae bacterium
GCTCGAAGGCTGACGCCGAGGGCCGACGCCGAGGGCCGACGCCGAGGACTGACGCCGCTGCGAGGTCGGGCGCGTTCTTCGGGTGCTGCGCTCGGGGGCGACATCGGCCCAACCGGAACTCGCAGCCATTCTTGATGCTCGTGGCCGCATCATCCGGGCCTTGATGCGGACACGCGCATCAAGATCGGAAGGGGCCTCGGCCGGCTCAGGCTGGTGCCGGTGCCGGTGCCCGCGGCGGCGTCGGCGCCGTCGTCGTCGCCGTGACCGAGCGCAGGCTGTCGTCCATGATCGTGAGGGCGAGGTCGATCTCGTGCTCCGTCACCGTCAGTGGCGGCGCGATTCGCCAGACGCTGTTCGCCCCGACGTGGCGGACGATATTCATCGACAGGCCGCGGGCCAGACATTCGTCCGTGGCGAGTGCACCGAGGTCGTCGGCCGGCTCGCGGGTGGCCCGGTCGATGACCAGCTCCACGCCGAGGAGCAGGCCGCGTCCCCGGACCTCGCCGATGATCGGGTGGCGGTCGGCCAGCTCGAGGAGGCCGGCACGGAGCCGGGCGCCCATCGCCGCGGCGCGTTCGGGAAGCCGCTCCTCCACGACCACGTCGAGGACCGCGAGGCCCACCGCGGCCGGGAGCGGATCGCTGACGTGGCTGGTGACGTGGACGAACCCGCGGTCGACGATCTGCTGCTCCAGCTCCGGGCTGATGACCGTTGCCGCGATCGGCAGCCCGCCGCCGAGCGTCTTGGACACGGTGACGATGTCCGGCACGATCCCATCCCCCTCGAACCCGAACATCGTCCCGAGCCGCCCGAATCCGGTCTGTGCCTCGTCGACGATGAGGAGGCCACCCCGGGCCCGGGTCAACTCCGCGAGCCGAGCGAGGTAACCAGGCGGCGGGTCGATCACCCCGCCCGCCGAGAGGACCGGCTCCGCGATCGTCGCCGCCAGCGTGCCCGCGCCCTCCCCCGCATCGAACGCCTCGAAGCCCCGCTCGAGGCAGGTCCGGTCGCAGCCGTCACATCCGGGGATATCGCCGACCAACCGCTTGACCGGGCAGCGGTAGGCATACGGCGCCGGGATCATCGAGACTCCCGGCAGCTGCGGCCCGTAGCCCGACCGCCCGACCGACCAGGTCACCGATGCGGCTCCGGCGGTGAGGCCGTGGAAGCTCTGGTCGAGCCCGGCAACCCGAAACCGGCCCGTTGCCAGCTTCGCGATCCGCATCGCGATCTCGTTCGCCTCGGATCCCGTGTTGAGGATGATCGTCTTCGAGAGCGGCGCCGGCAGGAGCTCGGCGAGCCGCGCGGCGAGCCGGACGACCTCCTCGGACAGCATCCAGCTGTTGAGATGGAGGACCCGATCGCAGGCGCTCCGGATCGCCTCGACGATCCTCGGGTGGTTGTGCCCGATCGTGCTGCAGATCTGACCGCTGGTGAAGTCGAGCACGCGGTTGCCGTCGCGGTCCCACACCCAGCTGCCGCGGGCCCGCTCGACGAGGAACGGCGCAAAGCCGGGCACGTACCGGATCAGGTGCCGGTCTGCCAGGTCCATGAGCGGGTCGCGTGCCACGGTTCCCTCCGTCGATCCTCCGGGTGGGTGCAGCCTACCGCGGATCGGAGCACCGGCGGGCCGCCGCCGGACGGGTGCGCAAGCGCTTCACGCGTAGACTGCAACCGGGGCCGTCCGGATCGGCCGCAGCACCGCTGATCACCAGGCACGGTCGGAGGCTCACGAGATGCGAATCGGGTTCATCGGCCTTGGGCGGATGGGCGGCAACATGGTCCGCCGCCTGCTCCGCGACGGCCACGAGATCGTGGCCTACAACCGGTCGCCCGAGAAGACCCGGGAGATCGCGACCGAAGGGGCAGAGCCGGCGTTCTCGATCGATGAGCTCGTCGGCAAGCTCCAGAGGCCGCGGACCGTCTGGATCATGGTTCCCGCGGGCGACGCCACGGAGGCCCAGATCGTCGAGCTGATGGCGCACCTCGAGCCCGGCGACACGATCGTGGACGGCGGCAACACGAACTTCCACGACGACGTCCGGCGCCACGCCGAGCTGGCGGCGCGGGGCGTGCAGTACGTCGACGCCGGCGTGTCGGGCGGGATCTGGGGCCTCGCCAACGGCTTCTGCCTGATGGTCGGCGGCGAGCCGGCGGCGGTCACGCCGCTCGAGCCGATCTTCCGCAGCCTGGCGCCCGAGGATGGCTACCTCCACGCCGGCGCCCCGGGCGCCGGGCACTACGTGAAGATGATCCACAACGGCATCGAGTACGGCCTGATGCAGGCCTATGCCGAGGGCTTCGAGATCCTCCACGCGTCCGAGTACAAGCTCGACCTGGCGAAGGTGGCCGACCTGTGGATGCACGGCTCGGTCGTCCGGTCGTGGCTGCTGGAGCTGCTCGGGCGGGCATATGCCGGGCAGGGCCAGGACCTCGCCCATCTGAAGGGCTGGGTGGCCGATTCCGGTGAGGGCCGCTGGACCGTCCAGGAGGCGATCGATCGCGACGTCCCGGCGCCGGTGATCACGATCGCCCTCCAGACCCGCTTCCGCTCGCGCCAGGACGATTCCTACGGCGCGAAGGTCCTCGCCGCGCTCCGAAACGAGTTCGGTGGTCATGCAGTCAAGCCCAGCTGACAGCGAACCCGCAACCTCCCCGCTGGGGGACAGCCCGCTCTCCGAGGACCGAGGCGACGCTCCGCTAGCCATCGGTCCGAGGATGCCGGGCGCTCCCCCCCGGACCATCCGCGAGCTCCGGCTGGATCGTTCCGGCCGGCGGCGGAAGGCGCCCCGCGTCGAGGGCAACCCGCTCCGGGAGGGACTCCGTCTCGAGCGAGTCCCCGATCCGCACGCGCTGGTCCTGTTCGGAGCGACCGGCGACCTCGCCCACCGGAAGGTCTTCCCCGCCCTTGCCCAGCTCTGGCGGACGAACCTCCTCCCCGGCGACTGGATGCTCGTCGCTGTCGGTCGGCGGCCCTTCGACGACGTGACATTCCGGGACGAGGTCGCGGCCTCGCTCGGGCGGCACGGCCGGGCCGCGCTGGAACCGGACGTCACCCGGCAGTTCCTGGGGCGGGTCGTCTACCACCAGGGCGACTTCGCCGACGATGCGGCGTTCGATCGCCTCGCCGAGCGACTGGACGGGCTGGACCGCGACCACGGCACGGCCGGCAACCGCCTCTTCTACCTCGCGACCCAGCCGTCGGCCTTCCCGCTCGTCGTCAGCCAGCTCGGCCGGTGCGGCCTGGATCACGAGGTCCACGGAGGCGGCTGGCGGCGGATCGTCATCGAGAAGCCGTTCGGGCGGGACGTGGAGTCCGCAAGGCGCCTCAACCGGGAGGTCGGACGCGTCTTCCGCGAGTCGCAGGTCTACCGGATCGATCACTACCTCGGCAAGGAGACCGTCCGGAACCTGCTCGTCTTCCGGTTCGGGAACGGGATCTTCGAGCCGCTCTGGAACCGGCGCTACGTGGACCACGTGCAGATCACGATGGCCGAGTCGATCGGGGTCGAGGAGCGCGGTTCGTTCTACGAGGAGACCGGCGCGACCCGCGACGTCATCCAGAATCACCTGCTCCAGCTGCTCACGCTCGTCGCGATGGAGCCGCCGGCGACGTTCGAGGCCGATGCCCTCCGCGACGAGAAGGTCAAGGTCCTGCGGGCGATTTCGGAACCGACCGCCGCGGACGTGGCGCGGAACGTCGTCAGGGGGCAGTACGGCCCCGGCTGGGTGGCGGCGGAGCCGGTCCGGGGCTACCGAGAAGAGCCCGAGGTGGACCCGCTGACCGAGACGGAGACCTTCCTCGCCGCGCGCTTCGGGGTCGACGACTGGCGCTGGTCCGGGGTCCCGTTCTACCTTCGGGCCGGGAAGCGGCTGCCGAAGCGGGCGACCGAGATCGCGATCCAGTTCAAGGACGTGCCGCACCGGCTCTTCCGGGATGCGGCGGTCGATCCCGAGCCGAACCTGCTCGCGATCCGGATCCAGCCGGACGAGGGGATCCTGCTGCGGTTCGGGTCGAAGGTCCCGGGGCTCGGCCTGGACATCCGGACGGTGACGATGGACTTCGCCTACGGATCGGCGTTCAGTGTGGACAGCCCCGATGCGTACGAGACCCTCCTGCTCGACGCGATGCTCGGCGACGCCTCGCTGTTCACGCGGGCGGACGAGGTCGAGGCCGCCTGGGCGCTCGCCACGCCGATCGTCGAGTCGTGGCTCGATGCGCCGGCGCCGGCCTTCCCGAACTACCCGGCGGGCACCTGGGGGCCGGAGGCGGCCGAGACGCTCATCGAACGCGACGGGCGCCGCTGGCGGCGGATCTGAGATGGACGCGGCGGCCGCCACCGGGGTCGGGGAGCCGGTGGTCGTGGGCCGGCAGGTGCTCCGCTGGTCATCGCGGACCACCTCGATCGCGGGGATCGAGGCGGAGCTGGCCCGGGTCTGGGCGTCCGCCCCGCTGACGACCGCCGGCGAGAGCGGCGAGCCGGAACGCCACGTGGCGGCGCGCACGAGTGTCCTGAACCTCGTCGTCGTCGCGAGGCAGCCGGAGATCGTCGAGCACGTGTCCTCGGTCATCGGGATGCTGTCGGGGCGCCATCCGTCCCGAACGCTCGTCGTCTCGGCCGCCGATCCGGACGGCCCGTCGTGGCTGGAGGCGAGCGTCGAGGCCCACTGCGTCGTCCCGCGGCCGGATGCCCCCGAAACGTGCGCCGAGCTGATCACCCTCGTCGCCGGCGGGGAGAGCGGCCGCCATCTCGCCGCGATCGTGGCCCCGCTCATCATCCACGACCTGCCGGTGACCCTCTGGTGGCCTGGCGACCCACCGCTGACATCGCGCGGCGCGATCGAGCTCCTGGCAATGTCGGACCGGCTCGTCGTGGACGGGTCGGCCTGGTCGGGCGACGGCCTCGAACGGCTCGCCGCGCTCGCCGAGATCGTCGGCAACCGGGACCTCGGCAGCGGTCGCCTGGCGATCTCCGACTTCGCGATGCTCCGCCAGTCACGCTGGCGCGAGGCCATCGCCTCATCGTTCGACCGGCCGGACCTGCGACCGTACCTGGCCGGGATTCGCGGGATCACCGTGCGCTACGCGGCACACCCGGGCGCCGGCGCGGGTGACACGAACCTCATCAAGCCGCTTTACCACGTGGCCTGGCTCGCCTCCCGCCTCGGCATGGCCGTGCTGGAGCCACTCCGGGGCTCGGGACCCGAAACGAGCCACGGAACGGGCGTCGGCGCCACGCTCTCGGGAACGCTGCGCGCCGGCCGGCGACGGGTCGGGGTTCGGCTCGTGCCGGTCGAATCGGGGATGCCCGCCGGCACCACGCTCGCGGTCGAGATCAGCGCACGCCGGCGTTCCGAGACCCTCGAGGTCACGGTGACCGCCGAGGCGGAGGCCGTGATGGTTCGCGCGGCGCTCGACGGACGCTCCATGCCGGCGCGCCGGTTCATGGCGCCCCGGCGGACGGAGGTCGAGCTCCTCGCCGAGGTGATCGAATCGATCGGGCGCGACCCTGTCGCGACGGCCGCCCTCATGGCGGCAGTCGAGCTCGCCGGCCGGGCGCACCGGGGGACCTCGGAATGACGGCCGTCGGGCCGGGCGGCCGGCCGCGCGGCGGGCCGGGCGGCGGTCCGGGCGAGGGCCCGGGCGAGCCCGAGATCATCGTCGTCGAGGATTCGGACACGGCCTCCGCGGTCGCGGCAGAGCGGATCGCCGGAGCCCTGGTGGCATCGGTGGCCGCCCGTGGCGTCGCCCATTGGTCCACGACCGGCGGTTCCACGCCGGGCAACATCTACCGGCGTCTGGCCGAGGCCGGGCTCCGGGAGCGCGTGCCGTGGAATCGCGTCCACCTGTGGTGGGGCGACGACCGCTGGGTGCCAGACACGGACATCCTGTCCAACGCCGTCGCCTGCTGGGACCTGCTCCTCCGGTCGGTCCCCGTGCCGACCGACCAGGTCCACGTCATGCCGATCGGGAAGGCGATTCGCGAGGGCCGTTCCGCTTCGTGGGCGGCGGGAGCATATGTGGAAGAGCTCCGCGCGGCGAACCTGCCGCTCGACGACGCCGGCTTCCCGATCCTCGACGTGATCCTCATCGGGATCGGGTCGGACGGGCACATCTTCTCGGTCTTCCCCGGGTCCGCGACGTGGAACGACCCGTCCTGGGTGCAGGCCGTCCCCGCCCCGACGCATATCGCCCCGCACGTCGAGCGGGTCACCCTCCATCCGAGGGTCGTCGACGCGGCGCGGCTTCCGCTGGCGGTGGTGCACGGCCCGTCCAAGTCCGCGATCGTCGGCCGGATCTTCGGCCCGCGCGGGGATGAGCGCGAGCTGCCGGCCCTCCTCGTGCGCCGTCAAGGCGCGGTCTGGGTCCTGGACGAGGCGGCCGGCGCTGAGATCCCGCCCTCGCTCCGCGAGCCGGCCATCGGATGACCGGGCCGCGCGGCGGAGCCGATCGCGAAGACGATTCGCCCCTTCGGGTCGTCCGATCCGCCGACGGCACCTCGATCGCGGTCTTCGAATCCGGAACGGCGGAGCCCGGGACACCGCCGCTCCTCCTGGTCCACGGCACGACCGCCGACCACCTGACCTTTCGCGTCGTGGCGCCGCTCCTCGGGCGGCGCCGGCGCCTCCACGCGATCGACCGGCGGGGACGGGGCGCCTCCGGTGACGGGCAGACGTATTCGATCGAGCGCGAATTCGAGGACGTTGCGGCGGCCGCGGAGGCCGTCGCCGAGGATTTCGGTGGGCCGGTGGACGTGCTCGGCCATTCGTACGGCGGGCGATGCGCGCTCGGCGCCGCGCTTCTGACGTCGGCCATCCGTCGGGTCGTCTCGTACGAGGGCGCGCCCGCCGCCGGCGGGCGGCCGTATCGGCGGCAGGACCTCGTCGATCGGCTGCGGGCGCAGCTCGCCCAGGGGGCGCGAGCCGCGGCTCTCGAGACATTCATGCGCGAGGTCGTCGGCATGGATGACGCGGCCATGGATCGCTTTCAAGCCGACGCGGTCTGGCCGCTCCGGGTCGCCGCCAGCCCCACGATCCTCCGCGAGCTCCTCGCCGAGCCGGCGCCGGCGGCCTCGCTCGTCGCCCTCGGCCGGGTGGCCGTCCCCGTCCTCCAGGTCCTCGGGACCGAGAGCCGGCCTGCCTTCCGAGCCGCCACGGCCGCCCTCGACGCCCTTCTCCCTCGCGGCACCGTGGTGCGGATCGAGGGCGCCGCGCACGCCGCGCACCACACCCACCCCGATGCGTTCGCCAGCGTGGTGGAATCCTTCCTCGATTCCGCGGATCAGCCGAGATCCTGAGCCGCCAACCGGACCCGGGGCTTCCGGCGAGGCCGGTGAACCGCTATTCTCCGACCACCCCACGAGCCGAGCGAGACCGAAGTCGAGGAACGACATGGCCCCGAAGGACCCGAAGCTCGAGTTGCTGCGTTCCATCCCGCTCTTTGCCGGCCTCGGCGAGCCGGCGATCCGTCGGCTCGGCCAGCTCGCCGACGAAGTCGATGTCCCGGCCGGCAAGGTCCTCATGCGACAGGGCGAAAACGGGGCCGAGGCATTCGTGGTCTCCAGCGGCAGGGTCTCGGTCGAGCGCGACGGACGGGTGATCGCCGAGCGCGGACGCGGCGACATCCTCGGCGAGATCGCGCTGCTGTCCGAGGGTCCGCGCACCGCGACCGTGACAGCGTTGGAGCCGTCTCGCCTGTTCGTCGTCGGTCACCGCGAGTTCCATGCGCTCATGGACGAGCATCCGGCGATCCGCCTCCAGGTGCTGGACGCGCTCGCGCGCCGGCTTCGCGCGCTCGACATCGACGCGGCGCACTGATCCGCCGGGCCGCCGGCGGCGGGCCGGTCGACCGCCGAGGCGCTCAGTCGATTGCGGCGATCTCGACCGGGGCGCGGAAACCGCGCAGGCGCTCGGTCCGCCACGGGCCGTGGGACGTCGGCCGGGCCGCCTCGAGGGTCGCCCGGCTGGCGAGGATCTCCTCCCCGACGGCCAGGGCGCCGATCCGCGCGGCGGCGTGCACGCCGCTGCCTTCATACCCCGATGCGGTGTGGAGCGCCTCCGCCGTGTGCAGGCCGATCCGGATCGACGGCGCGAAGCCGTGGTCGCGGCGGTGGTCGAGGAAGGCCCGCCGGATCGCGATCGCGCAGCCGAGCGCATCATCCGCGGCCTCGAACGCGACGAAGAACCCGTCGCCTGCGTGGTGGACTTCCTGCCCGCGGTGCGCCCGAAGGAGCGCCCGGATCGTCGCGTCGTGCCATCCGAGCACGCTGCCCCATGCCTCGTCACCGACGGCATCGATGAGCCCGGTGGAACCGACGATGTCGGTGAACATGAACGTCCGGGTCGCATGCCGCGACCGACCCGACTTGCCGCGCTCCTCGGTGCCGGACGCGGTGAGCTCACTGATCCGTCGGAGGTTCATGGCCGCGCCCAGCGACTCGAAGGTGGCGCCGGCGGCGGCGAATTCCAGCGCGGCGGCGTCGTCGTCCCCGGTCGCCCGATAGGCCTCGCCGAGCGCCGCCTGCGCGAGCGCCGCTTCGTAGGGTGCGTCCATCGCCTGCCACTCTCGGATGGCGCCTCGCAGTGCGGCGATCGCGGCGTCAGGCTCATCGGTCGCGAGGGCGATGAGGCCCCGCGCGACGCCGGCCTCGGCGCGCAGGAGATTGGTTCGATAGGTCGCCGCCGTCGATTCCAGCATCGCGGCGGCGGCTTCGGCACGGCCGACGTCCCGGATCGCGATGGCCACCTCGACCTCGGCCGGGAGGAGCCGCGCCCGCACCAGCGGGGCGAGGCCCGGCTCGCCGAGCGCCCGGGCGAGGAGGCTCGCCGCCGCATCGCTGCGACCCTGGGCGTGGCGGACCAGGGCCAGACCGGGCATCGGGTCGCGACCGAGCCGGTGCGCCTGGGCGAAGGCATCCTCCGCTCCGGCCAGGTCACCCATGCGCCGGCGGATCTCGCCGATCTGGTAGAAGCCCTCGCCGGCGTAGCTCGGCTGGAACTCGATCAGCTCCGTGCAGGCACGCCGGGCTTCCGTTTCCGCCTGCTCCCAGGCCCCGCGCAGGCGGATGATCTCCACGCGCCGGACCCGGCACATCCCGGGGAAGCCGGAGATCGCCTGTCGCTCGCACCACCGCTTGGCGGCCTCGGCGAACTCGCCGGCGCGCCGAAAGTCCGTCAGATCCTCGGCGGCGATCGTCGCGTTGCAGTAGACCATGGCCGTGGGGTACGGCGAGACGTCGCCCGAGATGGCCATCACGACCGCCTCGTCGAGGGCGTCCATGCCCTCGTCCACACGCCCGAGCGCAACCAGCACACGACCGCGATCCTGCAGGCCGATCGCCCCGAGGTCACGGTCCCCGAGCCGCACGCCGATTTCGAGGATCCGGTCGGCCAGCACGAGGGCCGCCTCGAGCTCGCCCCGGCCGATCGCCTGGTTGAGGTGGGGTCGCAGCAGCCAGGCATGGACCGCGGATTCGGGCTGGCCGTCCAACAGCCGTTCGGCTCGCCGCAGCCAGCCCACGGCAATCGCGCTCTCCGATCGCTGTGAGAGATACGTCACCAGAGTGAGCGCGCTCCGTGCGGCCGAGATCCGATCGCCCGCCGCGTCGTGCGCCGCGAACGCTCGTTCCCGTGCGGCAATCGCATCGCCGAGCCGGCCGAGCCACCACAATGCCTCACCAAGCCCGTCAAGATCCGTGCCGTCCAATGGGCGTGACCCGGCCGCGGTGGTCAGAAGGTCAACTGCATCCGACCAGCGCCGTTCGGCCAGGGCCCGGCGCCCGGCGGCCAGTGCATCAGCGGATGCGGCGACGGTCGCGAGTCGCCGCTCGTCCCTGCGTATGTTCCCAGCAGGTGCGGCGGGCCGTTTGGGTGACCGGGACGACATGGATCGGACGGTAGCACGACAAGCGGCGCCCGAGTACCGGGTCGTTCGGCCCTCCGCGATTCGACGGGCAGGGCTACCATCCGGCCTATGACCGACACCATCGCGCCGGCCGCCGAGGCGGCCTCACCGCCGCGTCCGTACTCACCCGGACTGGAGGGCGTCGTCGCTGCCGAGACCGCCCTCGGGTACGTTGACGGCGAGGCCGGACGGCTGCTCTATCGCGGGTATCGGATCGGGGATCTCGTCGAGCGCGGCACCTACCCGGCCGTGGCGAACCTCCTGTGGACCGGCGAATGGAAGCCACGGCACCACCTGCCGACGGCACCGGTGCCGGACGCGGTGATAACGGCCCTCCGAGCGCTCCCGACCACGGCCAAGCCGATGGACGCGCTGCGGACGGCCGTCTCGGTCTGGGGCGCGACGCAGGTCCTCGACTGGCCGCCGACCCCGGAACAGGCGCGAGCGCTGACCGCGTTCTCGCCGTCCGCCCTCGCCGCGTTCGTGCGGCTGCGAGGAGGCCTGGAGCCGGTCGCCCCAGATCCCTCGCTAGACCTCGTTCCGGGCTTCCTCTACCAGCTCACCGGGGCGCCCCCGGATGCCGGCACGGCCCGCGCCCTCGATGCGTACTTCGTGGTCGGCGCCGAGCACGGCCTGAACGCCTCGACGTTCACAGCCCGCGTCATCACCTCCACCCGCAGCGACATCGCCTCCGCCGTGAGCGGGGCGATCGGCGCGATGAAAGGTCCGCTCCACGGCGGCGCCCCGTCCGAGGTCGTCGAGCAGATCCATCGGGTCGGCTCGCCGGAGCACGCGGAGGCGTGGGTCCGGGATGCCATCGCCCGGGGTGAACGGCTGATGGGCTTCGGCCACCGGGTCTACCGGGCCTACGACCCGCGCGCGAAGGCGCTCCGGGCGGTCGTCGAGGCGATGGACCACAAGCCGGACTGGCTCGAGCTGGCGATCAAGGTCGAGGACGTCGCCCTGCGCGTCCTCGCCGAGGTTCACCCGGAACGCGCGCTCAAGACGAACGTCGAGTATTACGCCGCGGCGGTCCTCCAGGGCGTCGGGCTGTCCCCGGACCTCTTCCCGGCGACGTTCGCCCTTGCCCGGCACGCGGGCTGGACGGCACATGTCCTGGAACAGGCCGGCGCGAACCGCCTGATCCGCCCGGACGCGATCTACACGGGACCGGGGGAGCGCGACCTGCCCGTCTGACCTCCGGGCCGCCGAGGTGGCCGCGCGGGCACGGCCGGACTCGGCGATCGGTCTCGACGCGGCTGCCTCAGGCTGACAGGGGGCCGGCCGGCGGTGCCGGCCGGCTGTGCCGGCGGACCACGATGAAGGCGCCGCCCACGAAGACCGCCGCGCCGAGGAAGAACGGCGCCGGCAGTCCGGCCTGCACGACGAGGCTGCCGAGGGCGGGACCCACGATCCCGGCCGCGTAGAGTGGCAGGTAGACGAGGTTGAGCGTCTGCGAGCGACGCTCCGCCGGAACCTCGGTCGCCAGCAGGCCGAAGACCATCGCGCTGACCGTCGACGTGCAGGCCGCGAAGCCGACCGCGATGAGCGCGAGGAACGGGATCCCGCCGATGCTCGGGGCGATCGGCATGAGCCCGATCGCGACGGCACCGGCGAGAAGGGCGACCACGAGCACCGGGCGGAACCCGATCCGGTCCCCGAGTCCGCCGGCGAACGGGGACAAAAGCGCCCCGGCGAGGGCCGCCGTCCCGGCCACGAGCGCGATCGCGCTGGCCAGGCCCGGCCCGCGCCCGACGACCTCCTCGACGACGACCGGGACGTACGGCCGGGACATCTGGTTGGCGAGAAACGCCGTCCCGAAGATCAGGAAGATCCCCCGAACGGCCGGATCGCCGAGGACGCCGCGGATCGCCCCGAACGCGAGGGGCAGGACTCGCCCCTCGGGGACCACCTCCGGCCGTACCTCGCGCGACCCGAAGGCGACGAGTGCGGCGGTCCCGAGCGACAGCGCGGCCGACAGCGCGAAGACCCCGCTCACCGACCAGCCGAGCCCGTCGATGAGGATGCCGGCCAGCGTCGGCCCGACGGCGAATCCGACTGGCCCGGACGCTCCGAAGACGGCGATGACCGTCCCGAGCCGATGACGCGGCGTGGCGTCGCGGATGCCGGCAAGCATCACGCCCGTGTTGCCGAGCTGGAAGCCGATGAGCAGGACGCTCACCGCGACGTGCCACGGCTCCCGGGCAAGGGCCATCCCCGTGAACACCACCGCCTCGACGATGGCGCTCCGGACGATGACTGCCTTGCGGCTGTACTTGTCAGCCCAGACGCCCCACAGCGGGACGAGCGGCATGCCGAGGACGAACAGCAGGGCGCTGAACAGCCCGATGAACTGGAGCCGGTCGCCGTCCGGAACGCCCATCGCGGAGAGCTGCGAGGGGAGGAGCGCGAAGACCTGGCTGACGCCGAGGCCCTCGACCATCGACGTCATCCAGAAGACCGCAACGAGCGCCGGCCACCCGCGCCGGCCCGAGGTTGACATTCGGGGCAGCCTACCGGATGCGGGCGGTCGGGCGCCGACGCGGGGCCCGTGCGGGCCGTCGTGGCGCCGACGCGGGCCGGTGCGCGCTCCTGGGCCAGATGCCGGCGAAGATCCGGTGGCATCATCCGGCCGGTGAGCGAGCTCCGGTTCCCCGATCCATCGGTGGTGCTGCTGGTCGGCGCCGCCGGGGCCGGCAAGTCGACCTTCGCCGCTCGGCACTTCCCCTCGTCCGCCGTGCTCTCGTCGGACGCACTGCGCGCGACGATCGCCGGCGACCCGGCCGACCAATCGGTGAACCGGCAGGCGTTCGCGGCCCTCCATCGGGCGCTGGATCGCCGCCTTGCGGCCGGCCTGCTGACCGTCGTGGACGCAACGAACGTCACGGTTGCCGCCCGCCGGGCGATCCGGGAGATCGCCGCCCGGCACGGGATCCCGATCGTGGCGGTCGTCCTCGATCTGCCCCCGCCGATCGTTCACGCCCGAAACGCGGGGCGGACGGGGCGCACCGTGCCCGAGGCCGCCGTGACCCACCACCTCGGCCAGCTCCGGAACGCCCTCGCCAACGGCGATCTCGGCGCGGAGGGTTACGCGCAGGTCGTGCGCCTCCGGGATCCGGCCGAGGTGGATGGGCTCACCGTTCGCCTCGTGCCCCCGGACGGGGCCGGCGACGGCTAGTCCACGACGCGCCCGAACGGACGGGCCCGGATCTCCACCCAGATCCCGTTGCGCATGTAGACGTCCTGGCGGAAGAGCTCGACCGCCTCCGCCTCGGACCCGGCGCGAACGATCGCCACGGTCGCCGAGACGTCGAGAAAGGCGCCGACCTCGGTGAGGACGCCGGCGGCCTTGAGCGCCTGCATCCGGGCGATGTGCTCGGCGCGGAACGGCACGCGGGTCTCGGCGCCATCCGGCGCGTAGGTCGCCTGGACGTGCCAGACGGACTCGATCGGTGCCGGTGCCGGGGCGACGCCCTGGGGCACGGCGGGTTCGGGCGCGGCGGGGCTGGTCACGGTCGCTCCATCGATGCGGGTCGGGGTCGGTGCCAGCCTACCCGCCGCTGCTTCCGGCGATCAACGCGATCGCCACGACGGCAAGGACGATCCCTGCGGCATGGAGGCGGCCCACCCGCTCCCCGAGGAGGAGCGTTGCCAGCAGCACGGTCACGACCGGGTAGAGCGACGACAGCACGGCCGCGACCGCGAGCGCCCCGGTCTGGGTCGCCGCGACGTACGCCCCATTGCCGAGCAGGTCCACCGCGCCGATCCCGATCGCCGCCGGCCAGAGCGGGCGGCCGAGCCGCCAGCGGGGCTGGCGCGCGAAGATGAATGCGACAAAGGCGAGCGCCTCGGCGAGGCGCATGACCGCGAGCGGCCCGAAGACCCTGCCGTCGGCGAACCGCGACATCGCGACCGTGAGCAGGCCGAGCGTCACGCCGGCCACGAGCGCATAGCGCAGCCCGGACGGTCCACCGGTTCCATCGCCGGGCGACAGGGAGACGACGACCACAGCCACGATCGCGAGGCCGATCCCGAGCAGCGTGACCGGCGGCGGCAGGCCCTGGAGCACGGTCCCCGCGATCACCGGGATCGAGGCGACGAGGAGTCCGGTGACCGGGGCGACGATCCCCATCCGGCCCACGGCCAGGCCGTGGTACAACCCGGCCAGCCCGACCGACGCCAGGAGGCCGGCGAACACCGCCCAGCCGATGTCGCCGGCGCCGAGCGGCGGTTCTCCCCTGGCGGCCGCCGCGCCGAGGGCGAGCACCAACCCGACGAGCTGGGTCGCGAGGACGACACCGAGTAACGGCGCCCGGCGACTCAGCCAGCCGCCGGCGAAGTCCGAGACGCCCCAGCTCGCCGACGCCGTCAGGCCGAGGAGCAGGACGGCAAGCGACGCGGGCAGGACAGGGTCCGGCACTCGGGAAGAACGGGGCAGGCCGGCGCCGTCAGGCGGCCCCGGCGGCCTCCCCGTCCGCCGCTACCGGACCGTCGAGGATGCGCACCGCGTCTGCCGCGGCGTCGTAACGCTCCGACGTGGTCAGGTAGATCACCTGGAAGTCCGCGCTGATGCCGCGCAGCAACTCCAGGGCCCGACGGGCACGATCGTCGTCGAGGGTCACGAACGGGTCGTCGAGGACGAGCGGGGGGCGCCGATCCCCGGTCACGAGCCGGACGAGCCCGATCCTCGCCGCGAGGTAGACGAGGTCGATCGTGCCCTGGCTCAGGGCGCTCACGTCCACCCAGTCCCCGCGTTCGGGGGCGAAGATCTCGATCCCCAGCGTGGCATCGTCCACGCGGACGCGCCGGTAGCGACCTGCCGTGACCCGTTCGAGGTCCCCGACCATGTGCTTCTCGAGATACCGCGTCGCCGTTCGCATCGTGGCCCGCTCGGCCGTGTCGATGGCGCTGAGGGTGAGGTCGTAGACGCGCGCACGGCGCTGGAGCGTCGCCAGCTGCTCCGTCCATAGCGCGAGCCGTTCCGCCTGGCCGGCCACTTCCTCGGCATCCACCGTGTTCTGCTCGACGAGCGCCCGGGCATTCGCCTCCTCGTCGCGCGCGGCGTCGACGGCCCGCTCCGCATCGCGAACTTCCACCTCGAGCCGTTCGCGCGCACGGGGCTCCTTGGCGATCGGACCGAGGGCCTCGAGGGCTCCGGTCTTCTGGTCGATCTCGAGCGCCGCGGCGTCCCGCAGGGCCGGCAGGACGTCTGGCGGCTCGCGCCCGACGAGCCCGTCCAGCTGCGCGGCAAGAACCTCGATCCGGGCGGTGTGCACCTCCTCGGCGGCGAGGAGCGCTTCGGCAGCCGCGACGTCCGCGACCTCCAGGCCGGAGAGCTCGTTCGCGAGGTCCAGCTCCTTCTGCTGGAGCTCCTGCTCGAGCTGTGATCGCCCGCGGAGCCGACGGTCGATCTCGACATCCCGAAGCTGTTTCTGGCGCTCGAAGCTCGTGGCGTAGATCCGCTGGCGGCGTCCGACCAGGCCGAGGATCAGGCCGACGACGACCATGGCGAGCGGCGGGATCAGGCCGCCGGGAATGGCCGCGACACCGAGCTGGCCGATCGCCGCGAGGCTCACCCCGCCCGCGATGAGGACGAGCGCGAGAATGGCCGTGGGCCGCCACGAGCGAGGTTTCGGCGCCTCGACCTCGAACTTGACCTCGACCTCTCCGGACAGCATCGCCCGGAGCTCGCGGAGTCGCCCGTCCAGCTCGCGCAGCCGCCCGAGCGCCGTCCGCAGGATCGGCAGCGGATCGCGAGCCGGATGCGAGTCATGGAGCGTCGCGATCTCCTCGGAAACCTGGACGGCCGTCCGATAGCGCTCGAACCGCTGCTGGGCGACGTCCCGCTCGGCCGTGAGCCGCTCCGCCTGGCGCGCCTTTTCGAGCAGCGAGCGGCGCTCCCCGAGCGCGCCGGTGGCCTCGGCGCGGCGCTCGCGAGCCAGGCTGAGCCGGTCACGATCACGCTCCAGCTGGGCCAGCGCCTCCTCTCCGCTCTGGAGTGCCGCCGTCGCCTGGGCGACGGCGGCTTCGGCCACCTTGAGCCGGCCGGGGTTCTTCTCGCCCCTCGTGTTGAGGTCGTAGAGGGCTTTGTCGAGCTTCTTGCGGGCCCGGCTGGTTCCCCGATCCGCGCCCGAGATCGATGCCTGCAGGCGGTCCCGGAGGACGCCCTCGTCGCGAGCGAGGTCGTCCACCTCGTGGTGGCGGACCGACGCCGTCGATCGGAAGAACGCCTCCGTCGGGATCCCGGTCAGCTCGGCGAGCACCTGGTCCGCCTGGGCCGGGTCCCCGATCGACTGCCCCTCGTATTCCATCCGGACGGTGCCTTTCGCGCCGCGGAAGGCCTTCTCGACGAAGCCGGCATGGACCCCGTCGTCCTCCTCCTGCTCGAAGTCGATCCGGATGACCGGCCGGGCATCGTCCGGCGCGCCCCAGGTCCGCAGCCCGTCGATGTCCGCCGACGCGGAGGTGACCCGCCGCGTGAGCCCCAGCTCGATCGCCCGCTGGAGGGTGGTCTTGCCCGATTCGTTCGGGCCGCGCACGACCGTCAGCCCGCGGGCCAGCTCCAGGTCGAGGTCCGCATGCCGGCGCAGGTGCCCCAGCCGAAGGCGGGTGATCCTCACAGCGTCACCTCCTCGCCGGCGAGGAGGAGGCGCCCGAGGCGAAGCGCGTCGCGAAGCTCGCCGGCGGCGGCGTCATCCCCGGCGGCCTCCAGCTCGGCGACGCCGGCCTCGACGTCCCGGATGAAGGCCCCGAGCACCGTGTCCTGCGGGGGAATGGCGCCTTCCGAGAGCGCGGGAACGGACCGGTCCCGGACGCGAACCTTCAGGAATCGACCGGCAAGGGCCGTCTCGATCTCCTCGTCGTGCAGGTCCAGGAGGTCCGGCCGGACCCCGATGATCCGGACGTCGAGCACGAGGTCCGGATCCGCGCGGGCGCCGAGCAGGTCCACCAGCGCCGGCTGCGACGCGATGCCGAGCGCGTCCAGTTCCACTTTCTCGAACCGGGTCCGTCCGACCTGGCGCTCGTCGATCGCGACCGTCTTCTTTCCGTTGCGCTGGTCGAGGGTGACGACAAGGACCTTGCCGGCGCGGTCCTGGTCCAGGGCGACCGGCTCCGGGGCCCCCGAATAGGCGTAGACCGTGGCGCCGGCGCGCCCCCGGCTCGTGGAGTGCCAGTGACCGAGGGCGAGGTAGTCAAGCCCCGTGGCGGCGATCTCGTCGGTCGTGACCACGACCTCGTCCGCGTCCGTCTGGCCGGGGATCGCCACGGAGCCGTGGACCATCCCGAGGTGCCACGTGGCGCGGGTGTCCGCCTTGACCGCGAGATCCCGGAGCGGCGAATGGGGCGCCCGCTTCGTGGCGAAGACCGTCGCGTGGACGGCAACGTCGAGGGTCTCGAGCACGACCGAGTCCTGCTCCGGGGTCAGGAGGGTGAGCAGGTCAGACCCGACAGCGCCGGCAAGTGCCGGCAGGTCGTACGAGCGGTAGATCGACGCCCGGTCGTAGACGTCATGCGTGCCGGGAATGAGGACCGTGCGGATCCGGGCGTCGACGAGCCTCCGAAGCTCCGCGGCGACCAGCTCGACCGAGCGGCGGGGCTGGACGTTCGAATCGAACAGGTCCCCGGCAACGAGGAAGAGGTCCACCGGCTCCGCCAGGGCCAGGTCCACGGTCGCCCGGAAGGCCGCGAGCTGGCGTTCGCGCTGGGCGGCGGCCTGTTCGCCGAGGTCCGCGTGGCGGGCACCGAGGTGGACGTCTGCCGTGTGGAGCACTCGGAGCATGCGCTGTTCGGGCCTCCTGGGGGATCCCATGCCGACTGGCGCTCCCGGATGGCCCGACCCGTCCGGGCCGACGGACGCCACCGTTGCGGGCGGCCCCCGCGGCCCCACGGGTCCCGACGAACGGAGCGCCCCCATTGCTCTCCGCCCGTCGCCCGGAACCGTCGCCGGTCATTGTGACAGGTCGCCTGTCACAACTGAGGGCCGTCCGGCAGCGGCCCGTGCCGGGTCGGGACCCCGGGAATCGGCCGCTGCCCTGATCCGGTGTATCGTTCGCCCGAACGAACTACCGGTGCGCCCCGCCCAAGGGACTCCACATCGGCACCACGGGACGCGGCCCCGGCGAAACGCCACCCGGTCGTCCCGACGCCGACCCCGCGGAGCGCGCCAAGGCTCTCATCGCGCTCGGGAGGCACCCTGTGACCTACGTGGATCGGACGCTCACCTGCGTCGACTGCGACGTCCAATTCATCCACTCTGCCGACGACCAGAAGTACTACGCGGAGAAGGGCTTCTCCTCCGACCCGAAGCGATGCGTGAGCTGCCGGGCGAGCCGGCGGGCGACCCGCGAGGGCGGCCCGGACGCTCGCGACCTGGGCGGACCGCGCGGCTACGAGACGGGTGGCGGCCGCGAGTACTTCGCGGTCCTCTGTTCGGAATGCGGCAACCAGGCCCAGGTGCCGTTCAAGCCTCGGATGGACCGGCCGGTCTACTGCTCGGACTGCTTCCGGAAGGTTCGGCCCGAGTAGCCGCCGCGCGCCGGCCTGCCGGCCGGCGTCCCGGTCACAGCGTGAAGTGGTCGCCCCGGCGGTAGCGCTCGCGATGCCGTCCGCGCCAGACCGTCGCGCGCGCCCGCCCGTGGACCTGCCAGGTGCCGTCGTGGACGACGATCGCCGTGTCCTCGTCGAGTCCGAGGACGACGATGTCGCGCGGTGCCTGGAGGGCCATCAGGGCGACGATCGGCTCCGGCCAGACATCGTAGTGGGGCAGGACGGCGGCACGGCCCACGATCCCGAGTCCGCCCCGCCAGCGGAGCGGCCACGGGAGGGGGCGCCGGCGGAACTCCGGCTGCCACGACGCGAGGACCATCGCGCCGGCCGAGCAGCCGGCGATCGTCGCGCCGCGCTCGCTGGCCGCGCGCACGGCCGCCCCGACGCGGGTGCCGTCGAGCACGGCCCGCAGGTGCGCGGCTCGACCGCCGGTCAGGTAGATGAGATCCGCCTCGCCGATCGCCTGGACGGCACCTTCATCGTCCGCCCCGGCCCGATCGCGGACCATGACCGGCTCGACCTCCGCCCCGAGCGACGCGAAATGCGCGACACCGAGCTCGATCCACTGCCGGAAGACGGCCTCGCCATCGAGGGCAGCCGCCGTCGGCAGGAGCGCGACCCGGGGGCGGGCGCGCCCAACGGAGGCCAGGAGGTCGCGATCGAACGCCACCATCCCCTGCAGGAACGCACCGGCGCCGACGAGCGCCACGGGTCCGGGCACGGGTCGGAGTCTAGCGCCTGCCGTGTCCGGCTCGAATCCGCCACTACACTCCGCCGATGACCCCGCCCCAGCGCGGCGCGCTCGCCGCCGCGATCATCGGCTCGGCGACCGTCTTCCTCGACACGACCGTCGTCAACGTCGCCCTGCCGCAGATCGGGGCATCGCTTCCGACGGCGGCCGTCGGCCGCCTCGAGGGACAGGTCTACGTGGTGGCCGGGTACATGACGACCCTGGCTGCCTTCCTCCTCCTCGCGGGGGCGCTCGGCGACCGCTACGGGCGGCGACGTGTCTTCCTGGCCGGCCTCACCGGCTTCGGGCTCGCCTCGCTCGCGTGCGGCCTCGCCCCGAACCTTGACGTCCTTGCCGCCGCCCGGCTCGTCCAGGGGGTCGCCGGGGCACTCCTCGTGCCGGGGTCGCTGGCAATCGTCGCGGAGCGCTTCGACGGTCCGGCCCGGGCACGCGCCTACGGGCTCTGGGCGTCGGCCACCTCGGCGGTCATCGTGCTCGGCCCGGCCCTCGGCGGCGTCCTGGTCGAGGGCTTTGGATGGCGCAGCATCTTCCTCATCAACGCGCCGCTCGTGGGCACCGGGCTCGTCCTCGCCCTTCGCTACGTGCCCGACCTTCGCCCACCCGAGCGCGCGGCCCGGTTCGACTGGCTCGGGGCGGTCGTCGGGGTGGTCGCCGTGGGAGGGCTCACCTTCGGCGCCATCCGCGGGGGGCAGGTTGGGTGGGCGGAGCCCGGTCCGCTCCTCGCGCTCGGCCTCGGCGCCGCCGCCCTCACGGCCTTCCCGGTGCTGATGCTCCGCCGGCGTGACCCCCTCGTGCCGCCCTCGCTCTTCCGGAACCGCGCCTTCAGCACCGTCAACCTGGCGACGCTCCTGGTCTACGCCGGCCTGTACGTGCTGCTCTACATGCAGAACCTCTTCCTCCAGGGGGTGCTCGGATACTCGCCGCTGGGCGCGGCGCTGGCGACCCTTCCCAACGGCCTCGCCCTCATCCTGCTCTCGACCTGGGCCGGAGCGCTTGCCGGGAGGATCGGAGCGCGACGGCTGCTCGCCGGCGGGCCCGTCCTCATGGCCCTCGCCGCCGCCTGGTGGCTGCGGGTGCCCCCCACGTCCGCCCCGTGGCTCGCGCGCGCGGATGACCTCGCATCGCTGGTGCCCCCGATCGACGCGCTGATCGATCCCCTGCCGGCCGCGATCCTGTTCGGGATCGGCAGCGCCCTGCTGGTCGCGCCGCTGACCGCGACGCTCATGAGCTCTGTCCCGGTTGAACGTGCCGGCCTCGCCTCGGCCCTGAACAACGCGCTGTCGCGAGCGGGCCAGCCGCTGGCGTCCGCTGCGATCTTCGTGGTCATCACGGACCGCTTCTACGCATCGCTCGCCTCGCGGATTCCGGGCCTGGATGCAGGATCCGCCGGCCTGCGGGCCGCCGTTCAGCCGCTGAACGCGCCTGGCGCCGAGGTGGACCCCGCCATCGCCGAGGCCGCCCGGCTGGCCTCCGGCGAGGCGTTCGGCGTGGCGATGCTCGTCGTCGCCGGCCTCTTCCTGTGTGGTGCGGCCGTGAGCTGGATCGGACTGCGCGGGGTCGCAGGACCCGCCGTGGCCGCTGGTCCCGAGCCGCCCGCTAGTGACGCGACCGGCGATGGGCGTCGCGGATGAGCGCCCCTCCGGATCACGATCCCGGATCTGGCAGCATCGCGGCGACCCGGCGCACGGCCTGAGCGCACCCCACGAGCCGGCGCCTTGATTCTGGGGCTGGCATCGAGTATCAATCGAGCTGTACCCCGAGACCGGTCACGGGTATCGTCGCTGACGGGTGGACCGGAAGGGAGAGGAGCGAACGCGTGGCCGGATCCGGGACAGCGCGGCCCCAGGGAATCACCATTCTGGCAATCGTGTCATTCATCGGCGGAGCCTTTGCCGTCCTCGGCGGCCTCGGCGCCCTCGGCCTCGGCGCCTTCGTGTCTGCGGTGACGGGCATCGGAGGGCTCTTCCAGATCCTCGGGATCGTCGCCCTTGCCCTGGGAGTGGCGGAGCTGGCGATCGGCTACGGCTTCTGGACGCTCAAGCCCTGGGCCTGGTCCCTTGCATTCGTGGTGTTCGTGGTCAGCATCCTCATCGAGATCCTGCGGTTCCTCTCGTGGGGTGGGTACGGCTTCACGAGCATCGCCGTCTCGATCGCCATCACGGCCCTCATCGTCTACTACATGAACCAGGCGAACGTCCGGCAGGCATTCGGCGCGCCGGCGAACGGCTTCCCGATCATCGGAAACGCTCTCGACAAGTACCTGCCTGGCAACAAGTAGGGCTCCCAGCCCGTGGTCGATCCGGCCGACGACCGGGTCGGATCGAGACTGATGCGACCCCGCCGGGTTCGGCGGGGTCGTTCGATTCGTGGCCGGGTCGAGCTGTCGGTCAGGCGTGGACGCGGAAGGGCGCGCCGTGACCCGGGATCACGATGTCGGCAGCGGCCAGGACGCGCTCGCGACCACGCTCGAGGGCGGCCTGGTCCCAGGCCAGCGGGTCGATGACCGGCGTCCGGTCGCCGAGCCACCAGAGGTGCGACAGCGCGTAGGTCGCGTCGTCCGCCTCCACCATCAGGGTGGCGTCCTCCTCCGTGTGGCCGGGCGTCAGCCAGAGCCTCGCCCGCGGTGACAGCTCGAAGCCGTCGCCGGCGTGATCGAGCCACAGGTCGTCCCGGTAGCGCCCCCAGAAGTCGACCACCTCGGCGTTCGGGAAGAGCGCCACGTTCACGGTGTGGTCGGGGTGGTGGTGGCTCAGGAAGACATGGGTCACGGCCTCGGGGACCACGCCGAGCGCGGCCAGCGGGTCGAGGATCGCCCGGCGCGAAGCCACCATGCCGGGATCGGCCACGATCAGGGCGTCGCCGTCCCGAACGAGGGCCACCGAGCCGGCGACGCGGCCACCGTCCCGGACGTAGCCGGCGTGGAGCAGGTGGACGGACGTTGGCACGGCCGGAGCCTACCTCGCCACCAGCGGCGCGAGCGTCGTGACGGCCCGGGCAACGTCCGCCGCGTCGTTGTAGACGTGCGGTGAGAGGCGGACGCCGGCCCCCCGGAGCGAGGCGCGGATCCCGGCCGCGGCGAGAGCGGCCCTGGCACGATCGCCATCTTCGACCGGGGCGCACACGAGCGTGCTGCCACCCCACGGGAGCCCGAGGCCTTCAGCCAGGTCGCGGGCCAGGCGCACCGGCTCATCGAGGGCGCCTGCCGCCTCCCAGGCAACCAGCAGCTCCAGCGACGCCGCCGCGCCGAGCCAGGGGAGCCAGGCGAGGGAGACGTCGTACATCGCGGCGTCCCGCGCGAGCGTCAGGGGGCCGCCGAAGAACCGGCCGTACGACCGATCGGCTGCTCGCCAATTCGCGAGGATCGGGGCGAGCCGACCGACGTGATCGTCGCGGAGCGTCATGAACGCCACCCCGCGCGGGCTCAGCAGGTGCTTGTAGCCCGAGACGAGGAGGTAGTCGATCCGGTCGACGAGGCCACCGAGCGGCACGAACGGGATCCCATGCGTCGCATCGAGCAGGACGTGCGCGCCCACCTCGGCGGCACGCTCCACGATCGCCCGGATCGGCGCGGTCCGGCCGGTCTGCATCTGGACGAGCGTGCAGGCGACGAGGGTCGTGCCCGGGGTGATGGCGTCCACGAGCCGGTCGAAGGCGACCTCGCGAACGTGGACGCCACGCTCGCGTGCCACGAGCAGCGGAAAGAGGACCGACGTGAACTCGTCGTCGGGGACGACGACGTCATCGGCGGCGGTCAGCCCGGCCGCCACGACCCCGACGCCGACAGAGGTCGCCGGAAGCAGCGCCACCCGGGGGGCGTCGACGCCGAGAAGCGCGGCGAACGCCGCTCGGCCCCGCTCGCCGGCCCGGTCCCAGTCCTCGATCCAGTCCGCCGTCCCGGCGGTCCAGGCCTCGAGCGCCTCGCGCAGGGCGCGGGTGGTCGGCGCCGGCGGCAGTCCGTACGTCGCGGTGTCGAGGTAGGTGCTGCCCGGCTCGGGAGCGAAGAGCGCGCGAATGGCGGGGTCCACGGTCGCGAGTCTACGACCCGAGGTCGGCCGGGCGGTCGACGTCCGCGATCGTGGCGGCCGCCGGGTCCAGGCTGCGCCAGGCGGCCGCCGGGATCGACGCCGCCCCGAGCTCGCGGAGCAGCTCGCGGAGGGACCGCCCCCCGCGCGGGAGGACCGCGGCGGCGGCTTCGCGCGCTGCGCGCACATCGAGGGCCATCGGGAGCGGCTGCACCCTCCCCGGAACCTCGAGAACGACCGCCGGCCGCCCTGGTCCGACGGTGACGGCGACGCGTCGGAGCACAGCCGGGACCATCCGCGGCATGTCGCCCCCGACGACGAGGACCGTTGCCGTCTCGACGCCGGCGAGCGCCGCCGCGAGGCCGATGAGCGGGCCGCCGAACGGCTCGGGGTCATGCACGACACGCACGCGGCCGGCAAATCCGTCGGGAATCGGCGGCTCGACGCCCGGGGCGACGACCACGATGACGACCTCGGCCACCGCCGCCACGGCCGCGATGGCATGGTGGAGGAGCGGCCGGCCGCCGAGCACGGCCGCGAGCTTGTCTGCCCCGAAGCGTGATCCGCGCCCCCCGGCCAGGACGATCCCGGTCAGGCCGTCGAGTCGAAGCGTCGGATCGCTCATGCGCCGCCGGCCGCGTCGCGCGGGTCGCGCGGGTCGCGCGGGTCGCGCGGGTCGCTCGGGGCGCGGAGGGCACGTGGACCCGGGACGTGGCCGGCCGGCGTCCGCGCCAGGATGCCGCGCCGGTCGAGGTCCTCGAGGAGCGGCATCACCACCCGCCGGCTCGTGGCCGTGGCGTCCCGAAGGGCAGCCGGCGCAAGCGGGCCCCGGCGCGCCAGCCCGAGCGCCGTCGCGGCGAGCCGCTCGTACGCGGACGCGGCCCAGGCGAGATCCGCCTCCACGCGAACGATCCGACCGGCCTGCTCCAGCGCGCGAACCCCGTCCGGCGGGCAGCCGGCGGCGCGGGCTGCCTCAGCGAGCCCCGGCGGCACGGGCACGTCGAGGAGTTGCTCCAGGCGGCCCATCGCCGCAGCGAGCGCAGGAGTCGGGCCGGCGGCGCGCGAAGGGTCCCGCAGCTGCCCGCCCTCCCGCGCGAGGCGACCCCGCTTGACGAGATCGTCCACGGCCACCTCGATCGCGGCATCGACGGCCGCGCCGTCCTCGCGTCGAACCGTGGCGAGGCGGCGGAACGCCACCCTGACGGTCGCGCGCAGCGTCGCGAGGGGCAGCCCGGCCGCCATGGGCGCGTCGCGATGGACGGCCGCGACGGCATCGAGGACCTCGCGCTCGAGGGCGTCGCGGAGATCCGCCGCCACGAGCAGGCCGGGTGCCGGGCGTGGCGGCGCGACATCGGACCGCGCGAGCGACGCGGCCGCGGCCGCGATCCGCTCCGAGGCCAGTGCGCCGTGGAGGCCCACGAGCGCGTCGGCCGCCGCGTCCACATCGCCATCCTCGATGGCAGCGACGAGCGTCGCGAGCCGCTCCGGTGTGACGCGCCGCCGCGAGATCCCGCGCGGCGGCGCCGGGTCCAGCACGAGGACGCCGGCCGCGAGGTCACCGGGCGATGGGCGACGGATCACGCCGCGATCGCCGACGAAGGTCGCCACCGGGCCGGCCAGCCGCAGGACCGCACCGACCCGGCCGCCCGGCAGCTCGACCCCCTCGCGCCCGCGACGCCCGACGATCGCGTCGACCTGGGCCGTCCCGACGTGGAAGCGAGCTTGCGTGCCGTCGGCCGGCGGCCAGGCTGGGCGGCTCGCGCGGGAGGCGACGGCCGGCGAACCGAGCTCAGCGGGCGGAATCAGCACGACAAGGACCCGGTCGGATGACTCGATCCCCGGGCCAGACGTCAGCACCGTCCCCCGTTCCAGCGCCCCGAGGTCCGCCCCCGCGACGGCGACCGCGGTCCGTCCGCCGACGGCCAGGTCCACCGGCCCGTGGTGGACCTGGAGCCCGCGGACCCGGACGGCCGGCCCGCCGGGCTCGAGCCGCAGGGCTTCCCCGGCGTGGACGTCGCCGCCCCGGAGGGACCCGGTCACGACCGCGCCGCGGCCGCGGACGGCGAACGCACGATCGATCGCCAGTCGTGGCGGTCCGGACGGTGCGCCGGCCGCTCGAGCCGCCACCCGGTCGCGCAGGCGCACGAGCGCGTCGCGCACGTCGCGGACCCCGTCGCCCGTCGCCGCCGAGGCGACGAGGACCCCCGCGCCCGCGAGCGAGGTGCGCGCCAGGAGCGACTTCACGGCTCCGGCGACCTCGGCCGCCCGCTCCGCGCCGGCGACGTCGGCCTTCGTCACGACCGCGAGGCCATCCCGCAGGCCGAGCGCGTCGAGGAGCGCCAGGTGCTCGAGGGTCTGCGCCCGAGGCCCGTCGTCGGCCGCGACGACGAGGAGCGCCGCGTCGATCTCGCCGGCCCCGACGAGCATGTTGCCGATCAGCGCGTCGTGTCCCGGCACGTCGACGAAGTCGATCGAGGTCCCGTCGTCGAGGTCGAGGTGGGCATACCCGACGTCGATCGTCATCCCCCGCCGCTGCTCCTCGGGCAGCCGATCGGCGTCGATCCCGGTGAGCGCGCGGAGGAGCGTCGTCTTCCCGTGGTCGATGTGCCCGGCCGTGCCGATGACGACGGTCATCGCCCGCCTACGGCGCCGACGTCGGCGCGATCGCCCTCGCGACCGCGGCAGCAAGCCGGGAGTCGTCGCCCGGGGCCACCGTTCGAAGGTCGAGGATGACGCGATCGCGCTCGATCCGCGCGATGACGCACGGGTCGCCGGCCCGGAGGCGGGCCAGCAGGTCCGTGGCGGCCCGGCCGTTCGGAACGGGGAGGCCGAGACCGACCGACGGGAGCGCCTCGCCGGGCAGCGAACCCCCGCCGACGGTGGACGACAGCTCGACGACTTCGGCCGCACCGCCGGGGAGAGCCCCCACGATCGTCGCGGCGCGGGCGCGAAGCTCGGCCATCGGCGTCGCCAGCATCCGCCACACGGGGATCTCGGTGGTCGCCCGCCCGGCCCGGTAGAGCGCGAGCGTCGCCGCGACCGCCGCGAGGATCGTCTTGTCGGGGCGCATCGCCCGGGCCAGCGGGTCCCGCCGAAGCCTGGCGACGAGGTCGCCGCGGCCGGCGATCAGTCCGGCCTGCGGGCCGCCGACGAGCTTGTCGCCCGAGAAGGTCACGACGTCCGCGCCGGCCGCCAGCCGCTCGCTGGGCATCGGCTCGTGGACAAGGCCGACCCGCTCTGTCGGCAGGAGCGCACCGCTCCCGAGGTCGTCGAGCACGATCACGCCGCGGCGGTGGGCCGCCTCCGCCAGCGCCGACGGGTCCGGCGCCTCCACGAAGCCGGCCTGGACGAAGTTCGAGGGATGCACCCGGAGGACGGCACGGATCCGGGCCCTCGGATCGTCGAACGCCGCCTCGAAATCGCCGGCCCGCGTCCGGTTCGTCGTCCCGACCTCGACGAGGCGAACGCCGGCCCGGCGCAGGATCTCGGGGATCCGCACTCCGCCCCCGATCTCGACGAGCTCCCCGCGCGAGACGGCCACGCCGCCCCCGCGCCCCGCGAGCCCGACGGCGAGGGCGATGGCCGCGGCGTTGTTCGTGACGACGAGGGCATCCTCCGCGCCGGTCAGCGCAATGAGGTGCGCCTCCGCGGCCCGGAAGCGCGCGCCGCGACGGCCGGTGGCCCGCTCCAGCTCGAGGAGGATCGCACCTTCGGAGGCCAGCCTGGCCGCCTCGATCGCCGCCCGGGGCCACGCGGCACGCCCGAGGTTGGTGTGGATGATCACGCCGGTCGCGTTGAAGACGCGTGTCGGACCGGCTGCCGAGCCCCCACCCCGGCCCTCGCCATCGCCTGCGCCGGCCGGGCCGTCGAACCCCTCGAGCGTCGCCACGACCGCCGCCCCCAGCGCGGCGATGCTCCTCGGCGCCTGCCCGTCTGCCAGCCGCGCTCGCTCCCCGTCCACGACTTCGCGCGCGGCCGCGACCACGGCCTCGACATCGCGCGTTCCTGCCCCGGCCCGCGCAGCGGCGAGGACCCGCTCGACGCTCGGCGGTCGCGGCCGGTCCATCGTGGACACTCGCCCTCCTCGTCTGGGCCTCGCTGGCGGGAGCGCATGGGAGTCGAACCCACCGCGCGACGCCGGGCGCCGCGCCACCGGTTTTGAAGACCGGGCCGGGCACCGGCCCGAACCCGCTCCCGAGCGCAGCGTACCGAGGATCAGGGCTTCACGCGGAGGCGGCCCATCCGGCGATCTCGGCCCGGATTGCCGCACGTACGGTCGCCGGCGCGAAGGCCGCCCTCGCCGCCCGCAACTGGAGCTCGGCCAGGTCGATCCGCGACAGCCCGGCAAGGCCCACGACGTGCCGCAGCTCGTCAGTCAGCGTGGTGTGGAAGAACGGTGGATCGTCGCTTGAGATCGTCATGTTCACCCCCGCTCGCCAGAACGCCGTCACCGGGTGAGCCTCGAGCGACGGGAACAGCCCGATCCGGACGTTCGAAGACGGGCAGACGTCGAGCGCCACCTGTTCGCGGACGAGCCGCTCGAGCAGGGCGGGTTCGTGGATCGCCGCGACGCCGTGCCCGATGCGGTCGGCGTGGAGCACGTCGATCGCGTCGACGATGCTCTGCGGTGGGCCCATCTCGCCCGCATGGACCTCGAGGCCCATGCCGAGTCGCGTGCTCGCCTCGCGCAGGACTCGGAACCCTTCCAGCGGCTCGGTTGAATCGACGCCGGTCAGGCACAGGCCGACGATCGGCGCGTCGGCGCCCTCGACGAGCCGGATCGTTGCCTCGGCCTCCTCCCGCCCGAAATCGCGGATCGCGTCGACGACGAGGGCGATTCGCGTGTTCGGGCCACCCGCCGCCAGCCCGTTTCGCAACGCCCGCCACATCGCCGTCGGCTCCATGCCGTTGCGGACGTAGATCATCGCCGTGAAGATCGCCTCCGAGTAGACGATGTGCTGCGCGGCCTGCCCGCGGGCGAATTCGGCCGCGACCAGCTCGAGGTCATCCGGTGTCCTGACGAACGCGTTCGCGGCGAGGTACGCGTCGAGGAAGCCCCCGAAGTTCGGGTAGCGACCGGGGTACCGGCCGCCCTGGAGCCGGAGTGCCTCCCCGGGATCGGCGCCGTGCCGGCGGGCGAGCTCGGATGCCGTCGCCTCGGTGATCGACCCATTGAGGTGGACATGCAGCTCCACCTTCGGGATCGAGACGATGTCGTGGTCAGTGGCGCGATCGACCACAGCGCCCTCCGCGGCTGGCCCGGCTCGCGCGGCTGGGACGCTCGCGAGCGGCGCCGGCATCGTACGGTGGCGATCGTCACCGGCGCCAGGCCGACTCGGGCCTATCATCCCGGGATGGTCGACGTCCAGCGCCTCCTTGGACCTTCGCCGCGGATCCAGCTCACCGAGCTGACCGATTGCGGCGGCTGCGCCGCGAAGCTCGGGGCGGACCTCCTGGCGGACGCGCTGCGCGGGCTCGGCGCGGAGAGGGCGCCCGCGGAGCTCATTGCCGGCCTGGACCCGCCCGACGACGCCGCCGCGTACCTCGTCTCGCCGGACCTCGCCATCATCGGGACCCTCGACTTCTTCCCACCGCTCGTGGACGACCCGCGGACGTTCGGGGCGATCGCCGCCGCAAACGCCCTGTCTGACGTGTTCGCGATGGGCGGTCGGGTGCTCTTCGCGCTCTCGATTGCGGCCTTCCCGGAGGACCTCCCGCGCGATGCCCTCGCGGCGATCTTCGAGGGGGCGTCCGCCAAGGTTCGCGAGGCGGGCGGCACGCTCGCCGGCGGCCACACGATCCGCGATGCGGAACCGAAATACGGGCTGGCCGTGATCGGGGCGGCGCACCCGGACCGGCTGCTCCGCAAGGGCGGCGCGCAGGCCGGCGACATCCTCCTCCTCACGAAGCGCCTCGGGACGGGGCTCCTGGTCTCGGGGCGGCGCGGCGGCCGGACCTCAGACGCGCATTTCGAGACGGCGATCGAGGCGATGACGACCCTCAACCGCGCCGCGGCCGAGGTGCTCGTCGCGAACGGAGTCCGCTCGGCCACGGACGTCACCGGCTTCGGGCTGCTCGGGCACGGGCTCGAGATGGCCCGGGCCTCCGGGGCCCGATTCGTCTTCGAGGCGGCGATGCTGCCGGCCCTGGACGGCGCCCTCGAGCTCGCGCGCGCGGGGATCGAGACGGGCGGCGCGGCGCACAACCGGCGGTTCGTGGCGCCGTCGCTGACGGTGGCCGAAGGCGTCGCCCCGGAGCTCGTGGCGCTCGCCCACGACCCCCAGACCTCGGGCGGCCTGCTCGCGGCGGTCCAGCCTGCCGTGCTCGCGGCCGTCGAGTCCGATCTTGACGCCCGTGGCGTTCCGCACTGGCGCGTCGGGCGCGTCGAGCCGGCCACCAATGCGTCCGGCGAGGTCGTCCTCGCGAGCTGAGTCGCCCAGCCGAGGACCGGCGCCGAGGACTCACGCCCCAGAGGCAACTTCCGGCAGCGTGACCGTGACGCGGGCGCCGGACGGCGCCAGGTTCTCG
>DATIUS010000205.1:0-7359 GCA_035466655.1 Candidatus Sulfomarinibacteraceae bacterium
CGGGCGAGGCTGCCGACGAGGACGTTGAGCTCGCCGACGATCGCCGTTCGCAGTTGCTCGAGGCCACCCGGCTCGCCGGCGTGGATGATCCGGCTGATCACGTCGTCGCCGAACCGCACCTGCCGGTTCACGGCCGCCGCGGCTCCGAGGGTGATCCCGGTGCCGAGGTCGACAAGGTGCGCGACGACCGTCGTGGTGCCGATGTCGATGGCGAGGCCGAATGCCCGCGTCGGGCCCGGGCCCGGCCGGATGTCGATGAGCTGGTGACCGACGCTGGTCCGGGCCAGGACCGCGTTGACCTTCCAGCCCGCGTCGCGGAGCGCCTGCGGCGCGGCGCGGAGCACCTCGATCGGGACGCCCACGTCGCGGAGCCCGTGCTGGCGGTGCAGCTCGCGGGCCAGCCGGCCCGCGTCACTGAGACAGTCCTCGAGCGTGGGGGGCGGCAGGTCGAGCGGGAGGGCGAATGCCAGGGGACCGTCGGCGAACCGCTCGGCGGGAGACGACACGTCCCGGGGCAGGTGGGCGACATCGACCTCCTCCGCGGCCGACAGGAGCTGGTCCCACCGCTCCATGCCGGTGAGGATCTGCTCTCCCTCGATGCGCGACGCCTCGGGGATCTCGACGCTGACGTCGCCGACGACACGGGCCAGGCAGGCCAGGACCTCGCCCCCGGCTCGCCCGCCGCGCGCCTCGACCGGCTCGACCGTCCCGTGCGTGACGAGGACCTTGCATCGCTCGCAGATCCCCCGCCCGCCGCACACGCCGTCGAGCGGGACGCCCGCCGCGAACGCGGCGTCGAGGAGCGTCTGCCCGGCCTCGGCGAGGAGGACGCGCGCGCCGGGTTCGAACGTGACACGCGGCCCGGCGACGACGGCCACGTCGCTCACTCAGCCGGCGGCCGCGGACGCCAGCTCCTGCCAGCGCGTCCGGATGAAGGCCGGGATCCCGGCCGACTCGCGCGGTCCCACGACGATCTCCCAGCCGCTCAGCTCCTCGAGCTTGCCGCTCAGCGCGGCGATCCCGCCGGGAATGACCGCCCGGCGGTGGTTCACCTTGTCGGCCACGCCCGACTCGCCAATCGCCTTCGCGATCGTCTCGGCGTTGAACTTGTCGGCCGCCCAGGCGGTCATCACCGACTGGCCGTCCGTGTTGACGACGACGAGCCAGGCGGCGGTCCGTGCCGCCTCCGTGTCCGCCTCCACCGTGAAGTAGGTGAGCGAGAAGTTCGTCGTCACGAAGACCGGCGAGGCGCCGTCCGGGGCGCCGATCGTGTGCAGGCCGGACTCGACCTGGATCGGCACCTGCGGATCCGTGTAGATGTTCTGGCGGAGGGTGACGAGGGTGAGCGCCTGCCAGGTCTGGAGCTCGTCGAGGACCACGAGGGCCGCGTACTTGCAGATGTACGCCGACGCCTCGGTCACCCGGTCGATCTCGCCGGGCGCGACCACGAACGCCATGGCCGGGTAGCCGACCGGCCGGAACTGCTTGCGCAGTGCCATCCGCCGGATCTGGGTCAGGTCCGCAAGGGTCGGCGCGAGGCCCCGTGCGCCGCTGTCGATCACGAGATCGGTCAGCCCCGTGGCGGCGATCTTCCTGGTCAGGTCCGCCAGGTCGTCCAGGTCGGCGCCGCGCACGGCGAGCGGGCAGGCGTTGGCCCGGGCGACCTCGGCCATCGCCTCCCAGTTCTCCGCGGTCGCCGCGTAGAGGAGCGGCCGGTTCGCCTTGATCCGGGCGGCGGCGGCGCCGAGGACCTCGGGTGCGGCGCTGATGAGCACGAGCCCGAGCCCCAGCCCGGAGGCCACCTCCGCCGCCGCGGCGAACCGCTCGGCGTCCCCCGTGACGTCCTCGAGCGCGACGAGCTCGATGCCGACGATCTGGCCGACGCGGTCGAACTGGAGCGCGGCGACCCGCTCCAGGGCGACCTTCAGCTCGTCCGGGGAGCGGTCCACGCGGACCCGGACCGCGATCGCGGTCGGGTGGTAGAAGGTCTCCTCGTGGCGGAAGAGGACCGTCTCCTTGCCCATCACGATGCACTTCTCGGGTGGGCCGACGCTGACCAGCCGGATCGGCGGTGAGGCGGCCCCGGCCAGCGTCGCCTTGGCCTCGTCGGTGGCGTACGGGCAGGCGTCGATGGCCGCCTTCTTCGTGGCCAGCTGCATGGCGAACGCGAGGCAGGTCGGGACGCCGCACTCGCCGCAGTTGGTCTTGGGCAGGATCTTGTAGATGTCCAGCGCGGTCAGCGGCATGGAATCCCGACTCCTCTGTTGCTCGAGCTGGGCTGGCGATCCATGGAGGCCCGCCCGCCTAGATCATCGACGGCATTGCCAGGGCCGGATGCCCGACCCGCTCGAGAAACGCCTGGAGCTCCTCGATCGTCGTCGCCGTCGTCTCGTCGCCGATCTTGTCCACGAAGGTCTCGTCGCCGAGCTCGCGGGCGCGCGCCACGAGCCGTTCCCGGAGCGACTCCTTCAGCTCGCTCGGCATCCATACGAGCCGGAACAGGCCGCCTTCGGCCGGGATGAACTTCGGACTGGCCAGGTAGAGGCGGCCGACGCCGAGGAAGCCCGGCGTCTGGATCCCGCCGCCGACGAGGCCGGCCAGCGTGCTGAAGGTCATGCCGAGCGGCGTCATCCCGCTGTACTCGCGGGTGACCACGACGGCGCCGTTCACCTCGGGCGCGATGCCCATGATGCATTCGAAGCAGCCGCACGAGGTCATCGGCGACTCGATCATCGAGTACAGGCTGACCTGCTCGACGGTCTTGTTCGAGGTCAGGTGGACGAACTGGTTGATGCCCTCGTAGACGCCGAGCCTCGAATCGAGGCAGCGGCCCTTCTCGATCGGCTGGTTCGGTCCGGTCGGGTTGATCTCGTTGCTGACCTTTCCGTCCAGCCAGTTGTAGGCGCCGCACAGGCCGAGCCGCTGTGGCGAGATGACGCAGACGTGGTTCGGGGCGTAGGACTGGCAGAGGGTGCAGGAGTAGAAGACCTCGACCGTCTCGTCGGTCATGCCGGCCACGCGGGCGTCGCGCTCGTCCCACACGGAGCGCGCGCCCTCGATGATCCGGTTGACCTGGTCCGCCTCCGAGTAGATCGTCACGGCGACCTTGTCGACGAGCGCCGGGTACTCCTCGAGGTACTTGGCGTGGAGGATGACCCCGATGTCCCGCATCCGGAAGCCGGCGTCGAACGCCTCCTTGCTCACCCGGATCCAGGGCATGTCCCGCTGGCCGATGTGCATCACGCCCATCGCGCCGTTGATGAACCGGTGGACCTGGCGCTCGAGGATCGGCTCGAACTCCTTCTGGAGCTTGCGGCCGGCGACCTCGATGAGGATCCCGAGCGGCATCACGCCGCCATCCGGCGCGCTGTCCATGTCCGGCCCGATCACCTCGATCCTGCCGTCCTCGACCTCGCTCAGCTCCCGGCCCCGCAGGAACTCGAAGGCGGGGGCCAGCTTGCGCCCGAACTCGACCCGCAGCCGCTCCTGCCGGACGCGCTCGCCCTCGAACGCGGCGCTGTACGCGACCGGGATCGGGATCTTCGTGATCTTCTGCTTCAGGCCGCGAACCTCGACCGCCTGGGCGACGAGGCGATCGTGGGGCACGTTGCTGACGACGTGCTCGTAGGTGCAGATCCCGCTCGGCAGGATCTGCGGGATGTCCGTGTCGGCGATCACCGGGAAGCCGAAGTTGATGGCCCCGGCGGCGGTTGCGTACTTCTGGTCGTCCACGTCGCCAAGGGCGAGCACGAATGCGAAGACCCGCTCCTTGTTGTAGAGCAGGATCTGGCGGGCCTTGGCGAGGTTCCCGGGAGTGAGGCCGCCGAAGGTCATCGCCGCCCGGGCCGCGAAGTTGAGGGCGTGGACCGTGGAGCTCGTCTCGCGGCCGTAGGGCACGAGGTAGGTGTCCCAGCTCATCTCGACGCCTTCCTCGGCCAGCTGGTCGGCCATGCTCCGGCCACCCGTGTTGCTCGACAGGAAGACGAGGATGTTGCGCTCCTGGAGCTCGCGCGCCAGGTGGACGGCGTCCTCGTTCGTGGGCATGGCGCCCACGCAGGCCGCGAACCCGGGCATCCGGCCGTCGACGAGCTTGATGCCCTGGGTGCGCAGGATCGCGTCGTCCGTGAACCCGAGGTAGATGCCGTTGGACTGCGTGCCGTTGACGTAGCGGAGCGCCTCGATGACCTCCTCGGCGATCAGGGTCGCGATCCCCGCGTCGAGCGTGTCGCCCAGGTACGGCAGCCACATCGCCTCGGTCGGGACCGGCCCGAGGAAGCTCCGGGCGATCCGGAGCGGCTCCCGGGCGTCCTCGACCGTCTTCACCTCGAGCCCGGTGAGGGCGAGGATGAGCGGCAGGTGGAACGCCGTGTTCGGGAACTCGAGGCGGGTCCCGCCGCCCTTCGACTCGAGGGTCTCGGTCAGCCGGGTCTCGGCCTCCTCGACGTACGCGTGCGCTCCCCGGATCGCGGCACTCGCGATGATCCGTGACATGGCTGCTTACCCTTTCCGCGGGTGGCTGTGCGTCAGGCGACTGGCTGGGCGACGACCGGCCCGGCGGCCGGCGTCAGGATGGCCGGCGGGACGTCTCCCGGCGGGGCGTCCGCCGGCGGGGTGTCCGCCCGGGTGGTGTCGTGGAGCATCGGCCGGAGCTTCAGCGCCTCGCGCTTCCGGTCGAGGTGGGCGACGATGAGGTCGGCCGCCTTCGCCGGATCGGCCTCGAACGCGAACCGACCGCCGACGAGACCCTCGAGGTCGTCGGTCACGTACTTCGTGACGGCCTCGCTGCCGAGGACGTTCAGCGGCGATCCGAGGACCGTGAGGATCCCGGACGCGACCGCGTAGAACCCGATCGTGATCGCCTTCTCCGACCACCAGCCCGGCGCGGCGGCGGCCACGGGCAGCTCGGAGAAGTCGCGCCCGACCCCGCCCTCGCGCACCATCTCGATGCACACGGTCAGGATCCGGCTGTTGTCCACGCACGAGCCCATGTGGAGCACCGGCGGGATCCCGACCGCCTCGCAGATCTCCTGGAGTCCCGGGCCGGCGTGCTCGAGTGCAGCCTCGGGCCGGAGCAGGCCGGCCTTGCCGCAGGCGATCGCGGAACAGCCCGTCTGGGCCACCAGGACATCGCGCTTCAGCAGCTCGTAGACGAGCTCCAGGTGGCTCTGGTCCTGGAGCTGCTTGGGGTTGTCACAGCCGACGACGCCGACGACGCCCCGGATGCGCCCGGCGATGATCCCGTCGTTGAGCGGCCGGAAGCCGCCACGGTAGGTGCCCCCGAGCATGTGGGTGATCGACTCGGTCGTGAAGCCCGCCACGACGTCCATCTGGTGATCCGGAATCGCGACCCGTCCCTTGTCGCGTCGGGCGTAGTTCGCGACCGCCCGGCCGACGATCTCGCGGGCGGTGTCGGCGGCGTGCTCCTCGTCGAACTCGACCGAGTGCGTGCCGGGGAATCGCGCCTTCTTCGAGGTGGAGATGATCTCCGTGTGGAAGCAGGCGGCCACCTCGGCAAGGCCCGGCATGACGCACTGGACGTCCACGAGCATCGCGTCGACGGCGCCCGTGACGATCGCCAGCTCCTGCTGGAGGAAGTTGCCGGCGACCGGGATCCCGCGCCGCATGAGCACCTCGTTGGCCGTGCAGCAGATGCCGGCCACGTTGATCCCGACCGCGCCCAGCTCGCGAGCCTCGGCGAGGAGCGCCGGGTCGCCGGCGGCATCCACGATTGCCTCGGCCAGGACGGGCTCGTGACCGTGGACGAGGATGTTCACCTGGTCCGGCTGCAGGACGCCCAGGTTCATCCTGGCCCGGATCGGCTCCGGCGTTCCGAACAGGACGTCCTGGAGGTCGGTCGCGATCATCGAGCCGCCCCAGCCGTCGCCGAGCGCGCTGCGCATGCCCGACAGGATCAGGCTCCGGTAGTCGGTGTCGACGCCCATGTTCGTCCGGTGCATGACGTCGACGATGTCGCGATCGATGCCCCGCGGCGCGATGTCGAGCGTTCGCCAGGTCTCGCGCTGGCGCTCCGGGGCCCGGCCGGCGAACGCGAGGTCGGCCTCCTGCTGGCCGAACTGGGCGAGGCAGGCCTCGGCGACGGCCTCGGCGATGTGCTCGACGGTCCGGCCGGCCTGCTCGACGCCGAGCTCCACGGCCAGCGCTCGCAGCTTGCCCTCGTCCTTGATGCCGAACCCCGGCGCCTCGCCGCGGGCGGCCTGGAGGAGGAGATGGGCCACCGAACGACCATGGTCCGAATGCGCGGCCGACCCGGCCGCCATGTCCCGGGCCAGCCGGCGCGCAGCGACGGTGTCGATCGTCGCCCCGCACACCCCGACCTTCGGTCGCTTCGTGCCGGGCAGGCCGAGATTGCAGGGTCCGAGGTGGCAGACCGTGCAGCAGATGCCCAGCTCACCCACCTTGCACTGGGTCCCCAGCGCCTCGTAGCGGTCCCAGATCGTGCTGATCCCCTCGGCCTTCGCCCGCTCGCGCATCTCCACGCTCGCAGGGTCCGTCCGAACCTGCGCGGCCACGGGTCCGTTCACCGTTTCACCCTCGCTCCGTTGATGCCGTTCATCCGTCGGGCCCATCCATCGGTGAGGCACGCGACGACAGGCCGCGGAACCCCCTTCTGAACCGGATGCTGGGAAACCGCAGCGGACACCGCAAGGTCCTTTCGGCCCCTCACCGGTGCCACTGGGACCGCTCATGACGGGCCGCCGCGCCTGTTCGAAACCGGCCTTCCGGGTGGACCGTTGGACGGTGTCCCCGACGGGCGCGTCGTCGCGTCGGGTGGGCTATGGTCTGGCCCGGGCGGCCGGTGGAACGGGAGGTGCGCAAGGTGACCGCGATGGGGCGCAGCGCGCCTTCGCCGGCCGGCGCGGAGACGGCCGCGACGACCCTCGGCGACCTGTCGCGCATCGTCGTCACGGGCAAGGGCGGGGTTGGAAAGACGACCCTCGCCGCGCTCCTGGCACGCACCCTGGCCCGTCGCGGCCAGACCGTCCTGGCGGTGGACGCGGACGCCCAGATGAACCTGGCCTGGGCGCTGGGGATTCCCGCGTCGCAGGCCCTCGCGATCGTGCCGCTGAGCGACAACGCCGACTATGTCGAGGAGAAGACCGGCGCTCGACCCGGCTCCGGCTGGGGCGTCTACCTGCGCCTGAACCCCCAGGCCGATGACGCCGTCGAGCGGTTCTCCGTCCTGGCCCCGGACGGCGTCCGGCTCCTCGTCATGGGCTCGCTCCACCAGGCCGCCGCCGGCTGCCTGTGCCCCGAGAACACCCTCCTCGCCGGGGCGATGGCGGCGATTGCGCTGCGGCCGAACGAGCTCATCGTCATGGACACGCAGGCCGGCCTGGA
>DATIUS010000206.1:0-4374 GCA_035466655.1 Candidatus Sulfomarinibacteraceae bacterium
GCGGCGGCGATCCGGGACAAGGTCCGGGCGATCGAGCGGACGATGGAGAGCCAGAAGATGGCCGCATTCGCCCGGACGGACCTCGACCTCGTGGGACTCGCCCGGGGCGACAACCAGGCGGCGGTCCAGCTGTTCGTCATCCGCGACGGCAAGGCGATCGGGCGGGACGTCTTCCTGCTCGCAGCGCCGCGCGAGACCGGCGACGAGGAGGTCGTGTCCGGATTCCTCCTCCAGTACTACGCCCGGGCCACGAGCGTTCCACGCGAGGTCGCGGTCCCGCTCGCGCTCCCCGACGCCGACGACCTCGAACGCTTCCTGACCGACCGGCGCGCCGCCACGGCCCCGAGTCACGGTGCCGCCCGCACCGCTGTGGTCCGCATCCACGCCCCGCAGCGCGGCGAACGCCGCCGGTTGATGGAATTGGCAACAAGGAACGCCGCCGAGATGCTCGCGCGCGAGCAGGCGCGCTGGCTGGCCGACCAGGGCAAGACCCTGGGAGCCCTTGAGGAGCTGGCAGTCGCTCTCGAGCTGCCGGTCCTCCCGACGAGGATCGAGTGCTACGACATCTCGACGTTCCAGGGCACGAACAGCGTCGGCAGCATGGTCGTCTTCGAGGACGGCAAGCCGCGGACCGGGGAGTACCGCCGGTTCGAGATCAGGACCGTGCAGGGCCAGAGCGACGTTGCGAGCCACCAGGAGGTGCTCCGGCGCCGGTTCCGCAACGCGAAGACAGGCGAGGAGGGGAGCGCCGAGGAGCGCCGCTGGGCGATGCCCGACCTCGTCATCATCGACGGCGGCCGAGCCCAGGTGAACGCCGCCAAGGCCGTCCTCGGCGAGCTGGGGCTCCACGACTTGCCGCTCGCCGGCCTCGCCAAGGAGCGCGAGGAACTCGTGCTGCCGGACCGGCCCGAACCCGTCCTCCTGCCGACGACGTCCGCTGCGCTGTACCTCGTCCAGCGCCTCCGCGACGAGGCCCACCGCTTCGCGATCACCTATCACCGCAAGCTGCGCGCCCGCGCGTCGGTCCGGTCCGCCTTCGACGACCTGCCCGGCATCGGGCCGCGCCGGCGGGCGGCGCTGCTTCGAACGTTCGGATCCGTGAAGCGGATCCGCGAAGCACCGGTCGAGCAGATCGCCTCGATCCCGGGGATCGAACCGGCGCTCGCGGCCAAGATCAAGGCCGGCCTCGAGCCCTGACCTGGCGGTGCGCCGGAGACCCGCCGGCGCGGGCCGATGCCGTCGGGCGTCCCGATCACGATCGGGACCGTGGCCCCATGACGTCGGGACAGGCGCCCCCCTACGATCCGGGCGAAGATCGGCCGAGTGGCCCTCGGCGTCCCCCGCGCGATGGAGCGCGAAGCGGGCCGTGTATCGCAACCCATGGCGCCTGATGGAAGCCTCTGCCCGCCCGGCCGTCTCCCGCTGACGTCGCGCCGGAGGTCGAGTGCATGGGCCATTTCAGCGAGAGCGTCCACATCGATGCCCCGATCGACCACGTCTGGGACCTGAACGCCGACGCTCGGCGGATGCCCGAATGGGAGGTGACGACGATCGAGGTCCGGGACTGCCCCGAGCGGATCGATCGGGTCGGGGCGACGTTCACGAGTGTCTCCCGGCTCATGGGCCGCGAACTGACCGGGACGACCACGACGACGAAGGTCGACAAGCCGCGCCTGCTCGAGCAGAAGATTGGCCTCCCCGGCGGCGGCCACGCCACCCTCGCGATCACGTTGACCGAAGTCGGCGGGGGGACGGACCAGACGATCACCATCGACTACGAGATGCCCGGCGGCCTGTTCGCCGGTGTGGCGGAAAAGCTCCTCGCCGGTTCGATCCAGCGATCCGTCCGCGCCTCGAACGAGAACTTCAAGGCACTTTGCGAGGCGACGATCCCGGTCCACGCCTGACACCCTGATCGAGGACTGGACAAGAGGCGGGTTCCGGAGGACCCGCCTCTTCACTCGTGGCGAAGATCACGGCCGGCCTCGAGCCCTGACGCCTGCGGCGTTCTGCGCCCGTGGCAGCCATGCGCCGATGGTATCGATCTGTTCCGGCGAGTCCTGGCCGTGAAGGGCGTTCTCCAGGCGAGAACCAACTGGCGGAATCGAGGCTCCCGGGGGGGGTGCGACGGACGCGAATCGGCCGAGCCCGCCGTTCGCGAACGTTCGCCGACCGGGCAAGCGCCGAGCGATTCCGTCGATTTGTCGTTCTGGCGAGAACGGGGTTCCAGGTGGACGATCCCGGTGTCGGCGCTCGAACCCGCGCACCTGTATCATCCGCCGTCGATGCGCAGGACCACCGTCATCCTCATCGCCGTCATCGGCGCGCTTGCCCTCTTCATCGACTTCTGGCCCCGCCTCCGCCTTCCTGGCCTTGACGCCGAGGCCGGAAGCCGGCTGGTCGAGACGAAGCTGGGCCTCGACCTGCAGGGCGGCCTGAAGGTCGAGTACCGGGTCAACCCCTCCGGCGGGAAGTCACCCGGACTGTCCGACATCGAGATCGTCCGGGGCATCATCGAGCAGCGCGTGAACTCGACGGGCGTGGCCGAGCCGATCGTCGTGACGTCCGGCACGGACCGGATCGTCGTCGAGCTGCCGGGCGTGACGGACACCGAGACGGTCCGAGCCCTCGTCGGCCAGACCGGCCGCCTCGACTTCGTGCCCATCCCGACGACGATGACCCCGCCGACCGAGGGCCAGACGCTCGACCTCTCGACCCTCAAGGTCCTGTTCAGCGGAGATCAGCTCGAAACGGCGACGGTCGGCTCGGACCAGAACGGGAACCGGACCGTCAACTTCGTCCTCAAGGACGCCGGCGAGAAGCTGTTCGCCGACCACACCCGGGCGCACGTCAACGAGTTCTTCGCGATCGTCCTGGACTCGCGGGTGATCTCCGCTCCGCAGATCAACGAGCCGATCACCGGCGGGCAGGTCCAGATCTCGAGCGGGAGCATCGGCGGATTCCCGCAGAAGGAAGCCCAGAACCTCGTCAACGTCCTCCGCTTCGGCGCGCTGCCGTTCCCGGTCGAGGAGCTGTCCAGCGACACGATCGACCCGACCCTCGGCAAGGAGTTCCTCGACAAGAGCATCCTCGCCGGTGGGATCGCGGTCGGGCTCGTCCTCCTGTTCATGCTCCTGCACTACCGGCTGCCGGGTCTCGTCGCCGGCTTCGCGCTGATCTACTACGCGCTGCTCCTGTTCGCGATCTTCCGCTTCATCCCGGTGACCCTGACGCTCGCCGGCATCGCCGGCTTCGTGCTCTCGGTGGGCATGGCGGTCGACGCCAACATCCTCATCTTCGAGCGATCGAAGGAAGAGCTCCGTCTCGGCAAGTCCCTGCCGCAGGCGATCGAGGCCGGCTTCTCGCGGGCCTGGAACTCCATCCTCGACTCGAACGTGTCCAGCCTGATCACCGCCTCGATCCTGTACTTCTTCGGCTCGTCGGTGATCCAGGGCTTCGCCCTCGTGCTCATCCTCGGCGTCCTCGCCTCGATGTTCACGGCGATCACGGTGACCCGGACGATCCTGCGGATCGTCGTGGCCCAGGACTGGGCCCGGAAGGCGCGCCTGTACGGCGTCTCGGAAGCGGAGTTCGTCTATCGGCCGGCGGGCAGGCTTGCGGCCCGGCGGGGGGCCACGCCGGGTGTATGACGTCATCGGCAAGCGCCGCTGGTTCTTTGCCTTCTCGCTCCTCATCACGATCCCCGGCCTCATCTTCATCCTCCTGACCCCGATCACGGGCGGCGAGTCGGGCCTGAAGTTCTCGATCGACTACACCGGCGGCACCACCTGGTCGATCAAGTTCGCCGACGCGGCCGTGGCGGCCGAGGACGTCCGGGCCGAGCTGGCGACCCTCGGCCAGCCGGACGCCACGGTGACCAGGACGGGCAAGGGCTTCTTCGACATCCGGCTCTCGAAGCTGGACCTCCGTGCGGTCGAGCCGACGCCGACGCCGGTCCCGACGGTCGCCCCATCGCCGACGCCGGCCCCGACCGACACGCCGGCGCCCACCGATACCCCCGCGCCGACGGGGACGCCGGCCGCCAGCGACGCCGCGTCCGCGAGCCCCTCACCGGAGTCGGCGGTCACGCCGGCCCCGACCGCGACACCCGCACCCACGGACACGCCCGCGCCCACCCCGAGCGCTGCCCCGAGCGGCTCGCCTGAGCCGACGCCGATCCCTGGCGCCATCACCCAGGTGCCGACCGAGGGCGAGATCGGGCGGATCGCGACGGAGCTCCAGGCGGCGCTCGGCCCGATCTCCGAGCAGGCCTCCCTCAGCTCGATCGGCGCCGTCGTGAGTTCCGACCTTGTCAACCAGGCGATCATCCTCATCCTCGTCGGGAGTCTCGGGATCCTGGGCTGGATCACCCTG
>DATIUS010000207.1:0-2219 GCA_035466655.1 Candidatus Sulfomarinibacteraceae bacterium
AGCACGCCGCCCGACCAGAGGTAGAGCGACGGGTACTGGTACCCGAACGTGCCGGCCAGGACGTCCATGATCGCCTCGAGCACGGACGGGCTCGGGCCATCCTTGGCGAGAATTCGCCCGACCTGTTCGATCGCGCGGAACCGTCGGGCACGGCGCCGCTCCGCCGTGACCGAATGCCGGACGCGGTCGAGGGATCGCTCCAGGGACGAGACGACCAGGCGAGTCCCGATCGCGATGAAGATGACGACGGCGGTCGGGACGAGGGCATCGCGCGCCACTCCGGCCCAGCCATCGGTCAGTGCCAGGCTCGAGACGTAGACGCCCAGGGCGAGCGCCGTGATGGCAAACCCGGTCACGGTGCCCACCGCCGCCGCGAGCGCGACGATCGGGACGTACAGCACCGGCAGCGTCGCCGGCGCCTCGCCGTCCAAACCCGTGACGAGCGCGACGAACAGGATCGCCGTGGCGAAGCGGACGAGATGCCACGTCATGTTCGTTCGAACACCGGGCAACCTGGCCACCAGGAGCTGGCCCGCCAGGTAGACCACCGCGACGACCAGGGTCGCCATCGACCGGTCCTGCCCGCGGAGCGCCTCCATGACGACGACCGGCAGAACGGTCGCGGTGGCAAGCGCAACGTGGCGGTCTGCAAGAATCCGGCGCAGGAGGATGCCGGCCCGAAGGGTGCTGCGCCTGACTCGGGGGCGAATGAGCGAGAGCGTCGTAATGGGGGTGATCTCGATCCCGACCGGGCCGCTCGAAGTTCAGAACGGGAGCCAGTCGTTCCGCATCGTGGTCCGGTGGTGGCAGGACGCACCATCCCGCATCCGTACCACCCGGTGGCCGCCATCCGGGCCAGTCGCCGGCGGAGCCCCCGGGGTCAGGAGACGGAGCCCGACGGGCTCAGCGGGCGGAGCCCAAGGGTCAGCGGGCGGCTGTGCCGAGCTCTCGCTCGATCTCGCCGGGCAGCCAGAACCAGCGCAGCTCCTCGAAATCCGGACCCACGCCAGCGGGTGCGGCCTCGGCCGGCGTCCGGCGCGGGCCGGCGATGATCCGCCGGGCCTCATCGAGGTAGCCGGGCAGCGCCGAGTCCGGCGCGCGGTGTCGGTGCGCGGCGTAGCGCATCGCTCCCCCGTCGTAGCGGACATCGCGCAGGGAGAGGGGCGGCTCCACGGTGCCGGCTGCGTGCCGCCACAGCCCCGTCGTCGCGTCGAACCGGTACTCCGGCAGCAGGCGCCAGCCGTCGGACGCGACCAGGTCGACCGCGTCGAGGATGAACTCGAAGACGGCCTCGCTGATGAAGTAGTTGAAGTTGACCCGGATCCAGCCGGGCTTGATCCCCTCGCAGCCGCGGGCGATCTCGCGCTCGAACTCGTGCGACGTCTCGATGTCGATGCCGAGGAGCCGGTGGCCGTACGGACCGGCGCACGAGCAGCCGCCCCGGGACTGGATCCCGAACAGGTCGTTGAGGAGCGCGACGACGACGTTGTGGTGGAGGTACCGACCCGCGTGTCGGACCACGAACGACACGATCGACAGGCGCGGCAGCGAGTGCGAGCCCAGGATCTCGATGTTCGGGTTGCGCTCCCAGCGCTCGATCGCCCGATGGATGAACGCCTCCTCCCGTTCGCGGATCGCCGCCTCGCCGACCGCGTTCTTCAGCCCGAACACGAGCCCGGCCCGGATCGACTCCACGATCGCTGGCGTCCCGCCCTCCTCGCGATGCTCGGGGTCCGCCAGGTACACGTGCTCGAAGGGGTTGACGTAGGCGACGGTACCGCCGCCCGGCGTGGTCGGGACCCGGTTCCGGAACAGCTCGCGCCGCCCGGCGAGGATCCCGGGCGTGCCCGGCCCGCCGATGAACTTGTGCGGGCTGATGAACACCGCGTCCTTGTAGTCGAGCTCGGCGTCCAAACCGGGGCGGTACGGTGACAGCTCGATGTCCACGTACGGCGCCGCCGCCCCGAAATCCCAGAAGGAGAGGGCGCCGTGACGGTGGAGGAGGATCGAGATCGCCCGGGTGTCACTGAGGATGCCGGTCACGTTCGAGGCCGCCGAGAAGCTCCCGATCTTGAGCTGGCGGTCGGCGTGGGTCGCCAGCGCGCGCTCGAGCGCGCCGAGGTCGATTCGCCCATCGGCGTCCTCGGGGATCGTGACGACGTCGGCGATGGATTCGCGCCATGGGAGCTCGTTGCTGTGGTGCTCGTACGGCCCGATGA
>DATIUS010000208.1:0-24051 GCA_035466655.1 Candidatus Sulfomarinibacteraceae bacterium
CTCGCGACCGGCGCGCTGGCCGGCTCCCCCGCCCTCGTCGTCATCCCGATCGGGTTCGGGCTCGGCCTGCTCGCCGCGATCGCGGTCGCCGGTCACGTGTCTGGCGGTCACTTCAACCCGGCCGTCACGCTCGGCGCACTCCTCGACAAGCGGATCGACCTGGCCGGCGCGGTCGGCTACGTCGGGGCCCAGCTCGTGGGGGCCGTGGCGGCGTCGGCGGTGATCCTGGCGATCAGCGACACGGCGAGTGTCGCCGGCACGAAGAACATGCCCGGCGCGTCCGGCGAGACGACCGCCTTCATTGCCGAAGTCGTCCTGACGGCGATCTTCCTGGCGGTCATCCTGACCGTGACGAAGAAGGCCGCCGACCATGCGCTCTTCGTGATCCCGCTCACCCTGCTGGCGATCCACGCGATCGGCATCCCGTTCAGCGGTGCGTCGGTCAACCCGGCGCGGGCTCTCGGGCCGGCGATCGTCGCCATGGATTTCGCCGCGATCTGGATCTACCTCACGGCCCCCTTCCTCGGCGCAGCAATCGGCTGGGCGGTCTTCCGGGTCCTGTCCGCCGACGAGTAGCGCCGCCCCGGCCGGTTCCTAGAGGTCCAGGGCCAGGACGACCGCGAAGCCGCAGATCGCGAGGTTGCCGAGCAGGCTCACCCCGGTCTGGAATCCGCGCGGGAGGCGGTGATGGGCGACCGCCCCGACCGCGGCCAGGACGAGTTGCCACGACAGCGACGCGAGGAAGGCCCCGGCCACGAACGCCCCCCGCTCGCCCGGCCCGCGACCCACGTCGGGGACGGCGATGATGAGCGCGGCGAAGTAGACGACCGTCTGGGGGTTGAGGAGGGTCAGGCCCAGGAACCGCAGGTACGTCGGCAGCACGCGGGTCGGCAGGGCGGCGGCAGCGGGCACGCTCCGCGCGGCGATCGTCATGAGCAGGAGGCCGCGGACCCCGATCGCGAGGAGCATGCCGATCGCGACGATCCGGAGCGGCTGCTCCAGCGGCTCAAGGACCGCGGTGAGGGCCGTCCCGCCGACCACGGCAAGCGCGGCGAACGCCCCATCGGCGGAGGCCGCCCCGGCACCGGCGGCCGCGGCGACCCGGAAACCGCGCCGGATCCCCGTCTCCATGATCAGGACCGCGATGGCCCCGATCGGGATGGCGATCGCCCAGCCCGCGAGTGCGCCGGCGACGAACGCCGGGACCATCCGTCAGGCGGCGGACGCGCCGGGAGCGATGAGATCCAGCAACGCGCCGAGATGGCGCCGGTACGGGCTCCCCTCGAAGTCGTTGAGCGGATGGGCCTCCATCGCGTGCTCCTCGACGCGGCCGGTCCTCCGGATGTAGGCAACCGGGTAGATGGCCCCCTCCCCGTCTGCCTCGACGGTCATCGCCACGGCGTCCGGCCCGTCAGTGTCGAGGAAATGCGAGAGCGGCAGGATCCCGCGGTCCCGGATCCCGTCGTCGGGCGAGACGGACACCACCCGGGCCAGGTAGGCCTTCTGGTGCCACAGCTCCGGACCCCGTGTCGCCTCGGCGAGGAGGTAGTCGAGGAGGTCGCGGAGCGCGATCGGAGGCGCGTCCGGCGCAACGCCGAATGATGATTCGGCCAACCGCCGGACGAGGATCCGCGAGTTGTAGCGGTGCCCCTGGACCGCCCCGGAGTAGCTCGGGATGCCGTGCTTCTTGAGCCCCGACGCGCCCTGCGTGATCGTCCCCGCGAAGTGGATCCCGGGCACGGTCGCGGATTCCCAGAAGGCCGTCTGGGCGGGCAGCCGGCTCTGGCCGAACGTCGCGACGCCGAGCGCCGGGAGGTCCACGAGCGGGCAGGTGAAGCCGGTGGCCGAGATCACCTCGTCCACGTCCAGGCTCACCGGCATGCCGTTGTCGCTCCGCTTGAGATCGACCCGGATGCCGCCGGCGACGGGCGCGATCCCGGCGATCGAGGCGGACAGGATGTCCACCCCGCCGCCGAGCGCCGAATCCTCGAACGGCTGCACGTAGCGGGCGCGCACCCCGACGAGCGAGCGGGTCTCGATCGAGGTCTTCGCCGGGGACGGCGAGGCGAGCGTGATCCGGCTCGCCCACTGGAGCAGCCCGGACGCGAGCTCGAAGCCCGAGTTCTGCTTGCCGACGATGAACAGGCGCTTGCCCGCGTAGGTCTCGGCCGCCCGCGTGTCGGCGTAATGGACCGTGTGCTCGATCCCCGGCGTCGCCGGGCTGTACGGCTCCGCGACGCCGACGGCGACCACGAGGTGGCGGCAGCGGTATTCGCCGTCGCTCGTGCCGACGACGAATCGCTGGCCGTCGGCGCCCTCCTCGCGGCGGGTCGATTCCCAGGTGCAGCCGTACCGAACGTCGATGCCGGCCCGCTCGGCGAACGCGGCGAGGTTCGCCTCCATCTCCGGCCGCGACGGGAAGTCTGACGATCCGTCCATGAACTCGGCCTGGAGACCCCGGAGCTCCGGCTCATCGGCGAGCAGACTGTTCCAGTCCCAGCGCTCGAAGGCACGCGAGTGCCGGTCCGCCGGGGCATACGGCTTCGTCCAGGACAGGAGGCGCTGGAAGAACGGCCAGCGCCGGAACATGCCGCCGGGCCCCGGATCCGCCGAGATCGTGGCATGGCCGATCCCGAGCCGAGACAGGAAATAGGCGACCTGGAGGCCCCCGGGGCCCGAGCCGATGACCAGGACGGGGTACTCGCCCGGCGGGTACGGCCGGCCGTCGTCCGCCATCGCGCCGCTCAGCTCCGAATCCTGTTCGCGTTCCGCAGCCGGCGCGCCTGAGCCTGGAGCATCCGGAACATCACCCGGGGGTGCTCGACGAGGAAGCCCTCGATGGCCGATCCGGCCAGGACGATGCAGCGGAGCGGCTGCGTCGCGACGATGTCGGCGGTCGGCGGCTCCCCGAGGAGGATGGAGACCTCCCCGAAGAACTCGCCGCGGCCGATCGTCGCGCGCTGGGCGCCGTCCACGATCACGGCCGCCTCGCCGTCCATGATGACGTAGAAGGCCGACCCGCTGAGCCCCTGGCGGAGGACCTTGGCGCCCTGGGGAAAGAAGGCCTCCTCGAACCGGCTGGCAACTCCCATCAGCTGCGGCGTCGCGAGGTCGGCGAAGAGCGTCATGCCGGCGAGGGCGTCGGCGATCTCGTCGCGGGTTGCCATGGTGGCGGGATTCCTCCGAAGCGTCCCTCGGTGGGGGACGTCAGGGCAGATTGTGCATCGTCCGGGCACGTCATGGGTTCCGTCTGCGCGCCGGCCTCCGGTCTGGCCGATACCAACCCCCTCGACCCGTGCCGAGCCGGCCCCCAACGCTGGCATTCTTGACGAGCGCGTCATCGGCGCGCAGCATCCGACCCGTCCACAAGACCTCGCCGAGGATCCCGATGCCCCTCCCGCTCCCGCATCGCGCCGAGCTGCTGGCCGCCTGCCCGCTCTTCCGCGGCGTCGGCGCGGACGGCGTCACGGCACTGGCCGGCCGGGCAACCGAGGTTGACTTCCCGGCCGGCCACGTGATCGCCCGCCAGGGGGAGATCGGAACCGGCTTCTTCGTCGTCGTCTCCGGGAACGTCCGCGTCGTCCGGGACGGAACGGTCCTCGCCCACCTGGGTCCGGGCGAGTTCTTCGGCGAGCTGTCGGTGCTCGACGGCCGGCCGCGCAACGCGATGGTCGCGGCCGAGACCGCGACGACCTGCCTCGCCCTGGCATCGTGGGACTTCGACGCCGTCCTGACCGAGAACCCCCGGATTGCCCTGGCCATCCTGCGGGGCGTCGCGACCCGCCTGCGCGAAGCCACCGAGGCCATCCGGCACTGAGCCGCAGACCGATGGGCGTCCCCCCACGCATCCGTTCCTTGCTCAAGCTCCCACGACGGGCCGAGCCCGGATGACCGGCACCGGCCCCGGAACGCCGGGCACGCTGGCGTTCCTCTTCTCGGACATCGAGGGCTCGACCCGCCTCGAGCAGGCGCTCGGCACCGCCGTCTACGCGACACTCCGTGAGCGCCATCGCGAGCTGCTGCGGGCCGCCTTCACGACCTACGGCGGGCAGGAGCAGGGCACCGAGGGCGACTCCTTCTTCGTCGCCTTCCCGGTGGCGACCGATGCCCTCGGCGCCGCGCTGGATGGGCAGCGTGCGGTGAACGCCGAGCCGTGGCCGGACGGCGCCACGATCCGCGTGCGCATGGGCCTCAACGCCGGTGAGACGACGATGGCCGGGGGCAGCCTGGTGGGGCTGGCGATCAACCGGGCCGCGCGAATCGCCCACGTCGCACACGGCGGCCAGATCCTCGTGTCCGAGGCGGTCCGCGCGCTCACCGGCGGTGGGCTCCCGGCCGGCGCCTCGCTCCTCGACCTCGGCGCGCATCGGCTCAAGGACCTCCGGGAGCCCGAGCATCTCTACCAGCTGAGCGTCCCGGACCTGCCGGCCCAGTTTCCGCCGCTGGCGACCCTCGACGCCCGCCCGAACAACCTCCCGACCCAGCTCACCTCCTTCGTCGGGCGGGCCGATGAGCTCGAGGCGGCATGCGGCCTGCTGGCCGGCAACCGGCTCCTGACCTTCACGGGACCGGGCGGGACCGGCAAGACCCGCCTGTCGCTCCAGGTCGCGGCCACCGCCGTCGACGATTTCGTCGACGGCGTCTTCTTCGTCCCGCTCGAGACCGTGCGCGACCCCGACCTCGTCGCCTCGCGGATCGCCGGCGAGATCGGCCTCCAGGAGGCGGTCGGGCGGTCCAGCCGTGACCTCCTCGTCGAGTGGCTGGCCGGCAGGCGAGTCCTCCTCGTCCTCGACAACTTCGAGCAGGTCCTGGGGGCAGGGCCGCTCGTCGCCGACATCCTGCGCGCCGCGCCCGGCCTGAAGGTCATCGTGACCTCGCGAGCGCCCCTCCGCGTCTCCGGGGAGCAGGAATACCCCGTCCCGGGCCTGCCCGTGCCGCCGGATCCGGGCGGGCTCGGTGGGTACGAGCAGGCCCGGCTGGCGGGCTCCGGCGTCGTGGACATCGATCGGCTCTCCACGTACGAGGCGGTCCGGCTGTTCATCGCCCGGGCCCGGGCGGTTCGCCCCGACTTCTCGGTCACGAACGAGAACGCCCCGGCCGTCGCGGCGATCTGCGCCCGGCTCCACGGCATGCCCCTCGCCATCGAACTGGCGGCCGCGCGCGTGAAGCTGCTGGGCCCGGACGCGATCCTGGCCCGGCTGGAGAACCAGCTCAACCTGCTGGCCGCGGGCGCCCGGGACCTGCCGGCGCGTCAGCAGACGCTCCGCGGCGCGATCGCCTGGAGCTACGACATCCTGGACGAACCGCACCGGCGCCTGCTGGACCGGCTGTCCACCTGCGTCGGCGGGTTCGACCTCGAGGCGGCCGAGGCGATCGGCGGCCCGTCGAGCGAGCTCGGGCTCGACATCCTCGACGGGCTGATGGCACTCGCCGACCAGAGCCTCCTTCGAGCGATTGACGGCGACCCGCCGCGCTTCTACCTCCTCGAGACGATCCGCGAGTTCGCGGCCGAGATGCTCGCCACCCGCGACGAGGCGACCGCGATCCATGACCGCCATGCCCGCTGGTTCCTCGGCCTCGCCGAGGCGTCCGTACCGCGGCTCTCCGGCGCCGAGCAGCGGGCCCTCCTGGGCCGGCTGGAGCTGGAGCACGACAACATCCGGGCGGTGCTCGATCGGGCCGCGGCGGCCGGCGACGCGGATACGGCGATCCGCCTCGCCTTCGCGATGTGGCGCTTCTGGCAGAAGCGTGGCCACCTCTACGAGGCCCGCCGGCGGCTGGAGGCATTCGCGACCGCACCCTGGTCACACGGTGATCCCGTCCTCCGGGCGCGATTGATGGAGGCACTCGGCGGCGTCCTCTGGTGGCAGGCGGACCTGGTTGCGATGAAGACCGCCTACAGCGAGGCGGTCGATCTCTGGCGGGGCCTCGGCGACAAGGCCGAGATCGCCAACGCGCTCTACAACTACGCGTTCGCGTTCTCGGTCAGCCCGGATCCCGGCGCCGACCCGACGACTGCGGACCCGGACGGCGAGGGTCGGCGCGCCCAGGAGGAGGCGCTCGCGCTGTACGAGGAGCTCGGCGACGTGCGCGGCCAGGCGAACGTCCTGTGGGGGATCGGCACGGGCGAGTACTTCCTGAAGGCGACCGACGCGGGCGAAGCGAGGATTCGCCGGGCACTCGAGCTGTTCGAACAGGTCGGCGATGTGACGATGGCGGCCTGGGCCCGGCACATGCTCGGCGGCGCCCTGCTCCGGCAGGCCCGGCCCGCCGAATCCCGGCCGGTGCTTCTCGAAGCACTGCGGCACTTCCACGAGGCCAGCGACGCCTCGGGCATCGTGCTGAGCCTTGACGATCTCGCTTCGCAGGCCGTGGCCGACGGCGACATCGTGCGCGCGGCGCGGCTCCGCGGTGCCGCTCGGCGGCTGACCGCCTCGACCGGAGCCAAGCTGGCCGGCTTCGTGGATGCTGTCCTCGAGACCGGGGCGCGGCCGCACGTCGGCAGCCGGCTCTCGGAAGAGGACCTTGCCCGCTACGGGGCGGAGGGCGCCGCGATGACCCTTGACGAGGCGGTCGCCTACGCGCTCGAAGTGCCGATCGACGCGATCGGCGTTCATGAGCACGGCGTCGACTGACCGGGCTACGATGGCGCTCGGCCCGGCCATGGGGCCCCGGCCGAGCGCCACGTCCGAGGAGGCTGCCATGGACGTCCCGACTGTCACCCCGATCCGCCTCGTGATCCGGACGGGAGTTGCGCCCGAGGTCGCCTGGAGCTTCGTCACCGATCCCGTCCTCGTCGAGGAGTGGTTCACGGCGGCCAGCCCCGTCGGCGAGGTCGGCGACCCGTACCGCCTCGACTTCGGGGAGGGGAGCGTCGTGGAGGGCCAGATCGTCGAGGTCGAGCCCGGGCGGCGCTTCGCCCACCGCTGGGCGTGGCTGGACGCCGAGCCGGGGCAGGAGACGCTCGTCACCTGGATTGTCAGGCCGCTCGAGACCGGCGGCTCGGAGATCGAGCTGCTCCACGAGGGCTGGGACGAGGCCGGCGCCGACGAGGCGATTCGGGACGATCACGAGGCCTACTGGTCCGGCTACCTGGACGACCTTCGCGGCCTGCTCGAGGAGGTCGAGCGGTCCTGACTCCCGCCTGCGGCGCGGCCCGGCACCGTGACCGAATCGCAACCGGCGGTGCCCGCGCCGACGGACTAGACTCCGCGCCATGACGATCGAGGCGTCCGCCCGCGAGAAGTCCGGGATCCCGCGGAATCCGGGTCGCGCGGACCTCGGGATGAAGGCGACCCTGCTCTTTCCCGACCGCGAGATCGTCGAGCGCTACTACGTCCCGCTCATCTACACCGCCTGCCGGACGTGCTATTCCGAGCTGGCCCCGGAGGAGATCTTCCGGCGGGCGACGGCCGGCGAGATCGATGCCGCGAAGATGCAGCGGCTCATCAACGGGGTCATCGAATCCGGGCACGGCAGCACGATCGAGCACGTCGTCTTCACGTTCGGGATCACGGGTGTGTCGCGGACGCTGTCCCACCAGCTCGTGCGCCACCGCGCCGGCGTCGCGTTCGACCAGCAGAGCCAGCGTTACGTCACCTACAAGGCCGCGGCGACGATGCTCCCCCAGACGATCGCGGAGGCGGATCCCGCCGTTCGCGAGCGCTACGAGGACCAGGTCGCGTCGTCGATGGCCGCCTACGACGAGCTGATCGCGGCCGGCATCCCCGGCGAGGACGCCCGGTTCGTCTTCCCGAACGGGACCCGGACGAACCTGGTCATGACCACCAACCTCCGGGCGCTCATCCACATGTCCGGGCTCCGCCTGTGCACGATGGCGCAGTGGGAGATCCGCCGGCTCTTCCAGCTGATCCGGCACGAGATCTTCAGCGTCAGCCCGTTCCTCGGCTCGTTCCTCGCCCCGAAGTGCGTGCCCCTCGGCTACTGCGACGAGATGAACAACCGCGACGGCCACTGTCCCATCCGTCCCCACAAGGACGAGGTGCTCGCGGCGTGGGCGGACAAGGCGAAGGCCGCGCGGGCGGCCGGTCGGGAGCTGCCGGTCCGGCCCTGACGATCTTCGGGCCCCGGCAGCCGGGCCGGGGCGGAGGCGACGCGGTCAGGGGCGGGGGAGGCAACGTGGGCCGGGCGAGGCACCGCCGACGAGGCCGGCGGAGGAGGAGCCCGTGGTTCAGGTCGGGAGGTCGGCCACGAACCGGCGGATGACCCTGGCGAGGCGCGGGCCGGCCGCGGCCCCGGCGACCAGAACCTCCTCATGGCTGAGTGGCACCCCGCTGTACCCGGCACCGGCATTCGTGACGAGTGAGACCCCGGCGACCTCGAGGCCGGCCCAGCGCGCGGCGACGCACTCCAGCACCGTGGACATCCCGACCGCGTGGCCGCCGAGCGCGGCGAGCATCCGGACCTCGGCCGGCGTCTCGTAGTTCGGCCCGGTCAGCCCCACGTAGACCCCCTCGGCAAGCTCGACACCCTCCGCCGCCGCGGCTGCGTGGAGGCGCGCTCGGGACGCCCGGCTCCACGCCTCGGTGAGGTCCGGGAACCGCGGCCCCACCACATCGGCGTTCGGGCCGGTCAGCGGGTTGTGGCCGGTCAGGTTGATGTGGTCGCGGATGACCATCAGGGTGCCCGGCCCGAAGCTCGGATCGAGGCCGCCGGCCGCGTTCGTGAGAAGGACGGCCCGTGCCCCCAGGCGGGCGAACAGGAGGACGGGCTGGACGACCAGGCCGGGATCGTTGCCCTCGTACAGGTGGAACCGGCCCTGGAGCATCACGACGGGGTGCCCGTCGAGGCGGCCGAGGAGCAGTCGACCGGCGTGTCCCGGCGCCGTTGCGGCCGGCCAGCCGGGCAGGTCGGCGAACGGGATTGAAACCGTGTCCGCGAGATCGTCGGCGAGGCCGCCCAGCCCGGAGCCGAGCACGATCCCGAGCTCCGGCACGAGTGGGGAACGGGCACGCACGGCGGCCTCGAGGGCATCGAGCCGTGCCGGCTGGTCCGCGGGGGTGATGCGGGCGGAGGGATCGATCACCGGCTGATCCGGGCTCATGCGGGCCTCCAGTTGTGCGTCCAGGGGGTCGACGACCGAGGCCCGCGGCTTCTGCCGCCCGACGGAAGTACCGACACCGGGATGCCGATCACGTCCCGCCGGGCGACCAACCCGGGGACGGACGCTGAGGCCCGTCGCGACCGGGTAACGAAGCGCCCGAAGCGACCGGTCCGGAACGTGGGCCCCTTGATGCAATCTCGGCTTCCTCGTCCCCTGACGGCCCCTTCGGGCAAGACGAACTCTAGGTGCGGGGTCATCCGGCCCGCAACGAGGTTATCCACGAAATCGCCGGCGGGCGGGCGCAGCGTGTCCACGAGTTTCGACACCTGTGGACCGGCGGTGGATAACCCCGGCGTCACGCTCCGGGCGCCGCCCACCCCTGGGTGCCGCCTCGCAACCCGCTCTCGCCGCGGATCAGCCCCCGAGGGCGAACATCTCCACCCGAGGGAGATGGCTCGTGGCCTCCGTCCGCAGCTCCGAGTAGCGATCGGTCCGGGCTCCCCAGACCCGCTCGAGCAGCGCTCGCAGGTCGGCGTCGGAGGCACCCTCGCGGAGCGGCGCCCGGAGGTCCGTCCCGGCGGCGCTGAACAGGCACGTGTAGAGCTTGCCCTCCGCGGACAGGCGCGCCCGGGTGCAGTCGCCGCAGAACGGCCCCGTGACCGACGAGATGACGCCCACCTCGCCGGATCCGTCGCGATACCGCCACCGCCCGGCGACCTCGCCGCGGTAGGTCGGCTCCGCCGGCTCGAGGGGCAGCTCGGCATCGATCGCGGCCACGATCTCCGACGCCGGGACGACGTCGTCCAGGCGCCAGCCGTTGGCCGTCCCGACGTCCATGTACTCGATGAAGCGGAGGACGAGGCCGGCGTCGCGCGCCCAGCGGGCCATCGGCACGATGCTGGGCTCGTTCTCGCCGCGCTTGACGACCATGTTCACCTTGATCGGGGCGAGACCGGCGTCGCGGGCCGCGGTGATCCCGTCCAGGACCCTCGACACCGGGAAATCGACCCCGTTCATCCGCTGGAAGGTCTCGTCGTCGAGCGAATCGAGCGACACCGTGATCCGCCGGAGGCCAGCGTCGGCGAGGGCCCCCGCCAGGGGTCGGAGCGCAGAACCGTTCGTCGTGAGCGTGAGGTCCAAGGGCTCGCCGTCCGGCGTGTGCAGCTCGGCGAGCATCGAGATCAGGTCCGGTAACGCCCGGCGGACCAGTGGCTCACCACCGGTGATGCGGAGCTTGCGAACCCCGAGCTCGACCGCGATCCCGGCCAGCCGCCGGATCTCCTCGTAGGTGAGCACCTCCGAGTGCGGCAGGAATGCGTAGTCCCGCCCGAAGACCTCGGCCGGCATGCAGTACGTGCACCGGAAATTGCACCGGTCGGTCACCGAGATCCGGAGGTCGCGGAGCGCGCGGCCGCGCCGATCCGCGAGGCCGGGCCGGCCGTCGAAGGCAAGGTCGACGGGCGAGCTCCCGCCCGCGAGGGGCGGGATCACGGGTGGCACGCGGGGTGCTGGGCGCGGGACGCCGGCTCGATCACCGAGCGATCCTACCGCGCGTCGCCGAGAACGGCTCCGGAGGCCGTGGTACCTCCGGCCCACCGTCACGGTACGACTGGCGGACTGCCCCGGACCGAACCCTTCCACCACCATCCGGATGACGCCCGAAATCCGGCCACCAGCCGGACCGTGTGGAGGAAACGCACCGATGGCCACCACCGAACAGCGCACCGGATTCCGACTTCCGTGGGCGTCCGACACGCGATCGACCACATCCGCCTCGAACCAGGAGGTGTCCGATCCGGTCGGCACCGAAACCGTCGAACCGGGAATGAGCGACGACGAGCTCGCTGCGCCGACCGGCGCCGGCTCGACCGGCACCGCGACCGGCACCCTCGACTGGCCGGCCGCCGATACGATTCACGATCCGCTCGAGCCCGCGAACGACGCCTCGGAGCCCGGCGCCGTCGCGGCCGGCGATCCCGGCAAAGCCCGCCCTGGAACGGCCGCTTCCGTGACCAGGACAGAGGCCCCCGCTCGCCAGCGGCGCGACAACCCGCTCGTCGCCGGGCTCGTCAAGGCCATGCGCGACGCCGCGACGGCCACCCGGCAGGATGCCGCTTCGCGCTTCGCCGAGGAGGCGAAGGCCCGCGTCGAGGCCATTCACGTTCATTCGGCCGATGCGGCGGCCGCGCTCCGCAAGCAGGCCGATGCCGACATCCTCGAGATCCGGGACTGGTCGAAGGCCGAGATCGCCCGCGTCCGAGAGGCGACCGATTCCCGGATCGCCGCTCGGCGGCAGGTGCTCGAGTCCGACGTCGAGGCCCTGTCCGCCCGCGTCGAGCACCGGATCGAGGAGGTGCGCGGCGCGATCACCGCCTTCGAACAGCAGATGGACGCCTTCTTCGAGCGACTCCTCGCCGAGGAGGATCCTGCACGAGTCGCCGGACTTGCCCAGCAGCTTCCGGAGCCGCCGGTGCTCGAGATCGACATCTCGGAGCCCGCCGGCACGATGGCCGTCCTCGACCCGGACGGCGCCGCCGCCGCCGAGGCCGAGGCACTCGGGGAGATCGACACCCTGGCCGACGACGGCTCGGACGACCCGGCCGAGGCCGACGTCGACGTCATCCCCGATGTCGCCGGCCGGCTCGACGCCCTGGCCGGACACGCCGCTGCCACGCCCGACCCGGTCACCACGCGCGTCGCCGTCACCGGTCTGGCGAGTGTCGCCAGCATCGCCGGCTTCAAGCGGGCCCTCGCGAAGGCGGCCGGTGTCCGCGCCGTCAGCGTGGCCTCGGGCCCGACCGGCGACTTCGTCTTCACCGTCACCCATGAGTCCGGGACCGACCTTCGGTCCGTCGTCCCCCAGCTCGACGGGTTCGCTGCCGTCATCACCGGTGATGCCAACGACGTCATCACCGTGACGGCCACCGATCCCGAGCGGGCCCACTGAACCGGAGGAACCGATGAACCGCCCAACGATCGCGGTCTGCCTGTCCGAGCCCGAGCGCGAGGCCGTCACGGCGGCGCTTGCCGATGCTGGCTTCGGCACGGTCCAGCTCGAGGCACCATCAGACCTGGGCGCCGTCATCGAGGCAGAGCTGCCCGTTGCGCTCGCCGTGCTCGATGCCGGCGACGACCCGGCGATCCTCATCGCCACGCTCACGGCCCTGCGCGGTCGGCTCCAGGAACGGGCAATCCCACTCCTGGTCGTGACCGCCGAGGCCCACCTCGAGCCGCTCCACGCGGAAGGCGCGCTGGGGCCGACCGACGAGGTCGTCATCCTGCCCGTCGACGCCGACGGGATCCGCTGGCGCGCCGAGGCGATGCTCATCCGGTCCCAGGTGGCGACCGAGCACACCGAGGGGGCCGTCATGGCCCGCGGCCGCGTGGAGGCCGAATGGGCCGCCCGCTCCCCGATCATCGCGATCTTCAATCCGAAGGGCGGCGTCGGGAAGACGACGATCGCGACGAACCTCGCGGCGGCGCTCCAGATCCGCAAGGACCGCCGAGTCCTCCTCGTCGACGCCGACACCGTCACCGGCCACGTCACGATGTCGCTCGGCATGGACGCCGGGCGGACGATCGCCGACGCCTGGTTGGACGAGGATGAGGGCGGGCCCGTGGAGGGCCTGCTCGACATCGCCGCGACCCATGAATCCGGCGTCCGGGTTGCCGCGCTCGTCTCGAGCCCGCTCGCGATGACGCGTCTCGATCCGGAGCGCGTCGGTGAGGCGCTCCTCGCCGCGCGCTGGGGCGTGGACATGATCGTCGTGGACCTGCACCCGTCCTACAGCGAGGTCAACCAGGTCATCTTCAGCGTCGCCGACCGGATCCTGGTCCCGGTGACGCCGGATCTCCCGGCCATCCGCGCGGCGGTTCAGCTGAACGAGGTTGCCACGGAGCTCGGGATCCGGGATCGCCTCGCGACGGTCGTCAACCGGGCGAACAGCGGCGTCACTGCCGCCGACATCGAGCGCGCGGTCGGCGTTGCGCCGATCGCCCAGATCCGGTCCGGCGGCATGCTCTTCGTCAAGGCCGCCAACGTCGGCCGGACGGTCATCGACCTCTTCCCGCGCGAGAAGGTCTCGGGCGACTTCGAGGTGCTGGCGGACAGGGTGCTCGGAATCGGCGACCCGAGCCTGGCAACCGCCACCCGGACCGGCGACTCGCGCTCGCTCCTCGGCGGCCTCTTCGGCCGCAAGGAGCCGGCCCGCGCCTGATCGACCCTGGCGGCTCGGCGCGACCCTGGCGGGCTCGGCGCGCGACCCTGGCGCGCTCGGCGCGACCCCCTAGCGGGTCCGGCTCTTGTCGCTCCAGGTGGTGCCCCCGAGCGGGAGACCCGGCAGGTCCCGATGCCGCTCGCCGGTGGCGAGGTCCACCTGTTGCACGCCGCGGAGATAGAAGCGATTGACGAGGGCGGCGCCGCTGCTCTCGTCAAGCTCGAGCGTTGCGCCGGCGACGGAGACGAGCGGGTTCGTCACCGCGACGAACATCTGCGTCCCTCTGTCGACGAGGCCCTCCGGCTCCGATCCAGGGTGGAGCTGGACCGTCCCGACGACCCTGAGCGGCGGCACCTCGAGCGCGACGTCGTAGGTGACCTTGTGAATGCGCTGGGCCATCCGCTCCGACTCGCTGAGGGTCGGCAGCGTCTCCGCGCCGGCAAGGACGACGATGAGGTCGTACGGGTCCACGCTCTCGATCCCCGGCGCGGGCTCGAACGGGCCGCTGCCGTCGAGCGGGGCCCACGAGACGTTCTCGAGCTCCAGCGGCTCGCGCTTGTTGAGGCTGTCGAGAAGGCGGCCGGTGATGCTCGTGGTCGCCTGGAGCCGCCACGTCTCGGTCAGCCCGTGGAAGGAGACGCGGCGAGGCAGGTGGGGATCGGCCGGCTCGAGGCCGGCCGCCGGTGGCGGGTTCTCCTTCTTCTTCCCGAAGCCGAATGGCACCGCGCTACTCCTCGGCTCGCCCGGTGTTCTCGCGAATGGTCTCGACCACGGTCACATCGGCCAGCGTCGTCGTATCGCCGAGGGTCCGCCCCTCCGCGATGTCCCGAAGCAGCCGTCGCATGATCTTGCCCGATCGCGTCTTGGGCAGGTCCGGCACGAACATCAGGTACTTCGGGCGGGCGATCGGGCCGATCACGTACGCCACGTGCTCGCGGAGCTGGACGGCCAGGGCGTCGGTCGGCTCGCCGCCGGCCTTCAGGATCACGAACGCGTAGATCGCCTGTCCGGATACCTCGTCCTTGACGCCCACGACCGCGGCCTCGGCCACGGATCGGTGGTCCACGAGCGCGGATTCGACCTCGGTCGTGCTGATCCGGTGGCCGGCCACGTTCATGACGTCGTCGACGCGGCCGAGGAGCCAGAAGTAGCCCTCCTCGTCCCGCTTGGCGCCGTCGCCGGCGAAGTACATCCCGGGGAACCGGCTCCAGTACGTTTCGCGGTAGCGCTCCGGGTCGCCGTAGATGCCGCGGAGCATGGCCGGCCACGGCCGCTTCAGGACCAGGTAGCCGCCACCCCCGAACGGCACGGCGTTCCCGTCCCCGTCCACGATGTCGGCCGAGATGCCCGGGAACGGGAAGGTGGCGGAACCGGGCTTGGTGGTCGTCACGCCCGGCAGCGGCGTGATGAGGATCATCCCGGTCTCGGTCTGCCACCACGTATCGACGATGGGCGCCTGCGCCCGCCCGACGTGCTCGTGGTACCAGAGCCACGCCTCGGGGTTGATCGGCTCCCCCACGGAGCCCAGGAGCCGGAGCGACGACAGATCGTGGGCCGCCGGGTACTGCGGGCCCTGCTTCATGAACGCCCGGATCGCCGTCGGGGCGGTGTACAGGATCGTGACCTTGTACTGCTCCACGATCTGCCACCAGCGATCCCAGGTCGGCGTGTCCGGGGCACCCTCGTAGATGATCCCCGTCGCGGCGTTCGCCAGCGGCCCGTAGACGATGTAGCTGTGGCCGGTCACCCAGCCGATGTCCGCGGCGCACCAGTACACGTCGTCCGGCTTGAGGTCGAAGATCGCCTCGTGGGTGACGCTCGTCCCGAGCAGGTAGCCGGCGGTCGTGTGGAGGATGCCCTTCGGCTTCGCGGTCGTCCCCGAGGTGTAGAGCAGGTAGAGCATGTGCTCCGAGTCCACCGGAACCGGCGGACAGGCGGGCGACTGGCGGGCCACGATGTCGTGCCACCAGTGATCTCGGCCCTCGACCATGTGAACGGCATGGCCGGTCCGGTTGACGACAATCGCGCTCTCGATGCTCGGCGTGGAGACGAGCGCCTCGTCGGCATGGTGCTTGAGCCCGACCATCTTCCCGCGCCGATAGCCGCCGTCGGCGGTGATGAGGACCTTCGCCCCGCAGTCGTTGATCCGGCCGGCGAGTGCCTCGGCTGAGAATCCACCGAACACGACGGTGTGCGGCGCGCCGATCCGGGCGCAGGCGAGCATGGCGATCGGCAGCTCGGGGATCATCGGCATGTAGATCGCGACCCGGTCGCCGGTGCCGACGCCCAGCTCGATGAGCGCGTTGGCCGCCTTCCCGACCTCGCGCAGGAGGTCTGCGTAGGTGAGGGTTCGGGCCTCGCCCGGCTCGCCGATCCAGTGATACGCAACCTTCTCGCCGAGCCCGTTCTCGACGTGCCGGTCGAGGCAGTTGTAGGCGACGTTCAGCTGCCCGCCGCCGAACCACTTCGCGAACGGGAGGTCCCATTCGAGGGTGGTCTCGAACGGCCGGGACCACGAGATGCGTTCCCGCCCGAGACGCTCCCAGAAGGCGACGTAGTCACGCTCGGCCTCGTCGTACAGCGCGGCCGTGGCGTTGGCCCGGGCAGAGAAACCGGGGTCCGGTGGGAAGGTCCGCCGCTCGGCCAGGAGGTTCTCGATCGCCGGCTGGGCGCCCTGGGACGGTTCGACGCTCACGAAGGCTCTCCGGTCTCAACTGCCCGCGCGGTGCCTGGGTCGGCTGCGGATCGATCCTGACGGCAGCGGCGGCGCGTGCGCATCGTAGCGCGCCGCAGGGTCCGGTGGCACGTTCATGCGCCGGGCGGAGGAGGGTTCGCATTCCTCGGGTCCGGCTGCGGCCGAGCGGTCGGGTCCGGCTGCGGCCGAGCGGTCAGGCCGGCCACGGCCCATCGGTCGGGCCGGCCGCGTCCATCGCTTGGGCCGGCCGCGTCCATCGCTCGGGCCGGCCACGTCCCGTCCGGTTGTTCCGGCCACGCGATCACTCGTCCGGGACGAGGTCCTCGTCAGTCGGGCCGAGGGCCGTGGTCTCGCCCGGGCCGCCGGGCACGGGCGTCTCGCGGGCGAGCACGACTCGCTGCGGCCGCGGGATCTCGATGCCGTGCAGCTTGAACGCGGCAAGCAGGCGCTTCCGAAGCTCGCCGGCGGCCGCCCACTGCTCCGTGGCCCGGACGGTGCCGAGGATCTTGAGCGTCACGCCGTACTCGCCCAGCGCCTCGACGCGCTCGACGCGGGGTGTCTCGAGGATCCGGCGCTTCCAGTCCGGGTCGGATGCCAGCTCGCGTCCCACGGCGTCCACGACCTCGATCGCGCGGTCGATGTCCGTCCCGTACGCGACCTGGACGTTCTGGTTGATCCGCGACCAGACGCGGGTCAGGTTGCTCGCCACGGCAATCTCGCCGTTCGGGACGGTGTGGACGACGCCGTCGAGGTCCCGCAGCGTGGTCCGCCTGAGACTGAAGTCCTCCACGGACCCGGCGACTCCGGCCACTCGGATCACGTCGCCCTTGCTGAACTGGTTCTCGATCAGGATGAGCGCCCCGTTCAGGTAGTCCTTGACGAGGTGCTGCGCGCCGAAGCCGACGGCGATCCCGACCACGCCCAGCCCCGCGACCGCCGGCCCGACATCGAGGCCGGCCTGGTCGAGCAGCATCACGCCGGCGATGACCAGGATGATGAACCGGAGGAAGTTGACCGCGAGCGCCTGGATGGTCCCCATCCGCTTCTGGATCTCGAGCGCCGACAGCTCCTGGGCGGTGCCCTCAGTCGCCTCGCGGTCCATCAGGGTCTTGACGATCCCGTGCACGAAGACGGCGGCCAGCCGTAACGCGATCCACCCGACGACGACGATCACGATCGCCTTGGCGATCGGAGCTCCCGGCCCGGTCAGGAACGCGACGATGTCCGACCAGGGCGGCTTGGCGAGATCCGGCATGCCCAGAGCGTACCGGATGCCGGGATCCCGGACGTACCGTTCCGCTCGGTCCACCCGTGGCCCGTTCGAGCACCTCGCATCCCGCGGCCCGTTCGGGCACCCGTTAGACGGCCTGTCACGCTCACGCACACACTTTGAATGAACGAGCGTGACCATGGGTCAGTTCGTGCAGATTCCTGCTCGATCTCGATGGTCGTCTCGCTCGTTCGTGGAGATCGTGTGATTCCGGCTGACATTGGCCCCAGGGTGAGCCGGCGATAAGGGACGTGCGCTTCACTGGTTGCGATGCCATCGTCGCTGCGCACATCCTTCGCCGACCTCTGCCGCTCGACCCGCCTCACCCTGGACATCACCCAGGCCGACCTTGCCCGCGCGGCCCGTGTCTCGCGTGCGCAGATCGCGGCCATCGAGACAGGCCGTGCCAACCCGTCACTCGACCATGTCGCGAGGATCGGCGAGGCCCTTGGCCTTGAACTCGACTTCTTGGCAAGGCCGCCGGTGATCGTCGGAAGTCGGCAGCGCGACCTCGTCCACGCGCGTTGCTCCGCCTACGTCCAACGCCGCCTCGAGTCAGCCGGCCTCCTCTGTGCGCGCGAGGTGGAGATCGCCGGGGGTCGGTTCCATGGCTGGATCGACGTGCTGGCGTTCGACCCGACCACGGGCACGCTCTACGTGATCGAGATCAAGACGACCCTTGAGGACCTCGGCGGTGCGGAGCGACAGCTCGGCTGGTACGAGCGCCACGCCGCGAGCGCTGCGCGGACGCGCGGGTGGGACGTTCGGCGTGTCCGGAGCTGGTTGCTGTGCCTGGCCTCGGCCGAGGTCGATGGCGTCGTCCAGCTCAATCGCGATGCGCTGCGGATCGCGTTCCCGGTTCGCGCCGGCGCAATGCGTGACGGCCTTGCCGGCGCGCGTCCAGTCGAGGCGGGGCGCGGTCTTGCCCTGATCGATCCATCGCGACGCCGGCACGACTGGCTGCTGCCGAGCCGCGTCGACGGGCGACGCCGGCCTGCGCCGTATCGCGACTACGCCGACGCCGTCTCGCACTGGCGAACCGAGGCTCGTTCCGCCGGGATGACCGGAACGCGCCCGGCGGGCAGGGCCGCGATGTCAGCCCCAGGCACACGGTCTGCATGAACCGAGCCATCCATCAGTCCGGTGCCACGTTCTGGATGAACACCTGGGGCCACCCGTGAGTTCGTGCCGATCTGCGCACGAACTCGCGCATGGTCACGTTCGTTCGTCGGGAATGTGTCTCTCAGGGGAACAGAGGCGGCGGGGCCGCATCGCGGATGCGGCCGGTCCTGGAACGGGGTCAGTGCGATGCGGCGGCGATCTCGCCGCGGGCGCGGGCCTCGAGCGCCGCGCGCAGCGAACCCTCGAACGCGGTGACCGCAACGTCGACGGAATCGTCCGAGGCGTGGGCCTCGCACACGAACCACGGCTCGCGGCTGTCCGGCTCCGGCATCGCGCCGCGCGCCTGCATCCCGACCGCCACGGCGTCGTACAGCGCGTGGTCCGTGTCCGCCCAGTCGCGGTACTCGGTCGCCACCTTGTCGGTGAACATGATCCCGAACATCGACGGGTGGCCGGTGAAGTGGAACGGCAGCCCGGCCTCGTTGATCACCTCGCGCAGCCCGTCCTGGATCCGGCGACCCGTTCGGTGGATCGTGTCGAGCGCATCGGTGTCGCGAATGATCTGGAGCGTCGCAACGGCCGCCGCGGCCGCCACGCGATTCCCCGCGTACGTGCCCCCGTGCGAGACCTTCTCGGGAAGGAGGCTCATGATCTCCCGGCGTCCCCCGAACGCCGCGGCCGGGTAGCCGTTGCCGAGGGCCTTCGCGAACGACGCGAGGTCCGGCCTGATCCCGAAGTACTCCGCGGCGCCGCCGCGCGCGAACCGGAACCCGGTCTTGACCTCGTCGAAGATGAGGAGGATCCCGAACTCCTCCGTGAGCGCCCGCAACTCCTTGTGGAACCCCTCCTGCGGGAGGATCCCCTGGGCGTTGCCGAGGACCGGTTCCACGATGACCGCGGCGATCTCCTCGCCCTGCCGCTCGAACAGCCGGCGCAGGCGCTCGATGTTGTTGAACCGCGCCGGGATGATCGTGTCCGCGACCGCGTCGGGGATCCCCCGGCCCCAGGCGAGCCGGACCGGGTTGTCCGCGTCACCGAGCTCGGCCATGTCGTTCGGCGCGACGCTGATCAGGGCGTAGTCGTGGACCCCGTGGTACTGGCCCTCGAACTTGACGATCTTGTTGCGGCCGGTGAAGGCACGGGCGAGGCGCATGAGGTGCATCGTCGCCTCGGTGCCCGAGACCGTCATCCGGGCCATCTCCACCCAGCCCGTGAGCTCGCACACGAGCTCCATCGCCCGGACCTCGTCCTCGGTCGTCAGCGAGAAGCTGACCCCGCGCCGCATCTGCTGGTTGACGTAGTCGTCCACCCGCGCGTCGCCGTGCCCCAGGATGACCGGGCCGTACCCCATCCGGAGGTCCACGAACTCGTTGCCGTCGAGATCCCAGACCCGTCCGCCGCGCCCCCGGTCGACGTAGATCGTCGCGTCGCCCCAGGCGCGGAAGTTCGAGTTCGCGCCGCCGGGGAGCGTCTTGACGGCTCGACGATAGAGGGCCTCCTGGCGCGATCGGGCGAGCGGTGGGCGGTCGGCGGAGCTGGTCATGGTGCCTCCGGAAGTGCTGGCGGCGCGGGCACGGCAGCGCGCCTGACGCGCAACGGCCCGTTGCGGTACGTGGAACGCGGGCCGCCATCGTGCCACAGCCACGCTCGGCTCGTCAACGCGAGATTCGTCCGGTCACGCGTCCGTACCTGCGATTTCCGTCGCCCCGCGGCGGGTAGGTGGGCAGAACCGCGCGATCCCGGGCTGACCGACATCGGCCGGTCAGGTCCTCGTGGCAACCCAGTTCGGAAGCTCGCGCGACAGGGTGGCCAGGGGCAGCGTGCCGTGGGCCAGGACCTCGTCGTGGAACGTGCGGAGGTCGAAAGCCGCCCCGTCGCGGGCGGTCAACTCGCTCCTGAGCCGTTCGATCTCGCGCTGGCCGACCTTGTAGGTGAGCGCCTGGGCCGGCCAGCAGATGTACCGGTCCGTCTCGATCGTCGCATCGGTCGGTGTCAGGCCGGCCTCGTTCAGGAGGTAGTCGATGGACTGCCGGCGGGTCCAGCGGAGCGCGTGCATTCCCGTATCGGTCACGAGGCGACCGGCACGCCAGGCCTGGGCGTCGAGCATCCCGAATCGTTCCGCCTCGCTCCGGTAGAGGCCGAGCTCGTCGGCGAGCCGTTCGGAGTAGAGGCCCCAGCCCTCGGCGTAGGCGCCGCCGACGATCCGCGACCCGAACCGGCGAAACCGGTTGAGGTTCGGGTTCTCGACCTCGAGCGCGATCTGGAAGTGGTGGCCGGGCGTGGCCTCGTGATAGGTCGTGGCGGCCAGCCGCGAGAAGAGCCGGGTCTCGAGGTCGTAGGTGTTCACCCAGTAGGTCCCGGGCCGAGAGCCGTCCGGCGTCGGCCCGAAGTAGTACGCGAAGGGGGCGTCCTCCTCCTTGTACTCCTCCACCGGTTGAACGCGGCAGGCCGATCTCGGCGTTCGCCCGAACGATCCGGCGGCGGCGGCCCTGGCGCGCTCGATGTCCTCCATCGCCCGGTCGACGAGGGCCTGGCGTGACGTCGGGACGTTCGTTGGATCGTCGGCCAGGGACTGCCGATACGCGGTGGTATCGTCGCCGAAGCCGGCGCGCCGGGCGATGGTCCGCCGCTCCGCCTCGATCGATGCCATCTCCTCGAGCCCGATCCGATGGAGCTCGACGGGATCGAGATCGAGGGTCGTCCAGTGCTGGATCTGGCTGCAGTAGATCGCCTCGCCGTCCGGCGCGGACCACATCCCCGGATCCACCCGGGTCGCGGCGAGGTAGTCGCCGGCCAGCACCTCGAGGAAGGCGGCATCGGCGGGGTAGACCTCCCGCCGGACGATGTCGCGGATCACCTCGCGGTCGGCCTCCGAGGCCACCTGGGCCATCGCCGGGACGACCGCCTCGTCGATCGGGATGGCGAGCATCCGCTCGAGCTGGGCGATCGTGCGCTCGGCCACGATCCGCGGCGCCGTCAGGCCGCTCGCGAGTCCCTCGCGGAGGAGATCGCGGTTCGCGGCCATGAACGCGGGGTAGGCCCGCAGCCGGGAGCAGAAGGCCTCCAGGCGTTCCGGAGTGTCGGCCCGCTGGAGCTGGGTGAGTTGCGGGAGGAGCGTCTGCGGGCCCGCCACCTGGTCGACGACCTGGAGGGTGTCGATCCGCTGGTCGTCATCCTTGATCAGGACCTCCCCGACGACGTGGAGCATGTCGCGGGTGATCCGCTCCTCGACCGGCAGGCCGTCCACGTCGATCGCGAGGGCCGCGTCGCGCACCCACGCCGCGAGCGCGCGGGTCCGGGTCCGGCCATCCGGTCCCGGGTCCGGGAGCCGGTCATCCCAGCGATGGTCGCCGTTCAGCGTGGCGCTGATCGGCGAGAGCTCGAGGAACCGGTCCCAGAAGTCCTCGGCAAGCTGGTCGACGACAGATGGAATCGTGCTCACGGAAGCCTCAGCGTACGGGTCGGCGCGATGCCGGCGCGCGCAACAACGGCAGGCCGCGCCGAGTGAAGGTGACTAGGGTAGCGTGTCCGGCCGTTCGAAAAGGCCCAGCTGCTCACCCCGCCGCTCCACCGCGGGCTCGAGGCCGAGGTAGGGCTCGAGGCCCTCGAGCTCGAAGGGCTCACGCTCCAGCCAGGCCCGCAGGTACGGCCACAGGATCAGGTGCCAGTTCCCCTCGGCAATCGCCGTGCGCAGGAGCGGCGATGCGTCCAGCTTGTGGCGGACCAGGTCGGCGCGTTCCGGGGCGATCGCGAGGATTCGAACGAGGCGATCGTCGGCGGGGATCCGCGCGTGCCGGCGGAGCAGGACGTCGCCGAGCATCGCCGTCCATTCGAGCTCGAACAGGAAGGCCGTCCGACCGCGGACGTACCAGATGCAGTCCACCGCCTCGAGGTCCTCGACTGGGGCCCGCGAGATCGAGGTCAGCCAGGCCGTCCGCTCACGTTCGTCGAGGTAGTCGCCGAGGACCCGGTCACCGATCCGCCGGCTCTGCTCGCGCCGGCCGATCCAGACAGACATCCCGAGGCGGTGCCCACCGTTCGCGAGGAGCGCCAGGAGCTCCGTGTGCTGCGCCGTCCGGCGCCGGACGTCCTCGCCGGTCACGAGGTGATCGGCGGTCGAGGCCGGGCTCCGGTAACTGGACAGGCAGGCCCGGACCAGCGCCTCGTCCGGCAGGTCGTGGCCGGAGAAGAGGGACGCCACGCGCTCGAAGAAGGCCCGTTCCGCAAGCGGGCCGGCCGTCGACAGGAGGCTGTAGACCGCCCATTCGACCCGGTCCGCCAGCGGAACCGCCGCCGCTTCGCGGTCGCGCCGATCGCCCAGCCACCAGCGACCGCGCTCGATCTCCTCGACCCGGTGCTGGGTGGGGCGTGTCAGTTCGTCGCGGACGATTGCCAGGACGCGCTCGACCGGGTCGCGGTCCGCGGGCTCGGCGCGCCAGGACGTGGCCTCGACGAGCGGCGGCCCGACTCGCCCACCGGCACCCGCCTGGGTCGGTCGCGGGACCGCCGGTTGTCCGGGCCGGTCGCTCGGTCGCGGGACCGCGGGTCGTCCGGGCCGGTCGTCGGCCTCGCGGCGCGGGGGCTCGGCACCCGACCGCGGCCCCTCGCTCGTGGGGGGCTCACCGGTCGACGCGTCCGCATCCGCCTCGCCTTCGGTCGGCGCCATGAGCCGCCGCAGGTGGCCCGCACGATCCAGGCCGACGAGGATCTCCCCGAGGAGCCGCTCGTAGCTCGCCGGCTCGCCGCGCTCGCGGAGGACCTCGACGGCCGTCTCGGTGATGGACCGGGCGGCATCCCCCGGCGAGAACGGACGGGCCTCGGGGCGCTCGGGTGCCGCGAACAGGCCCGGCCCAGGCACGAGGTCCGGGTCGCCGCTCCCGCCGGGTATCGGGTCGAGGAGACGGTTCGCCCTCGTCCGCGGACCGGGCGGCAGGATTGCTCCCGGCGGGACGAACTCGACGACGCCGCCGACATCCTCGTCGGCGTCCGCGAGCCTCGCCTCGACCAGGCGGTAGCCGGCTCCGACTCCGCCCAGCGCGATCGCGACGAGCGCCTCCGCCCCGCCGCCCTCGAGCAGGAGGATGGCGCGCCCGTCGCGCGCCATGAGCGGCGCGACGGCGGCGAGGCTGCGGCGGAGGGCGGCGGCCTGCCACGACCAGGGGGCCCGGATCGCGGATCCAAGGAGCGGTTCCAGGGGCAGGAGGGCGGCGGCCTCCCGTCCGAGGGCCCAGCACGTCCCGTGGTAGGCCGCTGCGAGGCGCTCCTGGCTGAACCTGAGGGGTGGCTGCCCCAGGAGCAGCCGGATGCGGGCCGGCGGGCCGCTCCGGCCGGGCTCGCGGCCAGGATCCCGAGCCTCGTCGGCGAGGGTCCGCAGCGCGTCCGGGGTGGCGACGCGGAGCACCGCCGTGCCGGCGCCCTCCGCGAGGGCCCGCAGATCGGCAGCCATGCGCGCCTCGAGCGGCCCGAGCCCGCCGCTCTCGAGTCGCTGGACGAAGCCCCGAACGACCCGGAAGCCGTCCTCGAACGCGAGCCACGGGTTGCGCTCGCGGAACGGCTCCGGGATCGGCGAGCGGACCGTGCCGCCGGCGATCCGGATCCCGGGGATCCGGGCCTGCCCGGCACCGAGCCGGCTGGCGGGCAGGATCGCGTGGAGGAAGGCGAGCCGGAGCCCCGATTCGACCGG
>DATIUS010000209.1:0-1826 GCA_035466655.1 Candidatus Sulfomarinibacteraceae bacterium
ATCGAGCAGGGCCCGCGGCGCGTGATCGAGGAGGTCATCACGGGCGAGGTACTCGGCCGTGGCGGAGCCGCCTTTCCCGCCGGCAAGAAGTGGGCGGCAGCGGCCGCCTCGACCGGCCGCCCGAAGTACGTCGTGTGCAACGCGGACGAGGCCGAGCCGGGCACGTTCAAGGACCGGGTGCTTCTCGAGGAGGATCCCTTCTCGATCGTCGAGTCGATGACGATCGCCGGGTTCGCGATCGGCGCAGAGAAGGGGTACGTCTACATCCGGGGCGAGTACCGCCTGGGCGAGGCTCGGATGGCCACGGCGATCCGCCGGGCACGGGAGGGCGGATACCTGGGACCGAACGTCATGGACGCCGGCTTTGCCTTCGACATCGAGATCCGGCGCGGCGCCGGGGCGTACGTCGCCGGCGAGGGCACAGCCCTCTTCGAATCCATCGAGGGCAAGCGCGCGGAACCACGCAACAAGGCCGGCCGGTCCACGACGGCGGGGCTCTTCCAGAAGCCCACCGCAGTCAACAACGTGGAAACGCTCGTCAACGTGCCGGGGCTCCTCCTCGACGGCGGCGCGGTCTATGCGACCATCGGCACGGAGCGATCGCGCGGAACGAAGCTGTTCTCGCTGTCGGGGCACGTCGCCCGGCCCGGCGTGTACGAGGTCGAGTTCGGTGTCACGATCCGCGACCTCATCGAGCTCGGCGGCGGGGTGCCCGGCGGCCGGGCGGTCAAGGCAGTTCTCGTCGGCGGTGCCGCAGGAGTCTTCGTCGGCGCCGAGTCGATCCACGTTCCGCTCACGTACGAGGCGATGCATGGAATCGGGGGGGCGCTCGGAGCGGGCGCCGTGACCGTCTTCGATGAGACCACCGACCTCCTCGGCATCCTCCGCCGGATCGCGGCCTTCTTCCGCGACGAATCGTGCGGCCAGTGCGTGCCCTGCCGAGTCGGGACCGTCCGCCAGGAGGAGATCCTGGCGCGACTCGTCGAGGGCCGGCCGAACGGCTCCGCCGAACAGGACGCGGCGCTCCTCCGGGATCTGGGTCGAGTCATGCGCGATGCCTCGATCTGCGGGCTCGGCCAGACCGCCAGCTCGGCCGTTGAGAGCGGGCTTCGGCTGGCTGGGGTGATGTCGGCATGACCGAGCACTCGAGCCACGCGACCGAGGCCCTGCCGCCCCTCTCCCCGATCTTCACCACGCCCCCGGCGCGCGCAACGCGCACGCCGGCGCCGCCACCCTCCCCGGAGCGCGCCGAGATCGAGGTGACGATCGACGGCCGCCCGGTCAGCGCCCGTGCCGGGTCGACGATCCTCGACATCTGCCGGGCCGAAGGGATCGACACGCCGACGCTCTGCTACGGCGAGACCCTCGAGCCGGTCGGCGTCTGTCGGGCCTGCGTGGTCGAGGTCGCCGGCGCCCGGGCCCTCGTGCCGGCGTGCTCGCGCAAGGCCGAGAACGGGATGGAGGTCTCGACCGACTCGGAGCGAGTCCGCCACTCGCGACGGATGGTCCTCGAGCTGCTCGGCTCTTCCGTCGACCTGCGCCTGGCCGGCCCGGCCGAGCCGGACGGGTCGATCGCGGCGTACGCCGCGCGCTACGGAGCGGACGCCTCGCGGTTCGGGCCGCCGGGGCCGCCGGCGGGAACCAACGAGCGCGACGGCCGGGAGGCCGGCCACCACCACGCCGTGACGGGCACGCCGTTCGCGGAGACGGTCGCCCAGCCGGTCAAGGTGGACAACGAGCTGTACGTCCGCGACTACGGCAAGTGCATCCTCTGCTACAAGTGCGTCGAGGCATGCGGCGAGGACGCCCAGAACACGTTCGCGATC
>DATIUS010000210.1:0-10979 GCA_035466655.1 Candidatus Sulfomarinibacteraceae bacterium
GAACCGGCGAGCGAGCTCGACCATCTCCGCACGCAGGTCGACCGGGGCGGGTCGCGAGCGAGGGAGCAGGCGGGCACTCATGGGCTGTGGTCTCCGTGTGACCCGGCGGAACGATGTCGGCCGCACCCGTGACGCCCGGGGCCGCGGCTGGCGCCGTGCGACGTTCGATCGGAGGCCCGTCCCTGCCGCGGTCGGGCCCCATCGGCCGGTGGTCGCGGCCGGCGGACCCTATCCTAGGGCAAGTCAGGCGCGCCGAGAGCGCGAGGCCAGATCATGGGAGCGGCCCGCCCGCGCGAGCGGGCGGGCGAACGCGCGGAAGCCGAGGGATGACGGTGGGTGACCTGCTGCTCGGCGTGGACATCGGGACGTCGAGCTCCAAGGGCGTGCTGGTCCGACCGGACGGCACCATCATTGCGACGACCCAGCGACCGCACCAGCTCTCGCTCCCGCGCCCGGGGTGGGCCGAGCACGACGGCGAGGCCGTCTGGTGGGCCGACTTCGTGACGATCGCCCGCGAGCTCGCGACCCAGGAAGGCGGCCGCATCGCGGCTGTCGGGGTCAGCGGGATCGGCCCGGCTGTCCTGCCGGTGGACGAGGCCGGACGGTCCCTGCGCCCGGCCATCCTCTATGGCATCGATACGCGGGCGACGCGCGAGGTCGACGAGCTGACCGAGCGGTTCGGCCCCGACGCCATCCTGGCCCGCGGCGGCACGCTCCTGACCTCACAGGCCGCGGGACCGAAGCTTGCCTGGATCCGCCGTCACGAGCCGGAGGTGTGGGCCGAAACGCGCCGCTTTCACATGGCCCACTCGCTGGTGATCGAGCGGCTGACCGGTGAGTACGTCCTGGACCATCACTCCGCCAGCCAGTGCGACCCCCTGTACGACATGACGACCGCGGCGTGGGCGACGGACTGGGCGACCGACGTGGTGCCCGGCCTGGACCTCCCGAGGTTGGCGTGGTCCAACGACGTGGTCGGACGGGTGCACCGGGAGGGCGCCGCGGCGACGGGCATCCCGGAGGGCACCCCGGTCGTCGCGGGGACGATCGACGCCTGGGCAGAGGCGCTGAGCGCAGGCGTGCGCGGCCCGGGCGACACGATGCTCATGTACGGCACGACGATGTTCATGGTGGAGATCGCCCGGGAGTTCCGGCCCGACGCCCGCCTGTGGAGCACCCAGGGGGTATTCCCGGGGACGTGCACGTATGCGGCCGGTCTGTCGACATCGGGTGGCCTGACCGTCTGGCTGCGCGACATCGTGGGCATGGAGTTCGAGGCCCTCATCGACGAGGCGGCGCGGACGCCGGTCGGTGCCGATGGCCTGGTGGTCCTCCCGTTCTTTGGTGTGGCCCGCTCGCCGATCTTCGATCCGCACGCCCGGGGCGCCATCTTCGGCCTGACGCTGAGCCACGGCCGGGGCCACCTGTACCGCGCCCTCCTGGAAGGCACGGCGTACGAGGCTCGCCACAACCTCGAGGTGATGGCCGCCGCAGGCGCCGCGCCGGAGCTGGTGACGGCCGTCGGCGGCGGGACGAAGAGCAGCCTGTGGACCCAGATCGTCTCGAACGTCACCGGGCTCCCGCAGGTGATCCCCGCCGTGACCATCGGAGCCAGCTTCGGCGACGCGATGCTGGCCGGCTCTGGTGTGGGGCTGGTCGCGGCCGAGGCCCGCTGGAACGCGCCGGCCGAGACCCTCCTGCCAGATGATCGAACGCGCGCCCGCTACGACGAGCTCTACCGCGTCTACCGGTCCCTCTACCCGGCCACGCGAACGCAGGCGCACGCCATCGCACGGGTGCAGGAGGAAACGGCCGAGGCGAGGGGTCGCTGAGCTCGCCGGCGCGCGGCGGGCGGCGGGCGGCGAGCGCGTGCGTCGGCGGCGGGCGCGCGCCGCGCGCGCAGAACGCGTGCCACGGTCCGCCCACAGGCTCAAGCGTTGTGGGTGGCGTCCATCTCGGACCGGGTCGGCGGCTGGGCGCCGACCCTGGTGCAGGTGATCGCCGCCGCCCTGTCGGCGAACCTCAGGCAATCGCGCAGCGCGTCCGCCGGGGTCTCCCGGATCCTCGTCCGGTCGAGCCAGCCAGCCCCATGCAACCACGCCAGGAGGCCGGCGGTGAAGGCATCGCCCGCGCCAATCGTGTCCGAGACGGTGACCGGCGTGCCGGCGACCTCCACGCGGTCTTGGGCCGTCAGGCCGAAGGCACCGTCGCGGCCCAAAGTCACGACGACGAGGCCGGGGCCGCGCGCCAGCCATGCCGCGGCCACCGCCTCCGCTGCCATCCCCGGGTAGAGCCAGGCAAGATCCGCCCGGCTGACCTTGACGACGTCAGCCAGGGAGACCCAGCTCTCAAGATTCGCGACGTACGCCGAGCGCTCGCCAACCAGGCTGGGGCGGACGTTCGGATCCAGGCTGACAAGACGGCGCCCATGCTCGCGGCGCATGATCGACTGGAACGTGGACGCACCGGGCTCGCGGACCAGCGAAATCGAGCCGAGGTGCAGGGCCGCGACCTCCTCTGGAAGATCGGCGGGCAGGTCCCCGACACGCAGGAGACGATCCGCGGTGCCCTCGCCGTGGAACGTGTAGACGGGCTCACTGCCGGATCCGAGATGGACGATGGCCAGCGTGGTGGGCTCGTCGCCCTCCTGCAGGTACCGACAGTCCACCCCATCGGCCAGCAGCCGGCGGCGCAGCAGCTGCCCGAACGGGTCCCTGGAGACGCGCCCCAGGAAACCGACCGGGATGCCCAGACGGCCGAGACCCATCGCCACGTTGAAGGGTGAGCCGCCGGCCCGCGCCACGTAGGCAGGCTCGTTGCCATGCGACAGGGGGACGAGATCGATGAGCGCCTCCCCGCAGACCAGGATCATCGGGCATCCCTCACGGACCGGGTCAGGAGAATGAACTGGGCTCGAGATTCGCGACGCACCTCGAGCCACACGAAGTGTCGATCACCCGACCCCATGACGAGCGGCAGGACCACGGCGCCGAGCGGACGCACACATTGTGGCTGGGCCGCGTGATTCCGGCCTCCATTCTGACTCGAGACGAGAGAGGCCGTGTCAAGCACGACGAGACGCCCACGGACATCCCGCGGTGGGCACGAAGCGTAGTCTTGGCCTGATGCGCCGCCCCAGTTTCATCGGCTCGGTCCAGCTTGCGGTCGCCGTGGGGGCGGCCGTGGGGCTGTCGACCGGCGTCGTGGCCCTGCTCGAGGCATGGCTCGGCGTCCCGAACGCGTCGAACGTCTATCTCGTCGCGGTCGCGGCCATCGCGTTCCGGTCCGGCGTGGCCGGCGCCTCGATCACCGCCCTCGTGTCGGTGCTCGTCTACGACGTCTTCTTCACCGAGCCACGATTTGCGCTGACCGTCTCCGACCCGGATGAGTGGCTCCACCTCGTGCTGCTCCTGTTCGTCGCCGTGACGGTCGGCCAGCTCGCCTCGCTCCAGCGCAGTCGCGCCGAGGCGGCGCTTGCCCGCGCGCACGAGTCGCGTGCCCTGTTCGATGTGACCCGGAGTCTCGCGACGCGAAGCTCGACGCTCGAGATCCTCCCGGCGATCGCGACGGCGCTCGCCCGCGAGGCGGGCATGGACCTGGTCTGGTTCGCGCTCGGCGCGGACGATGCCGGCGAGCGCGTCGCGGGACAGAGTGCCGCGGGCCCGGTGCCGTCCCCCGCTCGCGGCTACGCGGTCCTCCATCGCGACGCGGCCGGCGGCGCCGCGGCATGGACCCAGGTCCGCGGCCCAACTCCCGGGCGGCAGACCGGACCGGCGAGCGTCAGGCTCGTCCGCGTCCGGATGGAGCAGGCCGGGCGACCGATCGGGTCGCTCTGGGCGGCAAGGGGCGTAGGCGCCGGCCTTCCGGACTCGCCGACGACGACCCTCCTCCGCGTGGCCGCGGATCTCGTCGCCCAGGCGCTCGCGCACGACTTCGTCGAGGCCGAAACCCGCCGGGCCGAGGTGGCCCAGCAGAGCGACGCTCTCAAGTCGTCCCTCCTCGAATCGGTGTCCCACGATCTCCGGACCCCGCTCGCCTCGATTCGGGCATCGGCCGGCACGCTCATGGACCCGGACCTTGCGCTCGATCCGGTCGAGGTCCGGACGAGCGCCGCGTCGATCGACCGCGAGGCGCAGCGCCTGAATCGGCTCGTCGGGAACCTCCTCGACCTCGGCCGGATCGAAGGCGGCGTCCTTCGGGTTGCGGAGGATGCCCTCGATCTCGAGGATGTCGTTGCCCGCTCCATCTCCCTCGTCGAGGGCCGCGCCGGGCTCCGCCGGATCGAGGTCGCCATGGCGGACGAGAGCGCGGTCCACGCCGACCCGATCCTCCTCGAGGAGGCCCTTGTCAACCTGCTCGACAATGCCATCCGGCACACCCCGCCGGGCTCCGCGATCAGGATCTCCGCAGGTCCCGGCGCCGGTCCCGGCATCGCTCGCCTCACCGTCGAGGATTCCGGACCGGGCGTGCCGGATGCCGCCCTGCTCCGGATCTTCGACCGTTTCTACCGTTCGAAGGACGGCGCGCGGCCGAGCGGTCCGGGGATGGGGATCGGCCTGGCGGTCGTCCGCGGCTTCGTCGAGGCGATGGGCGGACACGTGGCCGCCCGCCGCAGCGACCTCGGCGGGCTGGCGATCGACGTCGATCTCCGGGCTGCGGAGATCCCCGTGGCGGCGGAGACAGGGTCGTGACGACCGAGCGCGAGCCCGGACCGAGCGTCCTCCTCGTCGAGGACGACGATGCGATGCGGACGGCCCTTCGCCGGGACCTGGTGGCGCGCGGCTTCCGCGTCGACGACGTCCGGGACGGCCACGAGGCGCTCGTGCGCTGGGACGCTCGCCGGCCGGACGTGATCCTCCTCGACCTCGGCCTGCCCGACATGGACGGCACCCGGATCATCCGGCGGGTTCGCCGGGAGGCGACGACGCCGATCCTCGTGATCTCGGCACGCGACGCGGAAGCCACGAAGGTCGAGGCCCTCGAGCTCGGGGCGGACGACTACGTCACGAAGCCGTTCGGGACCGCGGAGCTGCATGCTCGCCTGCGCGCGGTGCTCCGCCGGGCCGGGGGCGCCGGCGCGGACGCCGGCGGCCGGGTGACCGCGGGGCCGCTCGTCCTCGACGCGCTGCGGCACGAGGTCACCGTTGACGGCAGCCGCGTCGACCTGACTCCCCGCGAGTTCGAAGTCCTGCGGGTGCTGCTCGCCCACCCGGGCCGCCTCGTCACTCGGGGCCGCCTCCTCCGCGCCGTATGGGGAGACGCCTACCGCGGCGAGGACCACTACGTCCACGTCTACGTCAGCCAGGTCCGGCGCAAGCTCGCGGCCGCCGACCCCGCGGGAGCGCTCCGCACGCTGATCGTCACCGAGCCCGGGGTGGGCTACCGCGTCCGCGGCGACGACTGAGCGGCGCGTCCACGGGCCGGTGGGTCCCTCTCCGAGCCTCGACCGAGGCGATCCTGAGGCTCCCTTGAGGGGTCGCCGACCCCTCGGGCATCCGGCCTCTTGGGTGCCGGGCTACAGTTGAGGCATGAAGGACGTTCGTCCGGTGCCCCTCCCCGTCGCCGCGGCGATCGACGCCGACCGCGCCCTCACCGAGTTGCTGGCCGGCATCGAGCTCGTCCGCCGTGGCCTGGCTACGCGTGTCCACGTCACAGGCCTGGTGGGACTCGAGGAGGTCGCCGCCGGCGCCGTCGCCCACGCCCAGGCGGCCGGTGTGCGGTTCACGCTCATCCGCGACCTGCCCGGTACCGTGTCGGCGACGATCGGACCACGCGAGGCATGATCGGCGGTCGTCGCCCGGGAGCCCTGCGGGGCCGCAAGGTCGGGGACAGACGGATCCGGGTCGAGCGCCCCCACACGGCGTTCTTTCGGTACACCGGCCCGAACCAGCTGGTCGCCAAGGCGGCCGCATCCGCACCCAGGACCCCGCTCGGGCTGGCCGCTGCCAGGGTTCGGGCCGCTCTCTTCGGCCGCCCGCTGTCCACCCACGAGGAGATCGAGGAGCGGCTTCCCAAGAAGAAGGCCCTCGCGATCTTCAGCTCGGACCCGATCAGCTCGTCGGCCTACGCGACCGAGGAGATCCTGCGGGTCCTCGTCCTTGCCGGGACCGGAGCGCTCCTGCTGAGCCTGCCGATCGCGGTCGCGATCGCGCTGCTCCTTGCCGTCGTCTCCACCAGCTACCGCCAGATCGGCTATGCCTACCCGTCGGGAGGCGGGGCGTATGCGGTCGCGCGGGCGAACCTCGGGCGGACGGCGTCCCTCGTCGCCGCCGGGGCGCTGCTCGTCGACTACATCATGACGGTGGCCGTGTCGACGGCCTCCGCCGTCGAGCAGATCACGTCGGCGGTGCCGGAGCTGTTCGACGAGCGGATCCTCATCGGCCTCGCAGCGATCCTGCTCATCACCGTCGGCAACCTCCGAGGGCTGCGCGAGTCGGGGAACATCTTCGCGCTACCGACGTATCTGTTCGTCGGCTCGGCCCTCCTCATGATCGCGATCGGGACGTATCGCATCGTCGTGCTCGGCGAAGGCGGCCCGCCGCCCTCGCCCCTGCCGGGAGCGCCCGATCCGCTCCAGGCCGTCGGATTCCTGCTCATCATCCGCGCCTTCGCGTCTGGGTCGGTGGCCCTCACCGGGACCGAGGCGATCGCCAACGGCGTGCCCGCGTTCAAGCCGCCGGAGCCGATCAACGCCGCGAAGACCCTCACCGCGGTCGCGATCCTCCTTGCGATCCTGTTCATCGGGATCACCTTCGTGGCCCACAGCTTCGGGCTCGTGCCCGTCGACGAGCCCGTCAAGCGGACCGTCATCAGCCAGGTCGCAGCGACCGTCTACGGCGACGGATCGATCGGGTTCTACCTCTTCCAGACCTTCACTGCGCTCATCCTCTTCCTGGCCGCGAACACGAGCTACAACGCCTTCCCCCGGCTCGCCGCGATCCTGGCCGAGGACGGCTTCATGCCCCGCCAGTTCGCGTTCCGCGGCGACCGCCTGGCATTCACCGCCGGCGTCGTCATCCTGTCGACCGTCGCCATCGGGCTGCTGGTCGCCTTCGCCGGCGATACCCACGCGCTGATCCCGCTCTACTCGGTCGGCGTGTTCGTGTCATTCACGATCAGCCAGGCCGGCATGGTCCGCCACTGGCGCCGAGAACGAACCGATGGGTGGCGCTGGCGGCTCGCGATCAACGGTTTCGGCTGCGCCCTGACCGGGGTCGTCGCGGTCATCGTCACCGTGGCGAAGGCGCCCGAGTCCCTTCTCGTCGCGGTCGTCATCCCGATCCTCGTCGGCGTGATGCTCTTCATCAACCTCCAGTACCGGGCGTCGCGCGAACGGCTCGCCGTTCGAGAAGACGGGGTCCTCCCGTCACCGCGGCGAGAGGAACGAGTCATCGTTCCTGTCCCCGGCATCAACCGCGCGGTCGTCCAGGCCGTCAACGTGGGCCGGTCGATCGCCCCGGACGTTCGTGCAGTCCTGATCTCCGCCGACCCCGACGAGGCCGCGGCCATCCGGCATCGCTGGGAGCGCCAGATGCCGGACGTCCCGCTCGTGGTCGTCGAGTCGCCGTACCGGGCGCTGGTCGGGCCGCTCGTCGCCTACCTCGACGTCGCGGACGCCGCCTGGCCGCCGGACAAGGAGGCGCCCATCACCTTCGTCGTCATCCCCGAGTACGTTGCCGGGAGCTGGTGGGAGCGCCTCCTCTACAACCAGTCGGCAAAGCGGCTCAGGGCGGCCCTGCTGGGCCGGCCGCACACCGTCGTCGTCAACGTTCCGTATCGCCGCGACGACGTGGAAGGAGATCTTCGCGGGGACGCGCCGACGGCCGGCTCGTCGGAGCCGCGCAACGAGGTCCTGACGGCCGGGAAGCCGTAGCGCGGCCGAGCCCGCGTCGAGCGCGGCTCAGATCCCCGGGTCCGCGTAGGCGCCCGGCTCCTCCGGCTCCTCGAGTTCCAGGCCCTCACCCTCGATCGTGATGTGGGGCAGCCAGCGCAGGAAGGGCGGCAGCCACCAGTTCCAGTCGCCGAGCAGCTGCATCGAGGCCGGCAGGAGGACGCTCCGCACCATCGTCGCGTCGATGAAGACCGCGACCGCGAGCCCCAGGCCGAGCTGCTGGATGAACACGAACTTCAGGGTCACGAACGCGGCGAAGACCACGACCATGATCGAGGCCGCGCTGGTGATCGTGCCGGAGGTGACGGAAATGCCCCGCGCCACCGCCGCCCGCGAGTCCAGACCGCGATCCCGGGCCTCCTTGATCCTGGTGAGGATGAACAGGTGGTAGTCCATCGACAGGCCGAACAGGATCGTGAAGATGAAGATCGGGACCCAGCTCTCGATCACCCCGCCGGCCGTGATCCCCAACGGTTCGGCCAACCAGCCCTCGTGAAAGACGAGCACGAGCACCCCGAAGGCCGCCCCGGTCGAGAGCAGGTTGAGGACGATCGCCTTGATCGGGATCACGATCGAGTGGAACGCCACGAGCATGAGGAGGAATGAGAACCCCAGCACGAACGCAAAGATCCGCGGCGTGCCGTCGACATAGATGTTCGTTACGTCGAGGGCGATCGCGGCCTGCCCGGCCACGAACGTCCGCACGCCGTCCAGCCCCCCGAAGATCGCCGGTCGGAGTTCGGTCCGGACCTGCCGGACGAGCGCCCGGTTCGCCTCGTCGTTCCGGTTGCCGCCCATCGTGAACGAGACCAGCGCGACATCCCCCGCCCGCGACAGTCGCTCCCGGGGCGGTCCGCTCAGGCCCGGGATCTCGAGCGCCTCCACCTTCAGCCGCTCGATGGCGGCCCGGACGTCCTCGCGCGCGGCCTCGGTCACGACCACGTCCAGCCGGAGGTCCGTGCCCCGCGGCCACTTCTCGTTGACCAGGCGGATGCCGGCGACGCCGTCGATCGATGGCGGGAAGCCGGTGATGTCGGTCAGGCCGATCCGCAGGTTGAGGACCGGGGTCGCGAGGGCCGCGAGGAGGAGGCCGGAGACGGTAAGCATCGCGATCGGGCGGGCCATCACCCGGGTCACGAGGCGGGCCCAGACGCCGCTCCCCTCCGGTCGCGACGCCCGGCGCTCCAGCCAGTGGAGCGCGCGATGCCCGGCCCGGCGGGCGCCGCCGACGCGGAAGCGGACGAGCAGCCTCGGGATCCACGTCGCGGGCCGCCCCAGGTTCACGCCGTCCCCGACGATCGCGAGCGATGCCGGCAGGAACGTCAGGCTGCCGATCACCGAGACGAGCACGACCCCGATCGTGCCGACGGCCATCGAGGTGAAAAGGGTGATTCCGAGGGTCAGCAGCCCGGCCAGCGAGATCATCACGGCGAGGCCGGAGAAGAAGACCGCCCGGCCGGCGGTGCTGCTGGCGACCTCGATGGCGAGGGGGACGGATCGGCCGTGGCGGCGCTCCGTCCGGAACCGGGTGACCATGAACAGTGAGTAGTCGACGGCCACCGCCAGGCCGATGAGCACGATCAGCTGGGTCGCGTTCGGGCTCACCGGGGACACGACCTGGCTGTACAGCCCCAGGATCCCGAACGCCGCCAGCAGCGCCGTCACCGCCAGGACCAGCGGGATGATCGAGGCGACGATGGCCCCGAAGGCCGCCAGGAGGATCGCGAACGTCAGCGGCAGGGTCACCCGGAGCGAGGCGTCGAGGTCGTGGGAGATCAGGTCGTTGATGTCGCGGTTGATGAACGTGTTGCTGATGACGTGAAGGCGGACGGCGGGCATCGACGCTCGGGCGCCGGCGACGATCCCCGGGATCGGCTCGAGGAGCGCCTCGACCTGGTCGTCCTCGCCGGGCACGTTGCCCACGACCTGGACCGTCGTGCCGTCGTCGGAGATGAGGCCCGCCTGCGGCGGCGCCCCAAAGGGATCGACCAGCTCGTCGAACGTGGGGGTCTCGTCCCCGTCCACGGTCCCGGTGGCGGCGGCCAGGTCCGCCACGAGCGCGGCGACGCCCGCCCGGAAGGCGGCATCGGTCGCCGCGCCGGTCCCGCCGTCGAGGACGATCACGAGCCGCTCCGAGGGAGGCGCCTCCGCGCCGGCCCCGAGGACGTCGTACGCCTCCTCGGCCTCGAGTCGCGGGCCGCTCGGGTCGGTGTTCGCATCGAGCGTCGCCGTCCCGCCGGCCGCCAGGCTGCCCGCGAATAGCCCGATCGTCACCACCAACCACAGGGCCACGACCGGCCAGCGCCACCGGGCGCTCCACATCGCGACCCGAACGGTCCACGGCTCGCGAGACGCGGCGGGCGCGGCGGCGGTCATCGGCGGAGCGTACGAGATCGATCGGCATTCCATCCAGGCGCGCCCAGACGCCGGTTGCGGCGCACGACCGTTCGGCTTGCGAGGACGACACCCGCTTCTGATGCGAATGGCCGCATCAGATCGACAGCGCGGCTCGAGTGTCGACGGTCACCGAAACGGCCTTTGATGCGGCCACGGACATGAACGAGCGAACCAGGCGCCCGGGGCGACCAGCGTCGAGGCTGCACGCTCGGGAGCCGGCGATCGCGATCCTGACTGGGTCCGCGACAGCGACTCCGACAGATCACGCCGCCGCGGGGCGGCAGCTTCACGATCCCCCCGGCGGCCCAGCCCGTCTGGCGCCCGGCTCTGGCCCCCGCTGCCGCGGGACCAACCGCCATGCCAGGATTCCCACGCCGACCTGCCACGCGGACGGGATCGCGACGTAGAGACGCTCCAGGAGTCCGAGCCACGGGGTGAGCGGGCCCTCGATCGTGGCCGGGACGAGGGCCGTCGCGGCCACGACGAGACCGGCGGCGATCAGGGTCGGGCGGACGCTCCCACGCCAGCGTGGGTCGAGGCGCATGACGAGCCCCAGGACGAGCAGCGTGAGCGGCATCGTCACCGCGTAGAGGTAGAAGACCGCGAGGTGGACGGCACCGACCCAGGTGATCGCGCGAGCCTCGAGGTCGGTCGGGAAGATCGCGAAGCCGAACGACAGCGCGGCCTGGAC
>DATIUS010000211.1:0-13265 GCA_035466655.1 Candidatus Sulfomarinibacteraceae bacterium
GGCAGCATCGGGCACATCGCCGCTGTCACGATCGCGACGATCGCGGCCGCGGAGCTGGCCGGTTCGACCGCCCTCGCCGGGGCACCCGGCGCCTTCGTCGTCGGCGGGGCCGCCCTCGGCTCGGCACTGATCGGCTGGCTGGCCTCCCGGCGCGGCCGGCGGGAGGCCCTCGTCACGGGCTACGGACTCGGGGTTGTCGGCGCGATCGTGGCCACCGGCGCCGTGATCGTCACCTCGTTCCCCCTGCTGCTTGTCGGCACGTTCTTCATCGGCTTCGGCAACAGCTCCAACCAGGCCTCCCGCTACGCGGCAGCGGACCTCGTGGCGTCTGAGCGGCGGGCCACCGCGATCTCGACGGCCGTCTGGGCGGCCACCGTCGGCGCCGTGGTCGGCCCGAACCTGGTGCCCGTCGCCGGCGGCATGATGAAGTCGATCGGGCTGCCGGAGACGGCGGGGGCCTACCTGGTCCCGGTCGTGTTCGTCGGCGCCGCGGCCCTCCTGACCCACGTCCTGCTGCGGCCGGATCCGTTCGAGATCGCCCACGAATCAAGCCGGGCGGCGCACGACGCGGCGCCGTCCGAGCGGATCGGAGCCATCCTCCGGCGACCGATCGTGATCTCGGCGCTCGTCGCGCTCGTCGTCGGCCAGGCCGTCATGACCCTGATCATGACGATGACCCCGCTCCACATGGCGACCCACGGCCATGGGCTCGGTGCCGTCGGCCTCGTCCTCAGCGCGCACACGCTCGGGATGTTCGCGTTCGCTCCGGCCAGCGGCCGGATGACGGACCGGTTCGGCCCGATCGGCGTGATCTTCTTCGGTACCGCAATCCTGGCGCTCTCCTCGGCGCTCGCGGCCATCGCACCGCCGGCCGAGGAGGGCCTCCTGCTCCTCGCGATGTTCCTGCTCGGCTGGGGCTGGAACCTCGGGTTCGTCGCCGGGAGCGCCCTCCTCACGAGCGGCGTCTCGCTGGTCGAGCGAGCGCGCGTCCAGGGGCTGACCGATGCGCTGATCTGGAGCGCGGCCGCCGTCGCCAGCGCCGGGTCAGGCGTGGTGGTCGCGACCGCCGGCTATGCGACGCTGGGCGTGCTCGGGGTCGCCCTCGTCGCATTGCCCGTGCTCGTGCTCGTCACCCGGCGCTCACGGCTCGCGGACGCCGTCCTCCGCCTCGGGCCCACACCGATCCCGAACGAGCTCGACATCGCCGGCGAGATCTAGCTGTAGCCTCCGGAGGAACACGTGCCCCGTCAGGGTCGTGGCCCGATTTCGCGGGAGACCCAGGCAGCGAGGACCCGGGCGCACGTCTCGACCTCGTCGAGCGGCACGAACTCGTCGGCGCTGTGCGCACGGCGGACGTCCCCTGGGCCGTAGATGACACAGGGTGTGTCGGCCACGTTCACGAACAGTCGCATGTCAGCGCCATACGGCACGCCGAGGAGCGTGGGCCGGCGGCCCGTCACGGCCGCAGCCACATCGGCCAGGCCGAGCGGCAGCGGGTGATCCGACGGCACGCGGGCCGATCCGAAGCGGCCGCCCGTGATCTCCACGGTCGCCGGATGCTCGCGGAGGAACGGGTCCGCCGCACAGGCCGCGCCGATGCAGGCGCGCAGCTCGTCGGCAGCCTCCGCGGCAGTCTGCCCGAGGCGGACCCCGTAGCGGCCATCGGCCACGACCCGGTCGAGCACGGTGGATGCCCAGTGGCCGCCGGACACGATGCCGATGATCGTCGGGTACGGCAGGCCCAGCGCCGTCATCAGGGGATCGGTCTCGGCTGCGTTGCGCCGAGTCTCGTCGGTCCCGAGGGCGGCGATCAGGGTGTACAGGTTGTCGAGCGCCGAGACGCCTTCGCGCCGCTGCGAGGCATGCGCCGCCCGGCCCGGCACGGACAGGCGGAAGGTGATGGCGCCGGCGTGGGCGACGACGATGTCGAGCCTCGAGGGCTCGGTGATGATCGCCATGTCTCCCCGGACACCCGCCCGGATGGCCGCCAGCGTGCCCTGGCCCCCGTCCTCCTCCGAAGGAACGAGGGCGACGACGAGCTCGCCGCGCAGACTCGCCAGGTCGCCGGCGGTGCCGAGCGCCCGGACGGCGGCGATGATCGAGGCCACGCCACCCTTCATGTCGCAGGCGCCGCGCCCGTACAGGCGGCCGGCCTCGACGGTGGCGCCCCACGGATCGACCGTCCAGGTGGCCGGATCGCCGGGCGGCACCACGTCGAGGTGCCCCGACAGGACCAGGCGCCGCCCGCCGGGGACGCCGGCGCGGCCGATGACGGTCGGGAGCGACGCCCGCGGCATCTCCTCGCCCGGCCAGTCGGAATCGGCCCGGTGGGCCGGGAGGTCCGGCCGGATCACCTCGACGGCCAAGCCGGCCTCCTGGAGCGCGGCCGCCGCCCAGGCGACCGCGGCCTCCTCCGAGCCGGTGATGCTCGGGATCGCCACGAGCGCCCGCAGGTCCTCGAGCAGCCGCCCCACGTCGACCGCGGGGGCGATCATGCCCTTCGCTGGGTCAGGCGCCATCGTCGCGGAGAAGCGGGCGGGTCATGCAGGTCGGCCCTCCGGACCCGTTGATCCCGATCTCGAACGCCGGGTACGTGTGGACCTCGCAGCCGGCCGCCGCCAGCGCGGCGGCGGTCTCGGGGTTGCCGTCAGCCATGATCAGGACGCCCGGCCGAACGGCGAGGACGTTGCAGGCGAGGGTCGGGAACTCCACCTCGGGCACGGGGATCGTGCGGATCCCGAGGTCGCGGAGGAGCTGCCACAGGCCGACCGGCAGGAGCGGCTCGAAGACGACCGCCAAGTCGTCGGCGACCGGTGAGATCACCGAGAGCAGGTGGATCAGCTCGGCCGGGCCGCGCCAGTACGGGACGTCGAAGACCCGAACGTCCCCGCCCACGAGCGACGCGAGCTGGCGCACCCCGTCGCTGTTCGTTCGCAGGGTTCGCCCGATGCAGAACAGGTCCGGGCGCAGCCAGAAGGTGTCCCCGCCCTCGACCGTGCCCGGCGCCTCGATCCGGCCGAGGGTCGGGATGCCGTGCGCCGATGTCCACGCCTCGATGGCCGCCGGCTCGACCTGGCGGTTGGCCTTGCCGGGGCGGAGTGGGATCGCGCCCCGATCGGTGACCAGGAGCGGGTCGAAGGTGTAGACGAGGTCCGGGCTCGGGACTTCTGCGTTCAGCTCCTGGACCCGCGGCCCGAGCGAGGCCAGGACCTCGACGAAGGCGTCGTGCTCGCGGCGAGCGAGCTCGAGGTCCACGGGGTGATGGAATCCGTGGTCCGGGGTGTCGAAGGCCGCCCCGAACGCCCGGCCGGGACGCTTCACGAGGACGTCCCGGAGCGGGGCGGTCATGCTCTGGGCGCCGTAGGTGCGGGCGGCGGGTATCGTCACCACGGCAGCATACGGAAACCGGTCGGCGATCGCCCCGGGGGTCGGAGCGACCGCAACGCCGCGGAGCTACACGATCCGCTGATCGGGCGGTGGCCGACGCCCGCGGTGGCCCGATCGGCCAACGGCCGATCGGGCCTTCAGGTGGCGCCGAACCGAGCCGGGTCGAAGGCGGAGCTGATCGCCGGCGCCCGTCCGAGCACGAGGTCCGCGATCAGGCGCCCGGAAGCCGGCCCGGTCGTGATCCCCCAGGGCCCGTGCCCGGCGCAGACGAACAGGCCGTCCGCCCACGGCACGGCGCCGATCAGCGGCCGGCCGTCCGCGGCCAGTGGTCGAGCGCAGGCCCGCGTCTCGCGGATCGGGGCGTCGAGCACGGCGGGCACGAAGGTGGCCGCGCGCAGGAGGATGCGCTCCGTCCATGCGAACGGATCAGGCTCATCGTCGAGGAACGTCGAGCCGACGGCCGTGGCGCCGCCGGCGGTCACGAGGCTCGTCTCCGGCGTGGACGCGCGATCCTCCGCCGCCTCACCCGCACCCGCGGCCAGGTCGCCCGTTCCAAGGGCGACGTCCATCGCCGCCTCCTCGATGACGTGCCGCGGCGGGTCGGCGAGCAGCGTCTCGACGACGACGCCCCACAGCGGACGGATCGGCCGCCACCGCCCCGACGGATCGGCGAGCTCCGAGGTCCAGGGGCCGGCCGCCAGAACAATGGCATCGGCGGGCTCGGGCCGGCCGTCGACGTCCACGCCGCTGGCTCGGCCGCCCGCCACGATCGGCCGCGCCGAGCGACCGAGCCGGATGACGACCCCGAGACGGTCCGCGCGGTTCGCCCAGGCGTAGGTCGGCGCCGCAGGGACGATCGGGTAGCCGATCGGCAGGCGGACGGCATGCACGCCGTCCGCGATCGATGGTTCCAGCCGCCGGAGGTCGGCCACGCCCAGGATCTCGACATCGAGCTCGGGCAGCGCGGCCCGCAGGTGCGAACCAAGGAGCTCGACAACGCTCGACCGGTGGGCCACGAGGAGCAGGCCGGCCGGCTCGGCCGGGAGCGCGAAGCCGATGTCGGGCGAGGTTCCGGCCAGTCGCCGGTAGGCCTCCACGCTCTCCCCGTAGAGCGGCACGAGCGCGGGATCGAACGGGTGCTGGACGACCCCCGAGTTGCGCCCGGACGCCCCCGCCCCGATCGCTTCGCGCTCGTAGACGGTGACCCGGGCGCCGCCCTCGGCGAGGAAGGCAGCGGTCGCGAGCCCGACGATCCCGCCGCCGATGACCGCGACGGCCGGGCCGGTCACGGGCTCGTCCTGGTCAGCCGGCAGCGGCCGGCGCCGGGGACGCACCGGCAACTGCCCGGGTTGCCGGCCTGGCCTCGGCCACGATCCGCCTGAGGGAGACGATCAGCCGGTCCACCTCCGCCGCGGTGTTGTAGTGCGTCAGCCCGATGCGAACGAGGCCGCCGGCGGGCGCGAGGCCCAGGCGCTCCACGAGGCCGGTGGCGTAGAAGTCGCCGTCCCAGACCGCGATCCCATCGGCGCCGAGACGCGCCGCGACCGTGTGGGCATCCGTCCCCTGGAGATTGAGCGCGGCCGTCGGTGTACGCCGATCGAAGGCCGCAGCATCCACGATTCCGTAGAGCGTGACGCCGGGGATCGCGGCAAGGCCGTCGTGGAGTCGCCGGTAGAGGGTCATCTCGACCTCCCGGATCGCGGCCATCGCGGCCACCAGGCGCCCGCGCCGCGTCGCCGAGGCCGGCGCGCCGGCCATCCGCCCGACGTCCTCGAGATAGCCGATCGCGGCGAGGGAGCCCGCGAGCCCCTCGAAGTTGCCGGTCCCGGTCTCGAACCGGTGTCCGGCCGGCCGGACCTTGTAGGCACGAAGCGCGGCGAGGATCGAGCGCCGGCCGTAGACCACGCCCACGTGCGGGCCGAAGAACTTGTAGACCGAGCAGGCGACGAAGTCGGCGTCCACGGCCCGGGCATCAATGGACAGGTGCGGCGCCGCGTGGACGGCATCGATGTAGACGAGCGCGCCGACGCGATGTGCCGCGGCAGCGATCTCGGCCACGGGATTGATCGTCCCGACGGCGTTCGACGCCCAGCCGGCCGCAACGAGCCTGGTCCGCGGCGACAGGATCGCCTCGAGGTCCTCGAGATGGAGCGTGCAGTCGTCGAGGTGGGGCTCCCACCAGCGGATCACGAGACCCCGATCGGCGGCCGCTGCCAGCCACGGATCCACGTTCGCGGCGTGGTCCAGCCCGGTCACGACGATCTCGTCGCCGGGCTCCATGGCCGCCGTGATCGACCGGCTCAGGTGGAAGGTGAGGGTCGTCATGTTCGCGCCGAGGGTCACTTCGTCCGCGTCCACCCCGAGCAGGTCGGCAACCGCCGAGTGCGCCTCGTCCACGATCCCGTCGGACCGGCGCGAGGTCTCGAAGGCACCGCCGTGGTTCGCGTTCGAGGTCCGGTAGTACCCGGCGACGGCGTCGATCACCGCGTCCGGGACCTGCGTCCCGCCGGGGCCGTCGAAGAAGACGAGGGGCGCGTCCCCGTGGAGGACTTCAAGGGCCGGAAAGCGGCGGCGCAGGGCGTCGATGTCGAGGGTTGTCATGGCGCCGATCGTAGCGGCCGCCGCCCGCGCGCGTGCGCCGGCCCTCCGACATGGCCCGCGCCCGCGACGCCGTCAGGCGGCGACCGAGACCGCGGCCGATACCACCTCGAGCGCGACCTCGATCGAAAGCCTGACCTCGTCGCTGACCAGCCAGCCGCCCGTCTCGAGGGCAACATTCCAGTTGAGCCCGAAGGCCGAGCGGTCGAACCGGCCTGACGCGCTCACGCCGAGGCGGCGGGCACCCTGCATCGACGAGTAGAAGCCGAGGAACTCGGCTCGCAGCGGCACCGCACGGGTCACGCCCTTGATCGTCAGGTCGCCGACGACCTCGAACTCCGTCCCGTCCAGGCGTCGGACGCCGCGGACTTCGTAGGTCGCCTCCGGGTGATTGGCGACGTCGAAGAAGTCGCCCGACCGGAGGTGCTCGTCGCGTGAATCGACGCCGGTGGTGAGGCTGCCGATCCCGATCTGGATCCGCCCACCGGTGATGTCGGTCTCGGTCTCGTCGAGCTCGATCGAACCCGTCACGTTCGCGAACTTCCCGCGGACGGTGGTGATCATCATGTGTCGCGCAGAGAACGTGACCTCGCTGTGCGTGGAGTCGATCGTCCAGGTGCTCATGGTCCTCGCGGTGTCCTTCTGGCTGTCCAGGGTGCGTTCCGGCCGGCGGCCGGTGGTTGACTGCGCAACTATATTCGAGGATCGTTGCGTTGTCAATCATTGACGATTCAACGATCCGCCCGGTATCCTCGGACCATGTCCATCCCCGATCCGGGCGGCCGTCCGCTCCTTCCCCGCGACCCGCGCCTCGCCCCGTGGCGGGCCTTCCTCACGGCCTACGTGCAGGTGGCCCGGCGACTGGACGAGGAGCTGCGCGTCGAGCACGGCCTGTCGCTCCAGGAATACGGGGCGCTCCTCAGCCTGGTGGAGGCACCCGACCACCGAATCCGCATGAGCCGGCTCGCCGAGGCGCTGCTGCTCTCGAAATCGGGTGTCACTCGGCTTGTCGATCGCCTCGTCGAGGACGGGCTGGTGACCCGGAGCAGCTGCTCGAGCGACGCACGCGGCGCGGAGGCGACGCTCACCGACGCGGGCATCGAACGGCTCCGGTCGGCATCGCCCACCCACCTCCGCGGGATCTCGGCCTACTTCCTCGACGCGATCCCGGACGATGACATCGCCGCCGTCCATCGGGCCATGCAGCGGGTCGCGGACCATGCGGGCGGGGCCGGCGTCACCGGTGACAAGGGGGACCTTGCCGCCGCCCTGACCCGCTGACCCGGCAGACAGGCCGTGCGTGGCCGGCTGCTCGTCGGCACGAGCGGCTTCGCCTACCCGGGCTGGGCGCCACGCTTCTACCCGCCAGGGCTGCGGGGTGACCACCTGCTGCCGTACTACGCGTCACGCCTTCCGGCGGTCGAGCTGAACAACACCTTCTACGGGCGGCCGACGGCGGCCCGGATCCGGGCGTGGGCGGCCGCCACGCCGCCGGAGTTCCGGTTCGTCGTGAAGGCCCAGCGCGGCTCGGCGACGCGGGCGCTCGGGCCGGCCGCCCCCGACGCCGTCGCCTGGCTGACCGACGGGCTCGACGAGTTCGGTGAGCGGCTCGGGGCGGTCCTGTTCCGGGTCCCCCAGAACGTGCAGCGGCGCGACGACGGGACGTCCGACCGTGCGCTCGCCCGGCTCCTCGCGGCGTGGCCGCCGGCGATCCCCCTGGTGGTCGAGTTCCAGCACGGGTCCTGGCACGTGGACGAGACGTTCGCCGCGCTCCGCACGGCCGGCGCGTCCCTGTGCGCCACGGAACTCCCCGAGGACGAGGCGGCTCCCACGATCCGGGTCACGGGCCCGCGCCTCTACCTGCGGCTGCGCCGGCACGACTACGGTCAGGCCGAGCTGGACGCCTGGGCGGCCCGAATCGCCCCTTTCCTGGACGCGGGCCTCGACGCGCTCGTCTTCTTCCGCCACGACGAGACCGGTCGGGGAACGGAGCTCGCAGACGGGCTCCGGATCGCGGTGGGCGGCGACTGACCGGGCGGCAGATCCTCCGGTCAGGCGGACGCAGCCCCGTGTGGGCGGTGGTGCTGGTGGTCGACCCGGTGCGTGTATTCCGCCGGCCCGAAGAAGACGAGGACCACGAGATCCTCGGTGATGTCGTGGAAGTGGTGGGAGACGTCGGCCGCGACGAAGACGACGGACCCCGGCCCGACGGCCCGCTCCTCGTCCCCGACCGTGATCGTCGCGCGGCCCGAGACGACGTGGTAGACCTCGTCCTCCGTGTGCGGACCCTGGGGGTCCACGCCACCGGCCGGGAGCTCGTACAGCCCGACGGACAGGTCGTGGGTGCGGATGAACTCGTGGTAGAGGCGCCCGGCAGCGGCGCGCGCGGCGACCAGGTCGCCCAGCTCGAAGGCCTCCATCTGGCGGCTCCCGTGGTGCAGTTCGCGAGGCCTCGAGGCTAGCACTCCGACCCGCCGGGGGTCAGCCGGTCAGGCGCCGACCGGATCCGGGCGCGGCGCCGGTGGAGCCGGCCGGACGGGCCGCAGGTACAGGACCAGGACCCCGACGACATAGGCGACGTGCACGACGAGCGTGAGGACCTCCGGGTGGGCGCTGTACCCGAAGATCGCCCGGAGGAACTGGCCGATCCCCTCGTCGTGCGACAGGACGCCGCTGATGTCGAACGCGGTCTGGCTGCCGACGACCGCGATGCCGTAGAACTCGCCGACCTCGATGAACTCGTGGACGGCGTGGGACAACAGGCCCGCGGCGATGAACACGAGGGCGATCCCGGTCCAGCGGAAGAACCGGCGCAGGTCGATCCGGCGGCTGCCGGTGTAGAAGCCCCAGCCGATGACGACGGCCGCGGCGATCCCGAGGAGGGCGCCGACGAGGACGCTCGAGGCACCGGTGTCCGCCGACGTCGCCTGGCCGGCGAGGAAGAGCGCGGTCTCGACGCCCTCCCGGATGACCGCGGTGAAGGCAAGGACCGCAAGGCCCCAGGCCGTGCCTTCGGTCAGGACCCGATCGATGGCCGCCTGGAGCTCGCCTCGCAGGTTGATCGACTGGCGGCGCATCCAGAACAGCATCCAGGTCACGACAACCGCCGCGAGCAGCATCGCCGCGCCCTCGAAGATCTGCTCGTACGGTTCCTCGAACCCACCCACCGTGCTGAAGAGCGCAAGGCCAAGGACGACGCTCGCGACGGCGGCCGTCCCGGCCCCCAGCCAGATCTTCGGGATGTGCCGGCCGTTGCCGGTCCGGACGACGTAGGCAAGGACGATCGACACGATGAGGGCCGCCTCGACCCCCTCGCGCAGGCCGGTGAGGAAGCCGGTGGTCAGGGCGCCGAACTCCACGGTGGATCTCCTGGGCTGCAGGGGCCGAACTGAGCGTCAGGCCCGCGTCGACCGAAATCCTAGTGGGTCACTTGGGATTACGCAAGGGGCCTTGTGTCATCGACTCAACGTGACCTGAGAACTGGATTCCACCGGTCCAGGGGCGTCAGACCCCGGCCGGGTCCGCCTTGTCCGGGTCCAGCCCGAGCTCCCTGATCGCGGCCGCCGCCTGCTTCGGCGTGATCGCGCCGTCGCGGGCCAAGGCGGACATCGTCGCGGCCGCGATGTGCGGCGGGTCGATCTCGAAGAAGGCGCGCAGGCTTTCGCGCGTGTCGCTCCGGCCGAAGCCGTCCGTCCCGAGGGCGACGAATGTCGCGGGGACCCACGGGGCGACCATCTGCGGCACGACCTTCATCCAGTCGGTGGCCGCCACGATCGGCCCCCCGTCCGACCCGAGGATCCGGGTCACGTACGGCAGCCGCGGCGCCTCGGCCGGGTGGAGCCGGTTCCAGCGATCGGCCTCGATGGCCTCCCGCCGCAGGAGCGGGAACGACGGCGCCGAGTAGACCTCCGCCGCGACCCCGAACTTCTCGGCCAGGAGCTTCTGGGCCTCGAGGACCCCGAGGAGGATCGAGCCCGACCCGGCCAGGCGCGCCGTCTTCGCCGCCTTCCCAAGGTCCGGCGCCGCCGCGAACCGGTAGATGCCCCGCAGGATGCCCTCGTCGACGCCGGCCGGCTTCGGCGCCTGCGGGTAGTTCTCGTTGTAGATCGTGACGTAGTAGAAGATGTCCTCGCCCTTCGCATACATCCGCTCGATCCCGTCTCGAAGCACCGCGGCGAGCTCGTAGGCGAACGCGGGGTCGTACTGGCGCAGGTTCGGCACGGTGGACGCCAGGACGTGCGTGTGCCCGTCGTCGTGCTGGAGCCCCTCGCCGGCGAGGGTGGTTCGGCCGGCCGTCGCGCCCATGAGGAACCCGCGGCCGCGGCCGTCGGCGACGGCCCACATCTGGTCGCCGGTCCGCTGGAACCCGAACATCGAGTAGAAGATGTAGAACGGGATGACCGGCAGGCCGTGGGTCGCGTACGACGTGGCCGCCGCCGCGAAGCTGGCCATCGAGCCGGCCTCAGTGATCCCCTCCTCGAGCACCTGGCCGTCCTTCGCCTCGCGGTACTTCATGACGAGCTCGGAATCGACCGGGTCGTAGCGCTGGCCGCCGGACGCGTAGATGCCGACCTCGTTGAAGAGCGGGTCCAGGCCGAACGTGCGCGCCTCGTCGGGGATGATCGGCACGATCCGGGGGCCCAGGTCGGGGTCACGGACGAGGTTGCGGAGCATCCGCGTGAAGGCCATCGTGGTCGAGACCGGGGTGGGGCTGCCGGCCGCGAACTCCTGGTCGAAGCTGGGCTTGGGGACCGGGAGCGGCGCGGACCTGACGACCCGCTTCGGCAGCACGCCACCGAGCGCGCGGCGCCGTTCCTTGAGGTACCGGACCTCCTCGGAATCCGGGCCGGGATGGTAGTACGGCGCATCCTTGAGCTGCTCGTCGGGGATGGGCAGCTCGAGGCGATCCCGGAAGATGCGGAGCTCCTGCTCGGACAGCTTCTTCGCCTGGTGGGTGATGTTCCGGGCCTCGACCCCCGGACCCAGCGTCCAGCCCTTCACCGTCTTGGCGAGGACCACCGTCGGCGCGCCACGGAACTCGGTCGCGGCCTTGTACGCCGCGTACACCTTGCGGTAGTCGTGGCCTCCCCGGCGAAGCTTCGCGAGATCGTCGTCGGTCAGGTGCTCGACCAGCCGCCGAAGGCGAGGGTCCGGCCCGAAGAAGTGCTCCCGGACGTACGCACCGCCGGCGACCGAGAACTTCTGGAACTCGCCGTCGACCGTCGTGTTCATCTTCTCGACCAGGGCGCCGTCCACGTCGCGGGCGAGGAGCTCGTCCCACTCGCGGCCCCAGATCACCTTGATGACGTTCCAGCCCGAGCCGCGGAAGACGGCTTCGAGCTCCTGGATGATCTTGCCGTTGCCGCGGACGGGACCGTCGAGCCGCTGGAGGTTGCAGTTCACGACGAAGGTCAGGTTGTCCAGGCCCTCGTGTGCGGCGACGTGGAGGGCGCCCAGCGCTTCGGGTTCGTCGGTCTCGCCGTCGCCGAGGAACGCCCACACCCGCGAGCTCGAGGTGTCGAGCAGGCCGCGGTTCTCCAGGTACCGGTTGTAGCGGGCCTGGTAGATCGCCGAGATCGGGCCGAGGCCCATCGAGACGGTCGGGAACTCCCAGAAGTCCGGCATCAGCCGCGGATGTGGGTAGGAGGACAGGCCGTTCTGAGGCGGGGTCTCGCGCCGGAAGTGGTCCAGCTGTTCCCCGCTCAGCCGGCCCTCGAGGAACGCCCGGGCGTAGATGCCCGGTGCGGCATGGCCCTGGTAGAAGATCTGGTCCCCCGGCCCGTCGCCGTCCTTGCCGCGGAAGAAGTGGTTGAACCCGACCTCGTACAGGGTCGCCGCCGAGGCATACGTTGCGAGATGGCCGCCGATCCCGGCGAACCGGCTGTTCGCCCGAAGGACCATCGCCACGGCGTTCCAGCGGATCAGGCGACGGATCCGCCGCTCCAGGTCCTCATCACCCGGGAAGAACGGCTCCTGCTCGGGGCTGATCGTGTTGATGTACCGGGTGTTCGTGAGCGGCGGCAGGCCGACCTGGCGCTGGCGAGCCCGCTTCAGGAGCTTGAACAGGAGGAACCGGGCGCGGGTCTCGCCTTCCTGGTCGAGGACGTCATCGAGCGACTCGATCCAGTCGCTCGTCTCGCGCTCGTCGATGTCGGGGAGCTGGTGCTTGAATTCGTCGAGGTACATCGCGGCGAAGGGTAGCCCATGGCGTCTGGAGGCGCCCCGGTGGGGATCGGGTGCGGCAGCGTTGCAAGACAGTGGCGCGGGCGACGACCCGTCGCGCCCGGGTTCCACCGCTCCGGGTCCCTGTGCTAGCGTCCGGCGATGCAGCGTTACGACACTCGCACTGCCCTGATCGTCGTCGACGTCCAAAACGACTTTGCCGATCCGCAGGGGTCCCTGAGCGTCGCCGGAGGCGCGGCGATCATCCCGATCGTGAACCGCGAGGCCCGGGCGGCGGGCCGGGCCGGGGCCTTCGTCGCCTACACGCAGGACTGGCACCCGGAACACACGCCGCACTTCGCCCGGGACGGCGGGGTCTGGCCGGTCCACTGCGTCGGCGGGACGTGGGGGGCGGAGCTCCACCCGGACCTCGAGGTCGTCGGCCCGAGCGTGCACAAGGGTGCCAACGGCGAGGACGGCTACTCGGGCTTCACGATGCGGGATCCCGTCACCGGCGCCGAGGTCCCCACGGAGCTCGACGATCTCCTCCGGGTCCGCGGCGTCGAGCGCGTCGTGGTCTGCGGCCTCGCGACCGACTACTGCGTGAAGAGCACCGCGCTGGATGCCATCCGGCTCGGCTACGTCACGACCGTCTTCCTTGACGCGATCGCCGCGGTGGATCTGACCCCGGGCGACGGACTGCGGGCGCTCGACGAGCTGGCGGCCGCCGGCGCGAGGCTCGAGCGGTCCGACGGGTCCGGCCCGGCCTGACCGTGGGACGGCTGCTCCGGCTCGTCATCCGGCTCGCCCCGTTCGCCGTGTCCGCGGCCTGGCTCGCCGATCGATGGCTCCACGATCGCGTCGCGGGCGCCTCGCCCCGCCCGATCCACACGTTCGTCGCCGTCGATGCGCCGATCGAGCGGGTCTGGGCGATCCTGTCCGACATCGAACGGCAGCCCGAATGGATGCACGATCTGAAGTCGGTCCGCCTCGCCACCCCGCCGCCGGTCGGCGCCGGGACGCGCGCTGTCGGCCGGGTCCGCGTCATGGGGATCTCCGTCGAGGACCCCGTCGAGGTGACCGCGTTCGAGCCCCCGACGCACTTTGCGATCCGCCAC